>NZ_SSBQ01000002.1:820000-1177500 GCF_004795255.1 Streptomyces sp. RKND-216 | reverse complement strand
AAGCGAGTCCGAAGAGGGCGGTTGAGTAGCGTGTTCAAGACCCGAAGCGGAGTGATCTAGCCATGGGCAGGGTGAAGCGGAGGTAAGACTTCGTGGAGGCCCGAACCCACCAGGGTTGAAAACCTGGGGGATGACCTGTGGTTAGGGGTGAAAGGCCAATCAAACTCCGTGATAGCTGGTTCTCCCCGAAATGCATTTAGGTGCAGCGTCGTGTGTTTCTTGCCGGAGGTAGAGCACTGGATAGGCGATGGGCCCTACCGGGTTACTGACCTTAGCCAAACTCCGAATGCCGGTAAGTGAGAGCGCGGCAGTGAGACTGTGGGGGATAAGCTCCATGGTCGAGAGGGAAACAGCCCAGAGCATCGACTAAGGCCCCTAAGCGTGTGCTAAGTGGGAAAGGATGTGGAGTCGCAGAGACAACCAGGAGGTTGGCTTAGAAGCAGCCATCCTTGAAAGAGTGCGTAATAGCTCACTGGTCAAGTGATTCCGCGCCGACAATGTAGCGGGGCTCAAGCACACCGCCGAAGTCGTGTCACTCCAGTATGTACCTCTAACGAGGGCTGGGGTGGGTAGGGGAGCGTCGTGTGCCGGGTGAAGCAGCCGTGGAAGCGAGTTGTGGACGGTATGCGAGTGAGAATGCAGGCATGAGTAGCGATACGTACGTGAGAAACGTGCGCGCCGATTGACTAAGGGTTCCTGGGTCAAGCTGATCTGCCCAGGGTAAGTCGGGACCTAAGGCGAGGCCGACAGGCGTAGTCGATGGATAACCGGTTGATATTCCGGTACCCGCTGTGAAGCGACCCACATCGAATCCAGTGATGCTAAGCCCGTGAAGCCGCCGGTGGATTCTTCGGATGAAGTCGGAGTGGTGGAGCCGGTGGCCCGAGCTGGTAGTAGGTGAGTGATGGGGTGACGCAGGAAGGTAGTCCATCCCGGGCGGTGGTTGTCCCGGGGTAAGGGTGTAGGACGTCAGGTAGGTAAATCCGCCTGGCTTGTGTCTGAGACCTGATGCCGAGCCGATTGTGGTGAAGTGGATGATCCTATGCTGTCGAGAAAAGCCTCTAGCGATGTTTCATGGCGGCCCGTACCCTAAACCGACTCAGGTGGTCTGGTAGAGAATACCGAGGCGTTCGGGTGAACTATGGTTAAGGAACTCGGCAAAATGCCCCCGTAACTTCGGGAGAAGGGGGGCCACGTCTGGTGATGGGACTTGCTCCTTGAGCTGGGGGTGGCCGCAGAGACCAGCGAGAAGCGACTGTTTACTAAAAACACAGGTCCGTGCGAAGCCGTAAGGCGATGTATACGGACTGACGCCTGCCCGGTGCTGGAACGTTAAGGGGACCGGTTAGTCATTCTTCGGGATGGCGAAGCTGAGAACTTAAGCGCCAGTAAACGGCGGTGGTAACTATAACCATCCTAAGGTAGCGAAATTCCTTGTCGGGTAAGTTCCGACCTGCACGAATGGCGTAACGACTTCTTGACTGTCTCAACCATAGGCCCGGTGAAATTGCACTACGAGTAAAGATGCTCGTTTCGCGCAGCAGGACGGAAAGACCCCGGGACCTTTACTATAGCTTGATATTGGTGTTCGGTTCGGCTTGTGTAGGATAGGTGGGAGACTGTGATGCTCAAGCGCCAGCTTGGGTGGAGTCGTTGTTGAAATACCACTCTGGTCGTGCTGGATGTCTAACCTGGGTCCGTGATCCGGATCAGGGACAGTGTCTGGTGGGTAGTTTAACTGGGGCGGTTGCCTCCTAAAGAGTAACGGAGGCGCCCAAAGGTTCCCTCAGCCTGGTTGGTCATCAGGTGGTGAGTGTAAGTGCACAAGGGAGCTTGACTGTGAGACTGACGGGTCGAGCAGGGACGAAAGTCGGGACTAGTGATCCGGCGGTGGCTTGTGGAAGCGCCGTCGCTCAACGGATAAAAGGTACCCCGGGGATAACAGGCTGATCTTCCCCAAGAGTCCATATCGACGGGATGGTTTGGCACCTCGATGTCGGCTCGTCGCATCCTGGGGCTGGAGTCGGTCCCAAGGGTTGGGCTGTTCGCCCATTAAAGCGGTACGCGAGCTGGGTTTAGAACGTCGTGAGACAGTTCGGTCCCTATCCGCTGCGCGCGTAGGAGTCTTGAGAAGGGCTGTCCCTAGTACGAGAGGACCGGGACGGACGGACCTCTGGTGTGCCAGTTGTTCTGCCAAGGGCATGGCTGGTTGGCTACGTTCGGGAGGGATAACCGCTGAAAGCATCTAAGCGGGAAGCCTGCTTCGAGATGAGGACTCCCACCCCCGTTGAGGGGTTAAGGCTCCCGGTAGACGACCGGGTTGATAGGCCGGATCTGGAAGCCCAGTAATGGGTGGAGGTGACCGGTACTAATAGGCCGAGGGCTTGTCCATAGAGGCTCGCGTCCACTGTGTGGGTTCTGAGACCACAACCAGGTCGAGAACCCGTAATTCCTTGCCCGCCTTTGGTGGCGTGTGGGGGGTTGCGGTTGTTCTCCCGGTGTTTGTGTGTTTCATAGTGTTTCGGTGGTCATAGCGTGAGGGAAACGCCCGGTTACTTTCCGAACCCGGAAGCTAAGCCTTATTGCGCCGATGGTACTGCGAGGGGGACCTCGTGGGAGAGTAGGACGCCGCCGAACAATCATTGAGAGCCGTGGGTCCCGATGTCAGATCGGGGTCCACGGCTTTTTCGCGTTCCGTCACCCGGAGTTCACGTCCACGCACCACCATGACGGGCATGGGGAACGAACTGAGAGACGCCGGCGTCGCCGCCGGGGACGAGGTGATCCTCCCGGGGTTCGGCGGGGACGAGGCTGCCGAGCAGGTACGCCGCCTGGGCGCGGTACCCGTCGTCGTCGACATCGATCCGCACACCTACTGCATCGATCCGGCGAGCGTCGCAGGCGCGTTGACCTCACGCACCTGCGCTGTCGCGGCCGTCGACCTGTTCGGCCACCCGGCGCCCACGGACCGGCTGGAGTCGGTCGTCGCCGGCCACCGTGCCCGGCTCGTCCCCGTCGGCCGCGACGCGGCCGAGTGCGCCGGGCCCACACCGCTCGAACTCGCCGCACGCCGCCGGAACGCGTCCCATCTGAACGCACGCCTCCGCGGCGTCGTCACCCCCGTCACGGCTCGTGGCGCCCAGCACGCCTACTCTGCGTACGTCGTGCGCGTACAGGGGAACGGACGGCCGGACCGCGACGCCTACCTGCACGCCCTGCGGGCCAAGGGGGTGGAGTGCCACGTACCGGTGAAGGCGCCGGTGCACCGGACGCCGGGATTCTCTCCGGGCGTACGTCTGCCCGTTGCCGAGGAGGCAGCCCATACGTGTCTCGCCCTGCCCCTGCACGCGTCCCTGACGAAGCGTGAGCTCCACCGCATCGTCGCGGCCTGCAACGCGCTGGGCGGATTGCTGCTGGAGCCCGCCTGCTGACTCCGGCCGACCTGCGCGGGCCTCCTCCCGGTGCGGAGCACTCCGCGCCGTCAGGTATGATCGACGACGTCGACGCGCCCCAATAGCTCAGTCGGCAGAGCGTCTCCATGGTAAGGAGAAGGTCAACGGTTCGATTCCGTTTTGGGGCTCCACGACGAAGGGCCTTCACCGCGCGCGGTGAAGGCCCTTCGTCGTACCGGGAGCACCGGCGGTGCTCCCGCCCGTCAGCCGGGAGCGCGCATGGTCAGGATCGCCATGTCGTCCGAGAGCGGCACGCTGGCGAAGTGCTCGACGGTGCGCATGATGCGCGCCGCCACTGCGCCGGCCGTGAGCCCCGTGCACGTGGAGAGCGCGGCGGCGAGGCCGTCGTCACCGAGCATGCGGGTGCCCTCCCGACGCTCCGTCACCCCGTCGGTGACGCACAGCATCACGTCTCCCGGCTCCAGCACGACGTGCTGCTCGTACAGTTCCAGGTCTTCCATGACGCCGAGCAGCGGCTGCGGTTCGGCCGCCGGTTCGACCGTGCCGTCCGGCCGCAGGCGGAGCGGCAGCGGATGACCCGCGCACACCACCTCGAGCCGGGCGCCGCCGTCGGGCTGCGGCCACAACTCGCCGTACAACAGGGTGAGGAAGCGGCTGCGGGCGCCCTCGTCGAGGATCGCGGCGTTGAGACGTTCCAGCACGGCGGGGCCGGCGAAGCCCTCGCGGGCGAGGAGACGCAGCGCGTGCCGCGCGAGGCCGGTGACGGCGGCGGCCTCCGGGCCGGTGCCGCAGACGTCGCCGATGGCGAAGCCGTATCCGCCGTCGCGGATCTCGAACAGGTCGTAGAAGTCGCCGCCGACTTCGTTGCCCTCGCCCGCGGCGCGGTAGATGACCTCGACCTCCATGCCGGGGACATCGGGGAGCCCCGGGGGAAGCAGGCTGCGCTGCAGGGACTGGCTGATCGCGGTCCGCTCCGAGTAGAGGCGCGCGTTGTCCAGCGCGAGTGCGGCGCGGCGGGACAGATCCTCCGCCAGCTCAATGATCTCCTGGCGGAACCGCTCGTCGGTCGGCTTGCCGAGGACGAGCATGCCGATGACCCGGTTGCGGGCGACCAGTGGCATCACCACGGTCTCGCCGCCCACGGCAGCGGCGGTGGCGAGTCCGGACCCCGGGGCGGGGTTGTCGTCCTCGCCGAGCGTCGCGCTGCGCAGCGAGGTGCGCAGCGCGGAGCCGTGCGCGGTGTCGGTCGGGGCGGTCCACAGCCGGGCGCCGGGCGCGGGCACCGGGTCCGGGGGATCGACCTTGCCGAGGAGGGCCTTGAGGCTGTCGATGCGCTCCTCGTCCTCGTGCAGCACGTAGGCGAGTGCGGGTTCCGAGCCCGGTTCGGCCACCGTGTAGACGGCGCACCAGGACGCCAGGGTGGGCACGGTCATCTGTGCCATCAGGGCGAGCGTCTGGTTGCGGTCCAGCGTGCCGGCCAGCAGGTCGGACGCCTCCACGAGGAAAGACAGCGAACCCCGGCGCAGCCGTTCCAGTTCCGTCAGCCGGGCGCGTTCCACGGCGAGGGCGATGCGGTCGGCGGCGAACTGGAGACGCAGTGCCTCCTCGTTGGTGTACCGGCCTGGCGATTCGGTGGCGACCCCCAGTGAGCCGGTGAGACGGCCCTCGACCTTGAGCGGGACGATGACCACCGACCGCATGCCGGTGCCCTCCAGCAGCGGCACGGCGCCGGGGACGACCGCCAGGTCCTCATGCACGGAGGGCATCCGGGCCGAGCCGTAGCGGCCGCTGCCTGCCTCGACGGGGACGCGGGCGAACCGCTGCCGCGCGGAGGTCAGGCCGGTCGAGGCGCGCACCTCGAGTTCGGTCTCGTCGTCGGTGGCCAGCAGGAGGTAGGCGGCGTCGCCGTCGAGCATGTCGCGTGCGCGCTCCACGGTGCGCTGGAGCAGGCCGTCCAGATCGTCCGGGGCGGGTGAGCCGATGAACACCTCGAACGGGTCCGCGGTCTGGCCTTCCCGCCCGTTCTGGGGGTCGCCGTCCCCGCCGTGTCCGCGCGGCGGCGACTGGAGCACGGCCCGTTCGTGGTCCCGCACGAGCAGACACACGGTTGACGGTTCGCCGTCGCTGTCGCGCACGCGCAGGTGCGACGCGTAGACGGCGACCGTCCGGCCGTCGGTGTCCCGCATGCCGTACGACCCCTCCCAGCGGGAGAGCTGGAGGGCCTCGGCGATGCCGGTGCCCGTGCCGGGGGTGTGCGGCCAGGCGGCCAGGTCGGTGAGCGGTTTGCCCACGACCTGTTCGGCGGTGTAGCCGAAGAGTTCCGTCGCGTCCTCGTTCCAGGAGCCGACGGCTCCGCCGCGGTCGACCTGGATGACCGCGACGTGCACGCGGTGTGCGGCGACCGGCAGGGCGGCGTCGGGGAGGGCGGGGCCGGCGGCGCGGGTGCCGACGGGACGCTCCGGCAGGTCCAGGCGGAACCAGACGCGCTTGTCGGCCGCCGCGTAGTCGACGCCCCAGCGGGAGGCGAGCGCGGCGCACAGCAGCAGGCCGCGCCCGCCCTCGCGGTCGGGGTTGCCGTGCGGCTGGCCGGCGTCGTGCAGCGGCAGCTCCCGCTCGGGGTAGTGGTCGACGACCTCGACGCGCACGGTGTCCTCCTCGCGGAGGCAGATCACCTCGGCGGAGGTGCCGGCGTGGATGACGGCGTTGGTGACCAGTTCGCTGGTGAGGACGACCGCGTCGTCCACGATCTCTCCGAGGCCCCAGCCCTGGAGGGTGTCCCGTACGAAGCCGCGGGCCACCGCGACGGATCGGCCGACGGGCTCGAAGGTGGCCGCGGCTCGTGCGGTGATCACTGCTCTCCCTGAAGGTTTCTGTTCGCTGCCCGTGTCCGCGGGTGTGCGCTGCGCACCGATCGCCGCCGTCCGCCCCTGCTCGGCGCTCTGCTCTGGCATTCCCCGAGGCCCCTCCGTTGCCTTCCACTCACTCCACCGCCCCGGCCCGGTGTTGCGGGGCGTTGGACAGCCGGATGCCAGGTTACTTACGTTCGCAGGGTGCGCGGGTGCCGGTCGGGGGTGTTTCCCCCCTACTCGGCGCCCGGGCCCGGTGGTGTGCCATGCTGCCGAACTGTTATCGCCTCGTTCCGGCAGGGTGAAACACTGGGAAGGTTCGGAGCACCAGCCCGTTTCGGCGGTCGACCCTCGGGAGGGACACGGTGGAGTCTGGCGCAGCGGCGCGTGGCACCGGCACGCGCGCGAAAGGCGGACGCACCCGGAAGAGCGGGACGCTCGAGGTGGACGCCGCGGCTGTCAACAGACTGTTGACCGCGTTGACCGCCATGCGGGACGGGAACTTCCGCAAGCGTCTCACCGTGACCGGGGACGGTCCGATGGCGGAGATCGCCGCCGTCTTCAACGAAGTGGCGGACCGCAACCTGCACCTCACCAGCGAGCTGGCACGTGTCCGCCGGGTGGTGGGCCGCGAGGGCAAGCTCACCGAGCGGCTGGAGAGCGGCGCCTTCGAGGGCGCCTGGGGCTCGGCCGTCGACGCGTCGAACGCCCTGGTCGACGATCTGGTGCGTCCGGTGTCCGAGGTGGGCCGGGTGCTGACGGCGGTGGCGGAGGGCGACCTGGAGCAGCGGATGGACCTGCGGGTCCAGGGCTCCGACGGGCCGGCGCAGCCGCTGCGCGGCGAGTTTCTCAGGGTCGGCAAGACGGTGAACGGGCTGGTCGATCAGCTCTCGGCGTTCACCGACGAGGTCACCCGGGTGGCCAGCGAGGTGGGCACCGAGGGCAAGCTGGGCGGCCAGGCGAAGGTACGCGGCATGTCGGGGTCCTGGAAGGACCTCACGGACTCCGTCAACACGATGGCGTCCCGGCTCACCGCGCAGGTGCGGGACATCGCGCTGGTGACGACGGCGGTGGCGAAGGGCGACCTCTCGCGGAAGGTCACGGTGCACGTGGCCGGCGAGATGCTCGAGCTGAAGAACACCGTCAACACGATGGTGGACCAGCTGTCCTCGTTCCAGTCCGAGGTGACCCGGGTGGCCCGCGAAGTGGGCACCGAAGGTGAGCTGGGCGGCCAGGCGCGCGTCCAGGGCGTCGCGGGCGTGTGGAAGGACCTCACCGACTCGGTGAACCTGATGGCGGGCAACCTGACCTCCCAGGTCCGCGAGATCGCGCAGGTGACGACGGCGGTGGCGAACGGCGACCTGTCGCAGAAGATCACCGTGAACGCCCGGGGCGAGGTCGCGCAGCTCGCCGAGACGATCAACGCCATGACCGAGACGCTGCGGACGTTCGCGGACGAGGTCACGCGCGCGGCGAGCGAGGTCGGCACGGAGGGCGTGCTCGGCGGTCAGGCGCAGGTGCCGGGCGCGGCGGGGATCTGGAAGGACCTCACCGACTCGGTGAACAGCGCCTTCCGCAACCTGACCGCCCAGGTGCGGGACATCGCGCAGGTGACGACGGCGGTGGCGAACGGCGACCTGTCGCAGAAGGTCACCGTGGACGTCTCCGGTGAGATGCAGGAGCTGAAGAACACCGTCAACACGATGGTCGACCAGCTTCGCTCGTTCGGTGACGAGGTGACTCGTGTCGCCCGGGAGATCGGCGTCGAGGGCGAGCTGGGCGGTCAGGCGCGTGTGCCGGGCGCCGCGGGCACCTGGAAGGACCTCACCGACTCGGTGAACACCGCCTTCCGCAACCTCACCGGTCAGGTGCGGAACATCGCGCAGGTGACGACGGCGGTGGCGAACGGCGACCTGTCGCAGAAGGTCACCGTGGACGTCTCCGGCGAGATGCTTCAGCTGAAGAACACCGTCAACACGATGGTGGACCAGCTGTCCTCGTTCGCGGAGCAGGTGACCCGGATGGCCCGCGACGTGGGCACAGAGGGCCGGCTGGGTGGCCAGGCCCGGGTGGACGGAGTCTCCGGCACCTGGAAGGACCTGACGGACTCGGTCAACTTCATGGCGGGAAACCTGACCTCGCAGGTGCGCCAGATCGCGCAGGTGACCACAGCGGTCGCGCGGGGTGACCTGTCGCAGAAGATCGAGGTCGACGCCCGCGGTGAGATCCTGGAGCTGAAGAACACCATCAACACGATGGTCGACCAGCTGTCCGCGTTCGCCGACCAGGTGACGCGGGTGGCGCGTGAGGTGGGCACCGAGGGCCGGCTCGGCGGCCAGGCGCAGGTGCCGGGCGTCGCCGGGGTGTGGCGCGACCTGACGGACTCCGTGAACGGCATGGCGTCCAACCTCACCGGTCAGGTGCGGAACATCTCGCAGGTCGCCACGGCCGTGGCGCGGGGTGACCTGTCGCAGAAGATCGACGTCGACGCCCGCGGTGAGATCCTGGAGCTGAAGACGACCATCAACACGATGGTCGACCAGCTCTCCTCCTTCGCGGAGCAGGTGACGCGGGTGGCGCGTGAGGTGGGCACCGAGGGCATCCTCGGCGGCCAGGCGGAGGTCAAGGGCGTCTCCGGTACCTGGAAGGACCTCACCCAGTCGGTGAACTTCATGGCGAACAACCTGACCTCCCAGGTCCGGAACATCGCCGAGGTCACCACTGCCGTCGCGCAGGGCGACCTGTCGAAGAAGATCACCGTCGACGCCAAGGGCGAGATCCTCGCCCTGGTGACGACCGTGAACACGATGGTGGACCAGCTGTCGTCGTTCGCGGAGCAGGTGACGCGGGTGGCACGTGAGGTGGGCACCGAGGGCATCCTCGGCGGCCAGGCCCGCGTGCGGGACGTCTCCGGTATCTGGAAGGACCTCACCGACAACGTCAACCTGATGGCGAACAACCTGACCGGCCAGGTGCGGAACATCTCGCAGGTCGCCACGGCGGTCGCCAACGGCGACCTGACCAAGAAGGTCACCGTCGAGGCCAGTGGCGAGGTCGCGCAGCTCGCCGACACCGTGAACACGATGGTGACGACGCTGTCGTCGTTCGCCGACCAGGTGACGCGGGTGGCCCGCGAGGTGGGCACGGACGGTGTCCTGGGCGGCCAGGCCCGGGTGGCCGGTGTGGCCGGCACCTGGAAGGACCTCACCGAGTCGGTGAACTCGATGGCGTCCAACCTGACCGGTCAGGTGCGCAACATCGCCATGGTCACCACCGCCATCGCCAAGGGCGACCTCACCAAGAAGATCGACATCGAGGCGAACGGCGAGATTCTGGAGCTGAAGACGACCATCAACACGATGGTCGACCAGCTGTCGCTCTTCGCGGAGCAGGTGACGCGGGTGGCCCGCGAGGTGGGTACCGAGGGGCAGCTCGGCGGCCAGGCGCGCGTGCGGGACGTGGCCGGCACCTGGCAGGACCTCACCGAGTCGGTGAACGAGATGGCGGGGAACCTGACCCGCCAGGTGCGCGCGATCGCCGAGGTCGCCACTGCGGTGACCCGCGGCGACCACAACGTGCGTATCGACGTGGATGCCGCCGGGGAGATCCTGGAGCTGCAGGGCTACATCAACACCATGATCACCAACCTGCGCGAGACCACCCTGGCCAACACCGACCAGGACTGGCTCAAGGGCAACCTGGCCCGGATCTCCGCGCTGATGCAGGGCCGTCGCGACCTGAAGGACGTCGCCGGTCTGATCATGTCCGAGCTGACCCCGGTGGTCTCCGCGCAGCACGGCGCGTTCTTCGTCGCGGTGCCCGGCAGCGACCCGGAGGACGCCCGGATCGGCGCCGACCGCATCGGTGCCGGCGACATCGGCGCCTCGGAAGGCGGCCAGGCCTCCTACGAGCTGCGGATGCTGGGCAGCTACGGCTATTCCATGGGTGGCATGCCCACCACCTTCGGGCCGGGCGAGTCGCTCATCGGCACCGCCGCCGAGGAGAAGCGCACCATCCTGGTGGAGAACGCGCCGCCCGGCTACCTGAAGATCTCCTCCGGGCTCGGCGAGGCGCCGCCCGCGCACGTGATCGTGCTGCCGGTCATCTTCGAGGGCCTGGTGCTCGGCGTCGTGGAGCTGGCCGCGTTCCAACCGTTCACTCAGATCCAGAAGGACTTCCTCAGCCAGATCGCCGAGGTCATCGCGACCAGCGTCAACACCATCAGCGTCAACACCAAGACCGAGGTGCTGCTGCGCCAGTCGCAGGAGCTGACGGAGCAGCTCAAGGAGCGCTCGGGCGAGCTGGAGAGCCGGCAGAAGGCGCTGGAGGAGTCCAACAGCCAGCTCGAGGAGAAGGCGGCGCAGCTCGCGCAGACCAACAGCGACATCGAGATCAAGAACCGGGAGATCGAGGAGGCCCGGCAGGTCCTCGAGGAGCGTGCCGAACAGCTGTCGGTCTCCATGCGCTACAAGTCCGAGTTCCTGGCGAACATGTCGCACGAGTTGCGCACTCCGCTGAACTCGCTGCTGATCCTCGCCAAGCTGCTCGCCGACAACGCGGAGGGCAACCTCTCCCCTAAGCAGGTCGAGTTCGCCGAGACCATCCACGGGGCCGGCTCCGACCTTCTGCAGCTCATCAACGACATCCTGGACCTGTCGAAGGTCGAGGCGGGCAAGATGGACGTCAGCCCGACGCGCATCGCGCTCGTCCAGCTCGTCGACTACGTCGAGGCCACCTTCCGGCCGCTGACCGCGGAGAAGGGGCTCGACTTCTCCGTCCGGGTGTCCCCCGAACTACCCGCGACGCTGCACACCGACGAGCAGCGGCTGCTCCAGGTGCTGCGTAACCTGCTGTCGAACGCGGTGAAGTTCACCGACGCGGGTGCCGTGGAGCTGGTGATCCGCTCCGCGCGGGATGACGTGCCGAATGCCATCCGGGAACAGATGCTGGAGCACGGCGCGCTGCGCGACGCGGACGCCGAGCTGATCGCGTTCTCCGTGACGGACACCGGCATTGGTATCGCGGCCGGCAAGATGCGCGTCATCTTCGAGGCGTTCAAGCAGGCGGACGGCACCACCAGCCGCAAGTACGGCGGCACCGGCCTGGGCCTGTCGATCAGCCGGGAGATCGCCCGCCTCCTCGGCGGCGAGATCTACGCCGCCAGTGAGCCCGGCCGCGGCTCCACGTTCACCCTGTACCTGCCGCTGCACCCGCTGGAGCTGCCCCCGCAGGGGTACGCGCAGATCGACGCGGCCCTCGCGCTCACCGCGGCGCCGGAGCCGGTGTCCGTGGAACCTGCCGGGACCTCACCGACGCAGCGCACCGCCGAGGGGGCCGAGGGTTCCAACGCCGCTGAGGACCCCGCCCGACGCGAGGCCGCCGAAGCACCGGTCGAGGGACCGGGATCCACGGAGGGCGCGCCGGCCCGGTCGGCGGAGGACGCGGCCGCCGTCGAGGCGGAGCGGGCCGCGGCATCCCTGGTCCGGCGACGGCGTGAGGCGGCGGCCGCGAAGGCCTCGCCGCGGGCGCTGCCGGCCGGAGAGGAGCCCGAGGCGGCAGAGGCGGCGGGTGGCCCCGGCTCGGACGAGCAGGGCACCGCGCCTGCGGAGGACGGCGCCGGGACCGCGGACGGCTGGCGGCACAACGGCCAGGACCTGGTCGCCGCCGGACCGAAAGCGGACTTCCACGGCGAGAAGGTGCTCATCGTGGACGACGACATCCGCAACGTCTTTGCCCTCACCAGCGTCCTGGAGCAGAACGGTCTCCAGGTGCTGTACGCGGAGAACGGCCGCGAGGGCATCGAGGTACTCGAACAGCACGACGACGTCACCGTGGTGCTGATGGACATCATGATGCCGGAGATGGACGGTTACGCGACGACGGCGGCGATCCGGCGGATGCCGCAGTTCGCCGGGCTGCCCATCATCGCGCTCACCGCGAAGGCGATGAAGGGCGACCGGGAGAAGAGCATCGAGTCCGGAGCGTCGGACTACGTCACCAAGCCCGTGGACACCGACCACCTCCTTCAGGTCATGGCGCAGTGGATGAACGCGCGTTGATGTGACACGGTGCGGGGTGGCGGGCCCGGTGCGGGACCCGTCCCGCACCGGGCGGCGTCGCTCTCGTTCCGGGCGGGGCCGTTGTGAAGTGGTCGGCCATGTGTGGGAACGTGTAAAGCTGGGGAACCTTCCGGTCCCCCCGCGCGTTCTTGCTGACGTGCACAGTGACATCACGGTGACAGGGTGTGGTGGCCGCCCGGCTGCGGCTACCATGACCGGCACAAGGACGGGCGGCAGAACGGAGCCGCTCCGTGGGGCGGAGACCGGTGGGCTGCCGGGACGAGGAGGACGGGCCATGGTGCAGAAGGCCAAGATCCTCCTGGTCGATGACCGGCCGGAGAATCTGCTGGCGCTGGAGGCCATCCTCTCGGCGCTCGATCAGACGCTCGTGCGGGCATCGTCAGGGGAGGAAGCGCTCAAGGCGCTGTTGACGGACGACTTCGCGGTCATCCTGCTGGACGTGCAGATGCCCGGCATGGACGGCTTCGAGACCGCCGCGCACATCAAGCGCCGGGAGCGCACCCGGGACATCCCCATCATCTTCCTCACCGCCATCAACCACGGCCCCCACCACACCTTCCGCGGCTACGCGGCAGGTGCGGTGGACTACATCTCCAAGCCCTTCGATCCGTGGGTGCTGCGCGCCAAGGTCTCCGTGTTCGTCGAGCTGTACATGAAGAACGTGCAGCTCCGCGAGCAGGCCTCGCTGCTACGCCTCCAGCTCGACAACGGCGGCGGCCGCGCGTCGGCCAACGGCGCCGGCGCGGCGGAGGAGGGCGGCCGGACCGGTCTGCTGACCGAACTCTCCGCCCGGCTGGCGTCCGTGGAGGAGCAGGCCGAGGCCCTGTCCAAGCAGCTCGACGACTCGGCGGACGCCGCCGCCGTCGCGACCGCCGCCCACCTGGAACGCAAACTCACCGGCCTGCGCAGGGCACTTGACGCTCTGGAACCGGGCTCCGGGGGTTCCAGCACCCAGCTCCCCTCGCAGAACTGACCGCCCCGCCGCCGTGCGGACCCGCGGGGCTCCCGTACGGCTGAGGCGTCGTCACGGAGCCCGAGTGCCCGCCCGGTCGGCGTCCCGCCGCCCTCCCGGGCGTCCGTGCCCCGGACCGGCAACTTCTGTAACCTCACCACCATGGCCTCACGTACGCCCGGCAAGGCTGCCGCCGGAAAGGCGCCCGCGAAGAAGCCCGCGGCCAAGAAGGCCCCGGCAGCGGGGAAGAAGGCCGCACCCCGGAAGGCTCCGGCGAAGAAGGCGTCCGCCGGACGCCCCGCGGCGAAGCCCGCTCCGTCACCCACCAGCGGCGTCTACCGCCTCGTGCGCGCCTGCTGGCTGGGCGTCGCCCACACCGTCGGCGCGCTGCTGCGCGGTATAGGGAGAGGCGCTCGAGGCCTGGACCCGGCGCACCGCAAGGACGGCCTGGCGCTGCTGCTGCTCGGTGTGTCACTGGTGGTCGCCGCAGGCACGTGGTCGAACCTGCAGGGGCCCGTCGGTGAACTGGTGGAGATGCTGGTGACCGGCGCCTTCGGCCGCCTGGACCTGCTGGTGCCGCTGCTGGTCGGCGGCATGGCCGTACGGCTGATCCGGCACCCGGAGAAGCCGGAGGCCAACGGGCGGATCGTCATCGGCCTCTCGGCGCTGGTCGCCGGCGTCCTCGGTCTGGTGCACGCCGCGTGCGGTGCGCCGGCCCGGGACGACGGCTCCGAGGCGCTCCGCGACGCCGGCGGTCTCATCGGCTGGGGTTCCTTCACTCCGCTCGGGTTCACCGTGGGCGAGGTGCTGGCAGTGCCGCTGCTGGTGTTGCTCACGGTGTTCGGTCTGCTGGTGGTCACGGCCACTCCGGTCAACGCGATCCCGCAGCGGCTGCGTGCGCTGGGCGTCCGGCTGGGGGTCGTCACTCCGCGACCGGAGGACGGCGAGCGGGACGCGGCGGAAGAGGGCCACGGTTCCGTGTCCGGCCGCCGCGCAGGCCCGGCGCAGGGTCTGCGCAAGGACCTGCCGCCCGAACTGGCGGAGCAGGAGGCGCTGGAGAGGCGCCGCCGCCGCAGGCGTCCTGCGGCGGCGCGGGACGCCGACGGTGCCGGACGGGATACGCTGTCCGGCGCGGACGAGGACGCTGGCTCGTCGGCCGCGTGGGACGTCGCCGCCGCTGCCGCCGCCTCACTGGACGGGGCCGTGCTGCACGGCGTGCAGCCCTCGCCGCTGGTCGCCGACCTCAGCCACGAGGTGTCCGACCGGCGACGCAGACAGCAGGAGTCCCTCGCCGACGACGCGGGCTCCGGCGACGGACGCTCCGAGGCGCGGGGCGCCGTCGTTCCCGGCGCGCGGGGCACTCGGCGCGAGGACTCCGGACGGACCTCCGTGCCGGACCTCACCAAGGACCCCGAGCCGCCGCGTACGGAGGAGGGGCAGACCACCCGCGCCGAGCAGCTCCAGCTCTCGGGCGACATCAGCTACGCGCTGCCCTCCCTCGATCTGTTCGAACGCGGCGGCCCCGGTCGCACCCGCAGCGCCGCGAACGACCACGTGGTGGACTCCCTGACCACCGTCTTCACCGAGTTCAAGGTCGACGCCTCGGTCACCGGCTTCACCCGCGGACCGACCGTCACCCGCTACGAGATCGAGCTGGGCCCGGCGGTCAAGGTCGAGAAGATCACCGCCCTGACCAAGAACATCGCCTACGCCGTCGCCAGCCCGGACGTGCGGATCATCTCGCCCATCCCCGGCAAGTCGGCGGTCGGCATCGAGATCCCGAACAGCGACCGGGAGATGGTCAACCTCGGCGACGTGCTGCGCTCGGCGCAGGCGAGCGGCGAGGAGGCGCCGCTGCTCGTCGCGCTCGGTAAGGACGTCGAGGGCGGCTACGTGACCCACGACCTGGCGACCATGCCGCACGTGCTGGTGGCCGGCGCCACCGGCTCCGGCAAGTCGTCCTGCATCAACTGCCTGATCTCCTCGGTGCTGGCCCGCGCCACTCCGGAGGAGGTCCGGATGGTGCTGATCGACCCCAAGCGGGTCGAGCTGACTGCCTACGAGGGCATCCCGCACCTGATCACGCCGATCATCACGAACCCCAAGAAGGCCGCCGAGGCGCTGCAGTGGGTCGTGCGGGAGATGGACCTGCGCTACGACGACCTCGCCGCCTTCGGCTACCGCCACATCGACGACTTCAACGCGGCCGTGCGCAGCGGGAAGGCCCGGACGCCGGAGGGCAGCGAACGGGAGCTGGCGCCGTACCCCTACCTGATGGTCATCGTGGACGAGCTTGCCGACCTGATGATGGTGGCGCCGCGCGACGTGGAGGACGCGATCGTGCGGATCACCCAGCTGGCGCGTGCGGCCGGCATCCACCTGGTACTGGCCACCCAGCGGCCGTCGGTCGATGTGGTCACCGGGCTCATCAAGGCGAACGTGCCCTCGCGGCTCGCCTTCTCCACCTCCTCGCTGGCCGACAGTCGGGTCATCCTGGACCAGGCGGGTGCGGAGAAGCTGATCGGCAAGGGCGACGGGCTGTTCCTGCCGATGGGGGCGAGCAAGCCGACGCGTATGCAGGGCGCCTTCGTCACCGAGGACGAGGTCAGCGGCCTGGTCGACCACTGCAAGGCGCAGATGACCCCGGTCTTCCGCGACGACGTGCTTGTCGGGCAGTCGAAGAAGAAGGAGATCGATGAGGAGATCGGCGACGACATGGATCTGCTCTGCCAGGCGGCGGAGCTGGTCGTCTCGACCCAGTTCGGGTCGACGTCGATGCTCCAGCGGAAGCTGCGCGTCGGCTTCGCCAAAGCGGGCCGGCTGATGGATCTGATGGAGTCACGTGGCGTGGTGGGGCCCAGTGAGGGGTCCAAAGCTCGGGATGTTCTGGTAAAACCGGATGAACTGGACGGAGTGCTGGCCCTCATCCGCGGGGAGACTGACTCGTAAGGGTGATTCGGGCAACCGTTTCCCGCGTTGATACGTCAAAGCGGAAAGAGGGACGGCTGCATGTTCCACCATCAGGTGGTATGCCAATCCTGATGGCGGACACCGTCCGCCCGCCCGCTTGCCCGACCCGAATGCAGCACCCCTAGACTGAACCTCCAGCAGGTGGCTACACGCTCGAAAGGCTCCCCCGTGTCCATCGGCAACGCTCCCGAAGCCCCCGAAGAGGACCGGCCCTCGGTCGGTCGAGCCCTCCAGAAGGCCCGTATCGACGCCCGGCTGACCGTGGAAGAGGTCAGTACGTCGACCCGCGTGCGGGTGCCCATCGTCCACGCGATCGAGGATGACGACTTCTCCCGCTGCGGCGGTGACGTCTACGCCCGTGGCCACGTCCGCACGCTCGCCCGTGCCGTCGGGCTGGACGCGGACGCCCTGGTCGCACAGTACGACGCCGAGCACGGCGGGCGTCCCGAACCCACTCCTGCCGCGACGCTGTTCGAGGCCGAACGCATCCGACCCGAGCCCCGCCGTCCCAACTGGACCGCGGCCATGGTCGCCGCCATCGTGGCCGTCGTCGGCTTCGTCGGCTTCACGCTGTTCACCGGGGAGGAGGGCGGCAACGGGAGCCAGGTCGCCCAGGAGGAACCGGCCGAGAAGCCCGACGGCGACAAGCCCGACGCCAAGCCCGATCAGAAGAAGCCGTCCAAGCCCGAGCCCGAGCCGTCCGAGAGCGCCATCGCCGGCGTCCCGGCCGACAAGGTGACGGTGCGGATGGAGGCCGACGACGGCAACAGCTGGATCTCCGCCACCGACCACACCGGCAAGCTGATCTTCGAGGGTGTCCTCAACGAGGGCGGCACCAAGACCTTCATTGACGACGAGCAGCTCGACCTGGTCTTCGGCAACGCCGGAGCCGTCAAGCTGTGGGTCAACGGCAAGGAGGTCGACCGGCTCGGCGAGGTCGGCACGGTGGAGCGCGTCACCTACACCCGCGGCGACCCCGAGCAGGGCTGACGCACCGCGGCGGTCCGTGCCCGGCGGCGACCGGGTGCGCGCCGCCGCGAGGGCGCGGCCGGAGCCGCGCGCCGGACGACGTAGGCTGAGGCCATGCCCGAACGCCGTACCGTCGCCCTTGTCACGCTCGGCTGCGCCCGTAACGAGGTGGACTCCGAGGAGCTCGCCGGCCGCCTGGCAGCGGACGGCTGGGACCTCGTCGAGGAAGCCGAGGACGCAGATGTCGCCGTCGTCAACACCTGTGGTTTCGTCGAGGCCGCCAAGAAGGACAGCGTCGACGCGCTGCTGGAGGCCAACGACCTGAAGGATCACGGCCGTACGCAGGCGGTCGTCGCCGTCGGCTGCATGGCGGAACGGTACGGCAGAGAACTCGCGGACGCCCTCCCGGAGGCGGACGGCGTCCTCGGCTTCGACGACTACACCGACATCTCCGACCGGCTGCGCACCATCCTCGCCGGCGGCGTCCACGCCGCCCATGTGCCGCGCGACCGCCGCAAGCTGCTGCCCGTCAGCCCCGCCGCACGTCAGCAGGCTGGTGCCGGGGTCGCGCTGCCCGGGCACGGCGACGCGGCCGCGCCCGCCGGCGAGGCGGTCGACGGCGCCGACGCCGCGGCCGCCGCACCCTCCGACCTCCCCGACGGCCTCGCGCCGGCATCCGGCCCGCGGGCCCCGCTGCGCCGCCGCCTGGGCAAGAGCCCGGTGGCCTCGGTGAAGCTCGCGTCCGGCTGCGACCGGCGCTGCTCGTTCTGCGCCATCCCCTCCTTCCGTGGCTCGTTCATCTCCCGTCGCCCCTCCGACGTGCTCGCCGAGACCCGCTGGCTCGCGGAGCAGGGCGTCCGCGAGGTCATGCTCGTCTCCGAGAACAACACCTCCTACGGCAAGGACCTGGGCGACATCCGGCTGCTCGAGACGCTGCTGCCCGAGCTGGCCGCCGTCGACGGGATCGAACGCGTCCGGGTGAGCTACCTCCAGCCCGCCGAGATGCGTCCCGACCTCATCGACGTGCTCACCGGCACCGAGAAGGTCGCCCCCTACTTCGACCTGTCCTTCCAGCACTCCGCCCCCGGCGTGCTGCGCGCCATGCGCCGCTTCGGCGACACCGACTCCTTCCTCGCGCTGCTGGATTCCATCCGGGCCAAGGCCCCGAACGCGGGTGCCCGCTCCAACTTCATCGTTGGCTTCCCGGGCGAGACCGAGGCCGACGTCCACGAACTGGAACGCTTCCTGTCCGCCGCCCGGCTCGACGCCGTGGGAGTCTTCGGTTACTCCGACGAGGACGGCACCGAAGCCGCCGGATACGAGGAGAAGCACGACCCCGATGTGGTCGCCGCACGCCTGGAACGGCTCTCCCGCCTTGCCGAGGAACTGACCGCGCAGCGCGCCGAGGAACGGCTGGGCGAGACCGTCCGGGTGCTGGTGGAGGACCTCGGCGACGGCCCGGAGGGCGAGGGCCCGGTCGGTCGCGCCGCCCACCAGGCCCCCGAGACCGACGGGCAGGTGCTGCTCACCGGCGCGTCGTGCCACGGCCTGGCCGTTGGACGTATGGTCGAGGCGAAGGTGGTGGCGACCGAGGGAGTGGACCTGGTCGCCGAGCCCCTGGCAAGCGAGAGCGAGGAGGCGACCGGATGACCGGAGTGCCCGCCTCCGCAGCCGGCGGTGGTCCCGTGGCGAAACCCAGGCCGACGACGCCGGTGCCCAAGGCCGGTCTATGGAACATCGCCAACATCCTGACCATGCTGCGTCTGGTGCTGGTGCCCGCCTTCGTGCTGCTGATGCTCGCGGACGGCGGGCACGATCCCGCGTGGCGCTCGTTCGCCTGGGCGGCCTTCACCGTCGCCATGATCACCGACCTGTTCGACGGCGAGCTGGCCCGCCGCCACAACCTCATCACCGACTTCGGCAAGCTCGCCGACCCGATCGCCGACAAGGCGATCATGGGTGCGGCGCTGATCTGCCTCTCGGCGCTCGGCGACCTCCCGTGGTGGGTGACCGTGGTCATTCTGGCCCGGGAGCTCGGCATCACCCTGATGCGCTTCTTGGTCATCCGGCACGGGATCATCCCGGCCAGCCGCGGCGGCAAGATGAAGACGCTCGCCCAGGGCGTCGCCGTCGGCATGTACGTCCTGGAGCTGACCGGGCCGCTGGCCTCGCTGCGCTGGTGGGTGATGGGCCTGGCGGTGGTGCTGACCGTCGGCACCGGTCTCGACTACGTGCGGCAGGCCCTCGTCCTGCGCCGGGCCGGCATCGAGGCGGAGAAGGCGGGACAGGGCGACCACGGCGGCGCCGCACCGGTGGCGGAGCCCCCTGGCACGGGGCGGGAACAGAACCGATGACCGCACCGGCGGGGGCCGGGGCCGCGCCCGAGGTCGCCGCCCGGCTGCTGGAGGAGCTGGTCCGCAAAGGTGAGACCGTGGCCGTCGCCGAGTCCCTGACCGGCGGCCTGGTCGCGGGCCGCCTCACGGCCGTCCCGGGGGCCTCCCGTGCCTTCCGCGGCGCGGTCACCGCGTACGCGACGGACGTCAAGCGCGACGTGCTGGGTGTGGACGGCGGCCTGCTCGACGAGCGGGGAGCGGTCGACGCGGAGGTGGCACGCCGCATGGCGGAGGGCGTACGGCGAGTGATGTGCGCGGACTGGGGCGTGGCTACGACCGGTGTGGCGGGACCGGACCCGCAGGACGGCAAGCCGGTCGGACTGGTCTATGTGGCGGTGGCCGGTCCCGGCCACCACTGCGCACCGGGGCCGCCCGGGGCCGAGGGACGCGTCCGCGCTCGGGAGTGCCGGCTCGACGGGGACCGGGCGGACGTCCGGGAGGGCGCCGTCCTCGCCGCGCTGGAGCTGCTGCTCGAGGAGACGGGCGGCCCCTGACCGGTGGATCCGGACCGTCGGGAAAGCGGGCCGGCACATATCCACTGGCCGGATTCGGCGTGCCGACGGCCCCGCAGGGTACGGAACATCCGGGAGCTGCGGGATGTTTGCAGCCCTGAGTGAACACGACATCGCTCCCCGCACGGCCACAGGCCGAGGGGGTACGGTGGAGGCTGAAGGGTGTGGGCCGCCCGGCCGTGCAGACGGCAGCCGGACGGCCCGCGACATGGGGAACGCAGAAGACGGCACGCGTTGTAGAGGGAGGAGCACCGATGATTCTGCTCCGTCGCCTGTTGGGTGACGTGCTGCGTCGGCAGCGCCAACGCCAGGGCCGTACCCTGCGCGAGGTCTCGTCGTCCGCCCGGGTGTCGCTCGGTTACCTCTCCGAGGTGGAGCGAGGCCAGAAGGAAGCGTCCTCCGAGCTGTTGTCGTCCATCTGCGACGCGCTCGAGCTGCGGATGTCCGAGGTCATGCGCGCGGTCAGCGACGAACTGGCGCTCGCCGAGCTTGCCGAGTCCGCCGCCAGCGACACAGTACCGGCGCCGATGCGTCCGATGCTGGGCCCGGTCGAGCGGATGCCGTCCGTCACCTCGGTGACGGGTGTGCCGGAGGAGCGCGTCACGATCAAGGCGCCCACGGAGGCCGTGGACGTCGTCGCCGCCTGACCACACCGGCCGGCGCCCGCCACACCGGCCCCGGTGCCGGGATGTGCGGGACCGTACGCCGTGAGGCGCGCACTAGCCCCAGCGGGCTCGGTGCGCGCCTCACGGCTTTCCGGGGCGGGCCGTGGGCGCCGGGCCGGAGCGTCCGGGACCCGGTCGGGAACGCCGCCGCTGTGGTCGCGCGGGCGCCGGCCGTAGGGGACCATCGGTGACGCGGCCGACGATCGCCGGGTGGCCGTGAGCCGTGCGGAAGGCGGACGTGCATGGGCATACGGGCGTCGCACCTGCTCCGCGGCCTGTGGTGGCTGGCCTGCGGAACCGGCGCACTCGTGTGGGGGTATGCGGTGTGGCGGCTGGCCGTACGCCCGGAGGACTGCGGGCCGCTGGAGGCGTCCGTGGCTGCGGGGGGCTGGGGCTTGAGCGTGGTGCCGGTGCACGTCACCGAACGTCGCCCGGCGCGGCGGTTCGCCCGTGGCCCGTCGCCGGCCGGGAGCCGTCCCTCCGCTCAGGCGGAAGGATCGGGCTGGCAGCGGGGGCACCAGTAGGCGAGGCGCTTCTCGCCGGACGGGCCGAACTCCGCCGACCGCACGGGGGCGCCGCAGCGGCGGCACGGTTCTCCCGCCCGGCCGTACACGTAGAGCAGTCGGCCCCGCGACCGGTTCCCCGTGGTGCTGCGGGCGCCGTGGGCCTTGTTGGCGTCCAGAAGCCGCCGGGCGACCTCCACCAGACGGTGCGGGTCCGGGGCGAGGCGAACCGGCGTCCACGGCGCCGTGCGAGCCAGGAAGCACAGCTCCGAGCGGTACACGTTGCCGATGCCGGCGAGGTTGCGCTGGTCGAGAAGCGCCTCGCCGAGCGGGCGGTCCGGGTCGGCCGACAGGCGGCGTGCCGCCTCGTCCGGGTCCCAGTCCGGCCCCAGCAGGTCGGGACCCAGATGGCCGACCGCCTGCGGCTCGTCGGCCGTGCGGAGCAGTTCGAGCAGGGGAAGGGCGTAGCCCACTGCCGAGACACCCTCGGTGCCCAGCACCGCGCGGATTTGGTGGCCGGGGCCCCCGGTCCAGCGGGCACCGGAGCGGTAGAGACGCCAGGAACCCTCCATACCGAGGTGGGAGTGCAGGGTCAGGCCGCCGTCCAGCCTGGTCAGGAGGTGCTTGCCGCGCGGCACGACCCCCAGGATGCGCCGCCCGGTGAGGTCCACGGTGGCCAGCCGTGGCACCCGCAGGTCGCTGCGCACGACCAAGGCGCCGGCCAGCGCTGTGTGCAGCGACCGCGCCGTGCGCCAGACGGTGTCTCCCTCGGGCATGCGCCCATGCTCCCAGCGTTCGCCCCGGACGGGCGGGTCACGCGGCGCGGATGCGCAGGCCGCGCGGCGTCGCGTGGAAGCCCGCGTCCTCCAGCACGCCGCTCAGCGGAGACGACAGCGCGGCGCCACCGTTCACCCGTTCGACGGTGAGCGTGCCCACGGCACCGCGTCGCGCCGCGTCCCCGAGCGCGGAGGCCGCCGTACGCAGCCGCTCGGCCGCCTCCGGCGGTGCGTCCGGCCCCGCCGGCCAGGCGAGCAGGGTCCGCCCGCCGCGCTCCATGTACAGCTGGAGTTCCCCGTCGACGAGGACCACCAGCGATCCCGCCTTGCGGCCGGGTTTGTGGGTGGCTCCGTCGGGAGGCTCCGGCCACGGCAGCGCCGCGCCGTACGCGTTCGCCGGGTCGGCCGCCGCGAGCACCACGGCCCGCGCGTCGTCACCACGCCGGTGCGTCGAGGGCGCCTCGCCCCAGGGCGCCGCCGTGCCGTGCGGCTCCGCCCCGCGCTCCCGCGCCTGGTGGACGGCACGCAGCCGGTCCACCGCGCCGTCCACCGCGAACTGCGCAGCGCCGAGCCCTTCCACCACGTAGCCGCGGCGCGCCTGGCCGTTGTCCTCGAACGCGGACAGTACCCGGTACGCGGCGGCGAAGCCGCCCTCCACGCCCTCGGCCTGCACGGCGCCGCGGGTCACCACGCCGTGGCGGTCCAGCAAGGTGTGCGCCAGGGCGTGCGCGCGGTGTGTCGCATCGGTCTCCGCGGGCGGGAGCAACGCCCAGCGCCCGGCCACGGTGGGCGGCCCGCCCCGGGGCGTCCCGGCCGCCCGTGCGGCGGCCCGCACGCCGCCGCCCAGACCGCCGTATCGTCCGCGCGGAACCGCCCGCTTGGCGCGGTGCGCGGTCGCGCCCGCCGTACGGCCGGAGCCGAGGTGCGCGCGCAGCGGGGCCAGGGTGTCGTTGGTGAGCAACCCGGACCAGGACAGATCCCAGACGGCGGTGACCAGCTCCGTCTCGCCGCACTCCGGCAGCACGGCCCGTACCTGGTCGGCGATCTGACGGAAGAACAGGCCGAAGCCGCCCTCCAAGGTGTCCAGCACGGCCTGGTGGACCGGTGAGGTCTCCAGCGGCAGCGGTGGCCGGCGCAGCAGGGGAGCGGTGTCCGCGAGGTGCAGACAGACCCAGCCGTCCTTGCCGGGCAGCGCGCCCGCACCCGCCCACAGCACCTCCCCGGACGTGGTGAGCTGGTCCAGGAGGACCGGGGAGTAGTCCCGCACCCGGCTCGGCAGTACCAGCTTCTCCAGCGCGGAGGCCGGGACCGGTGCTCCCTGGAGCTGTTCGACGGCGCGGACCACTCCGTCGAGCCCGCGCAGGTCTCCGCCGCCGACGTGCTGCCAGCGCGGGAGGAACGCGGCCAGCGCCGGAGGCGGAACAGGCTCCAGCTCCTCCCGCAGGGCGGCCAGCGACCGCCGCCGCAGCCGTCGCAGCACGGCCGGATCGCACCACTCCTGGCCGATGCCGGAGGGGTGGAACTCGCCCTGCACCAGCCGCCCGGCGGCGGCGAGCCGGTGCAGGGCGCCGTCGGCCACGGCCGTGCCGAGGCCGAAGCGTGCGGCGGCCTCGGTGGAGGTGAACGGGCCGTGCGTGCGGGCGTACCGGGACAGCAGGTCGCTCAGTGGGTCGGGCACCGGTTCGGTGAACGCCTCGGGCACGCCCACCGGAAGGGCGGCGCCCAGTGCGTCCCGCAGCCGGCCGGCGTCCTCGACCGCCGCCCAGTGCTCCTGGCCCGCCATACGCACCCGGATGGCGCGGCGCGCGCGTCCGAGCTCCGCGGCCCCGCCGGGGTCGGCTCCGCGCTCCGTCAGCTCGTCGTCGGTGAGCGGGCCGAGGACACGCAGCGCGTCTGCGACGGCCTCGGCGTCCTTGAGCCGGCGCTCCGGGGTGCGCCACTGCAGCTCCTCCTCGAGCCCAACCAGCACCTCGGGGTCGAGCAGCTCGCGCAGCTCGGCCCGGCCCAGCAACTCGGACAACAGGCGGGAGTCCAGGGACAGCGCGGCGGCCCGCCGTTCGGCGAGCGGGGAGTCCCCCTCGTACAGGAACTGGGCGACGTAGCCGAAGAGCAGCGACCGGGCGAACGGCGACGGCTCGGGCGTGGTGACCTCGACGACCCGGACCCGCCGTGCCTCGATGTCGCCCATCAGCGTGCCGAGACCGGGCACGTCGAAGACGTCCTGGAGACATTCGCGGACGGCCTCCAGCACGATTGGGAAGGATCCGAACTCGCTCGCGACCTGGAGGAGTTGCGAGGCGCGCTGGCGCTGTTGCCACAGCGGGGTGCGCTTGCCCGGATTCCGGCGGGGGAGCAGCAGCGCGCGGGCGGCGCACTCGCGGAACCGCGCCGCGAACAGCGCCGACCCGCCGACCTGGTCGGTGACGAGCTGGTCCACCTCGCCCTTGTCGAAGAGCACGTCCTGCGCGCCGAGCGGGGGCTTCTCCGGGTCGTCCCCGAACCCCGCATCCGCCGCGTCCGCGCCCGCGGCGTCCGCGCCCGGCCCGAACATGTCCAGGCCCATCAGGCCCGCGTCCGGCAGACGCAGCACGATGCCGTCGTCGGCGTGCATCACCTGCGCGTCCATGCCGTACCGCTCGGTGAGACGCGCCCCCAGCGCCAGCGCCCACGGCGCGTGCACCCGCGCCCCGAAGGGGGAGTGCACCACGACCCGCCAGTCGCCCAGCTCGTCGCGGAACCGTTCGACCACGACGGTGCGGTCGTCGGGGACGTGGCCGCAGGCGGTGCGCTGCTCGTCCAGGTAGGCCAGCACGTTCCCGGCGGCGAATGCGTCGAGGCCGGCGCTCGTGAGCCGGGTGCGGGCGTCCTCGGCGGACAGGCCGCCGATCTCGCGGAGGAACGCGCCCAGAGCGCGGCCGAGTTCCAGCGGACGGCCCAGCTGGTCGCCCTTCCAGAAGGGCAGCCGGCCGGCCTGACCGGGCGCGGGGGTGACCAGCACCCGGTCGCGGGTGATGTCCTCGATCCGCCACGTCGTGGTGCCGAGGGTGAACACGTCGCCGACGCGGGACTCGTACACCATCTCCTCGTCCAGCTCCCCGACCCGGCCACCGCCCTTCTTCGGGTCGGCGCCTGCCAGGAATACGCCGAACAGGCCGCGGTCCGGGATGGTGCCTCCGGAGGTGACGGCGAGCCGCTGCGCGCCGGGCCGCCCGGTGATCGTGCGGGCGACCCGGTCCCACACCAGGCGGGGCCGCAGCTCGGCGAAGGCGTCGGAGGGGTACCGGCCGGCGAGCATGTCGAGCACCCCGGTGTACGCCGACTCCGGAAGTGAGGAGAACGGCGCGGCACGGCGGACCACGGCGAGCAGGGCGTCCACGTCCCAGGAGTCGACGGCCGTCATGGCGACGACCTGCTGGGCCAGCACGTCGAGGGGGTTGGCGGGGACGCGCAGCGCCTCGATGGCGCCCTCACGCATCCGCTCGGTCACCACGGCCGCCTGCACCAGATCCCCCCGGTACTTGGGGAAGACCACCCCGGCGGAGACGGCTCCCACCTGGTGGCCGGCGCGTCCGACCCGCTGGAGGCCGGAGGCCACCGACGGCGGCGACTCCACCTGGATCACCAGGTCCACGGCGCCCATGTCGATGCCCAGCTCCAGGCTGGAGGTGGCCACCACGGCGGGCAGCCGCCCCGCCTTGAGGTCCTCCTCGACCTGGGCGCGCTGCTCCTTGGACACCGAGCCGTGGTGGGCGCGGGCCAGCAGCGGTGGCGCGCCGCGGCCCGCTCCGGCCTGCGCCATGACCTCGGCGGGGGAGTGCTCCTCGGGGAGCGGTTCACCTGTCGCGCGCTCGTACGCGATCTCGTTGAGCCGGTTGCACAGCCGTTCGGCGAGGCGGCGTGAGTTGGCGAAGACGATGGTGGAGCGGTGCGCCTGGACCAGATCGGCGATGCGTTCCTCGACGGACGGCCAGATCGACGGCTTCTCCCCGCCGCCCGGCCCGCCCGATCCGGCCGGCCCGTCCTGCACCGGGGAGCCGCCCAGCTCGCCCATGTCCTCCACCGGCACCACGACCGACAGGTCGAAGCGCTTCTCTGACGGCGGCTGCACGATCGTCGCCCGCCGCCGCGGGGAGAGGAAGCGGGCCACCTCGTCCACCGGCCGCACCGTGGCGGAGAGCCCGATCCGGCGGGCCGGCCGGTCCAGCAGCTCGTCGAGGCGCTCCAGGGACAGTGCCAGATGCGCGCCCCGCTTGGTGCCGGCCACCGCGTGCACCTCGTCCACGATCACCGTCTCCACACCGGACAGCGCCTCGCGGGCGGCGGAGGTGAGCATGAGGAACAGCGACTCGGGCGTGGTGATGAGGATGTCCGGCGGCCGGCGCGCCAGGGCGCGACGGTCCGCGGCCGGGGTGTCGCCGGAGCGGATGGCGACCTGCACCTCGGGCTCCGGCAGGCCCAGCCGGGCCGACTCGTGGCGGATCCCGGTGAGCGGGCTGCGCAGGTTCCGCTCGACGTCGACCGCGAGCGCCTTCAGCGGCGAGACGTACAGCACGCGGCAGCGTTTGAGGCGGTCCGCGGGCGGCGGGACGGAGGCCAGCCGGTCGAGGGCGGCCAGGAACGCGGCGAGCGTCTTGCCGGAGCCGGTGGGGGCGACCACCAGCGCGTCGGACTCCTCGGCCAGCGCCCGCCACGCGCCCTCCTGCGCGGCGGTGGGAGCGCGGAACGCTCCGGCGAACCACGCGCGGGTCGCCGGGGAGAACGCGTCGAGGACGGACGCCGACTTTCCCTGAGCCATGTCACCCATCGTGCACCCCGGGTACGACAACGGCGTCCGGCCCGGGCCGGGGTGCGGGATACTCGCGGTATGCGGTTGACGGACTTCTGGCAGCGGATGGCGGACCACTTCGGGGCGGCGTACGCCGACTCCTTCGCGCGGGACCACGTGATGTCCGAGCTGGGCGGGCGCACCGTCCACGAGGCGCTCGAGGCGGGCTGGAACACCAAGGACGTGTGGCGGGTGGTCTGCCGGACGATGGAGGTACCGGCGGAGAAGAGGTGACCCGTTCGGGGTCATTTCTCTCCCGGGCGGCCCGCTCCGCGCTCCCGCCGACCGCCGAAAGACCTTTCTGACCTGCGAATTCTCCGTCGTCCACAGGGAGATGGCAGCACTTGACACAAAAATCGAACAACCATTCTCATGGAGTGGTCGGGCCGCTGCGGTACGCGGTCGGGACGGGATTGTCAGTGGCAGGCGCTAGCGTCTGATGACGTGAAGCGATCGACTCAAGCGAGTAACCGGGTGGCACCCATGGCTGGTACGGACCGCGAGAAGGCGCTGGACGCCGCACTCGCGCAGATTGAACGGCAATTCGGCAAGGGCGCCGTGATGCGCCTCGGCGAGCGGCCGAACGAGCCCGTCGAGGTGATCCCCACCGGGTCGACCGCTCTCGACGTCGCCCTCGGTGTCGGCGGGCTGCCGCGCGGCCGCGTGGTCGAGGTGTACGGTCCGGAGTCCTCCGGCAAGACCACGCTCACGCTGCACGCGGTGGCCAACGCGCAGCGCGCCGGCGGCACCGTCGCGTTCGTCGACGCGGAGCACGCCCTCGATCCGGAGTACGCCAAGAAGCTCGGCGTGGACGTCGACTCCCTCATCCTCTCGCAGCCGGACAACGGCGAGCAGGCGCTCGAGATCACCGACATGCTCATCCGCTCCGGCGCCCTCGACCTGATCGTGGTCGACTCGGTCGCCGCCCTGGTGCCCCGCGCCGAGATCGAGGGCGAGATGGGCGACTCGCACGTCGGTCTCCAGGCCCGTCTGATGAGCCAGGCGCTGCGGAAGATCACCGGTGCGCTCAACCAGTCGAAGACCACGGCGATCTTCATCAACCAGCTCCGCGAGAAGGTCGGCGTCATGTTCGGATCGCCTGAGACGACCACCGGTGGCCGGGCGCTGAAGTTCTACTCCTCGGTCCGGCTCGACATCCGCCGCATCGAGACCCTCAAGGACGGCACGGACGCGGTCGGCAACCGCACCCGCGTCAAGGTCGTCAAGAACAAGGTCGCCCCGCCCTTCAAGCAGGCCGAGTTCGACATCCTCTACGGCGTGGGCATCAGCCGTGAGGGCGGCCTGATCGACATGGGCGTGGAGCACGGCTTCATCCGCAAGTCCGGTGCCTGGTACACCTACGAGGGCGACCAGCTCGGTCAGGGCAAGGAGAATGCCCGCACGTTCCTCCGTGACAACCCCGACCTCGCCAACGAGATCGAGAAGAAGATCAAGGAGAAGCTGGGTATCGGCGTGAAGCCCCAGGACCCTGTAGGCGAGCCGCCCGCCGATGCAGCGGTCACGGCTGCGGCTCCCGCTCCGGCTGCCGAGGGCAAGACGGTTCCGGCTCCGGTGTCGAAGACCAAGTCGGCCAAGGCCGCGACGGCCAAGAGCTAGTCCGTGACACGGCGCAGCCACTGGCCGGTGTCCGAAGACAGCGACGGCTCCGCCCCGTCGAGGGCCGGGGCGGAGCCGTCGCGCCGTGCTGGGGAACCGAAGGACCCGGTGGAACGGGCACGGGCGATCTGCCTGCGCCTGCTCACCGGCACCCCCCGGACCCGTCAGCAGCTCGCCGACGCCCTCCGCCGGCGGGAGATTCCGGACGAGGCGGCGCAGCAGGTGCTGGACCGCTTCGAAGAGGTCGGGCTGATCGACGACGCGGCGTTCGCCGACGCCTGGGTGGACTCCCGCCACCACAGCCGCGGCCTCGCCCGCCGCGCCCTCGCCCGCGAGCTGCGCACCAAGGGCGTGGACGCGGCCACCGTCGACGAGGCCGTCGGCCGCCTCGATTCCGATCAGGAGGCGGAGACGGCCCGCGCCCTGGTCGACCGGAAACTGCGTACCACCCGCGGCCTGCCCCGGGAGAAGCGCATCCGCCGCCTGGCCGGGATGCTCGCCCGCAGGGGGTACGCGGAAGGTCTCGCCCTCCGCGTGGTGCGGCAGGCACTGGAAGAGGAGGGCGAGGCCCCGGAGCTGCTGGAGGAGCACCTCCCCGAAGCCTGAACCGCGGGAGCGTCGGCGCTGCGGCCCCCGCGGACTGGCGGTGGTGCCCCTGCTCTCCGTTCGTGCGCGGCCGGGCGTCCGGGCCCTTCAGCCTCCGGGCCGGTTGCGGGGCACGGTGACGATCACCCGGAGTCCGCGCGGCCGGTTCGGCGTGTACGTGATCTCCGCCCCGCCCGCCGCCAGCAGGGCGCGCGTGATGGACAGTCCGAGACCGGAACCCGCGACGTTCTGGTGCCGGTTGCTGCGCCAGAAGCGGTCGCCGATCCGCTCGAACTCCTCCTCCGACAACCCCGGCCCTTCGTCCGCCACCTCCAGCCGCACGTCCGGGCCCGCCGACGAGGCGCGTACCGTCACCGCGCCGCCGTCCGGCGAGAACTTGACCGCGTTGTCCACCACCGCGTCCAGCGCGCTCGACAGGGTCACCGGGTCGGCCCACCCCGTCAGCGCGGCAGCACCGGTGACCCGGAGCGTCACCCCGCGCCGCGCCGCCGCCGGTTCCCACGCCGCTACTCGCTCCGCCGCCAGTTCCGCCACGTCCGTCAGCCGCAGGTCGGCGGGCGAGTGCTCGGCCGACGCCAGGTCCAGCAGCCCGTCCAGCACCTCCGCCAACCGCTTCCCCTCCGCGCGTACCGACGCGAACTCCTCGTTGCCCTCCGGGAGTTCCAGCCCGAGGAGTTCGATGCGGAGCAGCAGCGCGGCCAGCGGATTGCGCAGCTGGTGGGAGGCGTCCGCCACGAAGGCGCGCTGCTGCTCCAGCACGTCCTCCACGTGGTCGGCCATCTCGTTGAACGACCGCGTCAGCCGTTGCAGCTCCGGCGGCCCCCAGGAGGCCGCCACCCTGGACTTGAACCGGCCGGTGGCGATCTCGTGCGTCGCCCGGTCCAGGATGCCCACCGGCCGCAGCACCCAGCGGGTCAGCACCAGTGCGGCCGCCACCGCCAGTAGCATCGCCGCGGCCTCGCCGATCACGATCGGCATCCAGCTCTCCACGATGCGGGACCGCAGCGGACCGGTGGGGGAGTCGATGTAGACGACCGCGGCCACATCACCGTCGCGGATCACCGGGGAGGCCACCGCGACACGGCCGTCCTGCCACGGCCACACCTGTGCCGGGTCATGACTGCGGCGTCCCGCGAGGGCCTCCTGGAACGCCTGCCGCCCCGGCCCCGAGACCGGAACCCGCGACGCCTCGGGGGCGGTGGCCATCGCCTCGCCGTCCCGGTAGAAGACGCCCGCCCTGATGCCGTACAGCTCGTGATACCGGTCCAGTTCGCTGCGCAGCGTGTCCAGCCGCTCGCCGGGTTCGCTCTGCGCGGTGACGAACTGCGCCAGCGACGCGAACCTCGCCGTGTCGTCGATCCGGTCGACCACCAGCCGCTGCTGCTCCGCTGCCGCCATGCTCGCGGCCAGCGGAAAACCGAGCGCGAGCAGCACGCCGGCGAAGAGCAGGATGAGGAGGGGGAGCAGACGGGTGCGCATCAGGTGGGTCCGTTGAGGTCCTTGGTCGGGTGGCTTTCAGGCGGTCCAGTCGCCGGGCATGGCGAGCCGGTAGCCGACCCCGCGCACCGTCTCGATCAGGCTGGGCTGCTTGAGCTTGGAGCGGAGCGACGCCACGTGGACCTCCAGCGTCCGGCCCGTGCCCTCCCAGTTGGTCCGCCACACCTCGCTGATGATCTGTTCGCGCCGGAAGACGACCCCCGGCCGCTGCGCCAGCAGTGCCAGCAGGTCGAACTCCTTGCGGGTCAGCGGGACCGGTTCGCCGTCCACCGACACCTGCCGGGTGGGCAGCTCCACCGCAACGTCCCCCAGCCGCAGCACGTCGTCCGCCGGGGCCGGCTCGGCGGCGGGCTCCTCCGCGGTGCTGCGCCGGGCGACCGCGTGTATGCGGGCCAGCAGCTCCCCGGTGTCGTACGGCTTCACCACGTAGTCGTCCGCGCCCAGGTTCAGCCCGTGGATCCGGGACCGCACGTCGGACCGCGCGGTCACCATGATCACCGGCGTGGAGGTGAGCGCGCGGATGCGGCCGCACACCTCGAAGCCGTCCAGCCCGGGCAGGCCCAGGTCCAGCAGGACAACCGAGAACGGCGCCTCGTCCGGGTCCGGCACCAGCTCGCGCAGCGCATCCTCTCCGTCACGGGCGTGCACCACGCTGAAACCGTGGCGTCGCAGCACGGCGGAGAGCGCCGCGGCGACATGGTCGTCGTCCTCGACGAGCAGCAGCCTCATCGACGTCCTCCGTGGTGGTCGCGGCGGGTGCGGCGTTTCCGGTCCGGCACTGCATCCATTCGGATTCGTGCAGGTGAGTCAAGGGGCGTTCGCGTTGCCGTCGATGTCCGTTATCCAGTCGGTACGCCACCGGAATGTCCTCTGTCACCTGTTACACGTAGAGTGCTGGGAAGTGGCCTTATCGTTATGCTCAATTTCCCCTCAGATGTAATGACGCTGGTGGTGGCGGGTCACTAAGGTCCTCGCAACCGACGAGGACGGAGCTACACGCCGATGAGCAAACTATCGGTGACCAAGGACGGAGACGCCGGACGCCCGGAGTCGGCGCCGAGCGGCCTGGTCGTCATGGACAACGTCAACAAGCACTTCGGTGCGCTGCACGTGCTCCAGGACATCGACCTGACCATCGAACGCGGCGAGGTCGTCGTCGTCATCGGCCCCTCGGGATCCGGCAAGTCCACGCTGTGCCGCACGATCAACCGCCTGGAGACCATCGACTCGGGCTACATCGCCATCGACGGCAAGCCGCTGCCGCAGGAGGGCAAGGAGCTGGCCAAGCTGCGCGCGGACGTGGGCATGGTGTTCCAGTCCTTCAACCTCTTCGCGCACAAGACGGTGCTGGAGAACGTGACGCTGGGCCAGCTGAAGGTCCGCAAGACGGACAAGAAGGCCGCCGACGAGCAGGCGCGCCGCCTGCTGGACCGTGTGGGCGTCGCCAACCAGGCCGACAAGTACCCGGCGCAGCTGTCCGGCGGTCAGCAGCAGCGCGTGGCCATCGCCCGCGCCCTGGCCATGGACCCCAAGGTGATGCTCTTCGACGAGCCCACCTCCGCACTCGACCCCGAGATGATCAACGAGGTCCTCGAGGTCATGCAGCAGCTCGCCCGTGAAGGGATGACCATGGTCGTCGTCACCCACGAGATGGGCTTCGCGCGCTCCGCGGCGAACCGCGTGGTCTTCATGGCCGACGGCAAGATCGTCGAGGAGGCTACTCCCGACCAGTTCTTCAGCAATCCGCGCAGCGAACGCGCCAAGGACTTCCTGTCGAAGATCCTGCACCACTGAGCGGCGGCGCTCACCGCACGATCACCTGCAACGACGCAACCCCAAGGATGTTCACCATGACCCTCCGCAAGACCAGCATCGCGGCTGCCGCCGCAGTCGTCCTCGCCCTCACTGCGACCGCCTGCGGCGGCGGTAGCGGTGATTCCGAGGACGGCGTCACCATCGGTATCAAGTTCGACCAGCCGGGCCTCGGTCTGAAGACCCCGGACGGTGACTACGCCGGCTTCGACGTTGACGTCGCGACCTACGTGGCCAAGGAGCTCGGCTACAAGGAGAGCGACATCACCTGGAAGGAGGCTCCAAGCGCCGACCGGGAGAACCTCATCGTGAACGGTGACGTCGACATGATCGCCGCCACGTACTCCATCACCCCGGAGCGCAAGGAGCGCGTCTCCTTCGCCGGCCCGTACATGGTCGCTCACCAGGACCTGCTGGTGCGCAAGGACTACAACGACATCAAGTCCAAGAGTGACCTGAACGACGCGGAGCTCAACCTCTGCTCCGTCACCGGCTCCACCTCCGCGTCGAATGTGAAGAAGGACTTCGCGCCCAAGGCCGACCTTCAGGAGTACGGGACCTACTCCGAGTGCCTGACGGGTCTGCTCAACAAGAAGGTCGATGCGCTGACCACCGACGACAGCATCCTCGCTGGTTTCGCCGCCCAGGAGTCGCATCAGGGCAAGTTCAAGCTCCTGGGCCTCAACCTGAGCGACGAGCCCTACGGCATCGGCGTCAAGAAGGGCGACACCGAGATGCAGAAGAAGGTGAACGACGCGATCCAGAAGATGTTCGACGACGGCTCCTGGAAGAAGTTCGCCGAGAAGCACTTCGGCCCTGCCGACTACGAGTACGGCTCCGCGCCCCAGATCACCGAAGGCAGCTGACGTAAGCACGCGGCAAGGTGGCGCGCCGCCCTGACAGGGGCGGCGCGCCACGTCCGCAACGGCGAGAGCGCGGGAGAACGTGTTCGACTTTCTCAATGATTACGACGTGTTGGGGGCGTTCTGGGTCACGGTCCAGCTGACCCTCTGGTCGGCGATAGGTTCCCTCGTCTGGGGGACCATGCTGGCCGCGATGCGAGTGAGCCCGGTGCCGGTGATGCGCGGTTTCGGCACGGTGTACATCAACACCGTGCGGAACACTCCCCTCACCCTGATCATCGTGGCGACCTCGCTGGCGCTGTACCAGACACTGGGTATCGAGCTGGGCGGCGGCACCTCGAAGGAGATCAGCTTCAAGTTGGCGATTCTCGGTCTGGTCGCCTACCACGCGTGCTTCGTCTGTGAGTCGTTGCGCTCGGGCATCAACACCGTGCCGGTCGGACAGGCCGAGGCCGCGCGCGCGCTGGGCCTGAAGTTCACCCAGGTCCTGAACCTCATCGTGCTGCCTCAAGCGTTCCGTTCGGTGGTGGCTCCCCTGGCGAACGTGCTGATCGCACTGACGAAGAACACGACGGTGGCGGCCGCGATCGGGGTGGCCGAGGCGGCGCTTCTGATGAAGGAAATGATCGAGTTCGAGAGCGACGTGATCTTCCTGGTCTTCGCCGTCTTCGCCTTCGGGTTCGTGGTTCTCACTCTCCCGACGGGTCTGTTCCTCGGCTGGGTCGGCAAGCGTGTGGCGGTGAAGCGATGAGCAACCTGTCCGTTCTGTACGACGCCCCGGGCCCCAGGGCGAAGGCGCGGAACATTCTCTACACCGTCCTCTTCCTGGCGGTCTTCGCGCTCGTCGCCTGGTGGGTGCTGGACACCCTCGCCTCCAAGGACCAGCTCACCGAGGAGAAGTGGGGGCCGTTCGCCACCGACTCCCGGGTGTGGACCACCTACGTCCTTCCCGGGCTTGGCAACACGTTGAAAGCGGCGGCCCTCTCCATCGTGCTGGCCCTCCCGATCGGTGCCCTTCTCGGCATCGCCCGGCTGTCCGACCATCGGTGGATCCGCACGCCCGCAGGCTTCCTGGTGGAACTGTTCCGTGCCATCCCGGTGCTGCTGATGATGGTGTTCGCCAACCAGGCGTACGCCCTGTACACGGACATCGACTCCGAAGTGCGGCCGCTGTACGCGGTCGTCACCGGCCTGGTGCTGTACAACGCGTCCGTGATCGCCGAGATCGTCCGTGCCGGCATCCTGTCGCTGCCCAACGGTCAGACGGACGCCGCCAAGGCGATCGGCATGCGCAAGTGGCAGCTGATGGTCTTCGTGCTGCTGCCACAGGCCGTTACCGCGATGCTGCCCGCCCTGGTCAGCCAGCTCGTCGTGATCGTGAAGGACACCGCTCTCGGTGGTGCGATCCTCGGGTTCGCCGACCTGATGAACCAGGCGAGCACGATCTCCGCCAACTACGGAGCCAACACGATCGCGACGTTCACAGTGGTCGGGATCATCTACGTCGTCCTCAACCTGATACTCACCCAGTTCGCCGGCTGGCTTGAGGCCCGTATCCGCCGCGGCAAGCGCACCACCGGTGCTGTCGTGCACGGCGGGGCCACGGAGGACATGGAATACGAGGAGCCCGGCACGAAGGCCTGACTCCCCGGCTACCCGGCCGACGGCAACACCGCTGCCCGTTCCCCCGCTTGACGGGGGGACGGGCAGTGGGTTGCATACCTGAGGTGATCGTGCACCGGGCTCCGTCAGCGTCAACTCCGCTCGTCTTCGTGGACCGTGAGGGCCGCACGCTGTGGAACCGGTGATCGTCGCCGGCGCGGGCCCGGTCGGGCTGGCGCTGGCCCTGGCGCTCGCGCGCCGTTCCGTTCCGTCCGTCGTGCTCGACTCCGGGGACGGCGAGGTCGTGCGGCGGGCCGCTCGCACCTGTGTGCTGCGCCCGCAGACGGCGGCGCTTCTGCCGGGCGTGGAGACCGCGCGCTGGCGCGTCTGGCGGACCGAACGACGCCGCCAGTGCGTCGCACGGGTGGAACTGGACGACGAGACGTCCCCGCTGCACGTCGAGCAGTACCGGCTGGAGCACGCCCTCCGTGAGGCCCTCGCGGACGAGAAGCTGGTGCGGATCGCCACCGGAAGCCGGCTCGACACCCTCGAACAGGACGCCGAGGGCGTCACCGCCCACACCCGCGGCCCCGGCGGCACGTGGTGGCGGGGCAGCTATCTGGTCGGCTGTGACGGCGCCCGCTCCACGGTACGCAAGCTGCTCGGCGTCGGGTTCGCCGGCCGGACGTCCGTCGAGCGGTACGCCGTCGCCGCCGTCCGCACCCGGCTGCCCCGACCGGACGAGGCGCTGCTGCATCGGGACCCCGGCGGCCGAGGCGGGGAGCTGACCGCCCGGCCGCTGCCGCACGCCGCCTGGCGCCTGGACTGGCTGCTGCCGCCCCGGGGCGAGCTGGTCACACCGGAGGAGATGCTCGACCGGGTGCACGCCACGCTGGCGCTGCTGCATCAGGGGTCGGCCGACGACGCGCCCCCGGCGTACGAACTCCTCGACACCGGGGTGTACGCGACCCACCAGCGCCTCGCGCGCAGGTGGCGGGTACAACGGGCCTTCCTCGCCGGGGACGCCGCCCACCTGGCCGGTGCGCTGGGCGTGCAGAACGTCGACGAGGGGCTGCGGGACGCGGCCAACCTGGCGTGGAAGCTGGCGCTCGCCTGGCACCACGGCGCGCGCGGCACCGACGCCGACGAGGCACTCCTCGACAGCTACTCCGCCGAACGCCGCGCCGCCGTGGGCGCCCGGCTGCGCGCGGTCGACCAGGCGCTGCCGTTCGTTCGGCGTGGCGGGGGCGGGCTGCGCACGCTGCTGCCCGGGGGCGGCGCGGGCGGCCCGCTGGGGCTGCTGACGGACGGTCATCTCGGCCGCGGACCGCTCGGCTGCGCCCCCGTGTACGACCGTTCGCCGCTCGCCGTGGACGGCAAGCACGCCGTGCGTACGGACACCGCGCCCGGTGAACCGGTCCGGGACGTGCCGGTGGTCCTGCTGGACGGCACCCGCGCCCGGCTGCGGGAGAGGCTGGGCGGCCGCGGCGGCGACCTGGTGGTGGCGCTCGTCGCGCCGGGGACGGGGGTGTGGGCCAGCCGGCACTGGCTGCGGGCCGGGCTGATGCCCGAACTGGCGGCGGCGGTGGAGGCGTTGCCGCTGGCGGCAGAGCTGGTGGTCACGGAGGAGTACCCGGGGGCGACGGCGCACACCGTGCTCGCGGTCCGTCCGGACGGCCACCTGGCCGGTGCGTTTCACGGGGCGCGGCCGGAGGCGCTGCGCGCTTGCGCGCGCGCCCTCACCGGGGCGGGTGCCTGACCGCCTGCCGCCGGGCGGACTCTCAAAGAAGCCCGCCCGGCGGCCGAGTGGGGTCAGGCTCGGCGGCCGCCGACGCGCCGTCGACCCGCAGCTGTCCACACAGCCGTCAACCCGCTGCCGTCAGCCGTAGCGTGACGATCTGGAACGGCCGCAGCGTCAGCTCCACCGTGCCGTCGCCGACGAGAGGACCCACGTCCGCGAGCGGCGGGTCCAGAGGCCGCTCCAGCAGGTCGGTCTCGGCCACCGACCGTACCGGGAAGCCCGCCGTCAGCGCCGTCCGCGCCCGCCCGCCGTGCGCCTCGTACAGTCGTACGATCACGTCGCCGCTGCGGTCCTCCGCCAGCTTCACCGCCTCCACCACGACCTGCTCCCCGTCTACGGCGACCAGGGGCCGCACGGAAGCGCCGGAGCCGCGCACCACACGCTCCGGCAGGTTGATCCAGTGGCCCTCGCGCACCGCGGCGGGCTCGTCCGCGCCGACCGCGAGGGCATACCGCAGACGGTGGCCGCCCTGGTCGGTCTCCGGGTCCGGGTAGCGGGGCGCGCGCAGCAGCGACAGCCGTACGGTCGTGGTCTGGCCGCCGTCCGCACGGATGTCCCGGGTGACGTCGTGTCCGTAGGTCGAGTCGTTCACCAGCGCCACGCCCCACACGGGTTCGGCGACGTGGATCCAGCGGTGCGCGCAGATCTCGAACTTGGCCGCCTCCCACGAGGTGTTGGTGTGGGTCGGCCGGTAGACGTGCCCGAACTGGGTCTCCGCGGCGGACCGCTCGGCCTTGAGGTCCAGTGGGAACGCGGCCTTGAGGAAGGTCTCCGACTCGTGCCAGTCCACCTCCGTGTCGATGTCCAGCCGCCGTTCGCCGGACCGCAGGGTGAGCAGCTGCACCACCGACGAGCCGTTGCCGAAGCTGCGCGCCACCCGCACCGTCGCCTCGCCCGGGTCGTTCGCGGACAGCGACACCTCGTCGGCCTCGGTGAGGTCGGTGACGTTGTTGCGGTAGTAGGAGTCGACGTCCCAGGCGTCCCAAGCGGTGGGGAAATCCGGGTGGAGCTGGAGCAGGTTCGCCGCCCCGCCCGGCGGGACGGCGTCGCGCAGCGCGGCCAGGTAGTCGGCGGCGGAGACGACCAGGCCCCGGTCGTCGATCTCGACACGCAGCAGCCCGTTGTCCAGCACCCAGCCGCCGCCGTCCCGCTCCTGGACGGTCACCGGTTCGCCGGCGCGGACCGGCAGGGCCGCCCCGCCGCCCGGGACGCCGTTGCGGGCGTGCGGGGCGCCGTTGAAGACGACGTCCTCGGTGCCCTCCCCGGCCAGGGCCCGCTGCGCGGTGTCGATCAGCGCCTCCAGTTCGGCCCTGACGCGCGCGTAGGTCTCCCGTGCCTCCCGGTGCACCCAGGCGATGGACGAACCGGGCAGGATGTCGTGGAACTGGTGCAGCAGCACCGTCTTCCAGATCCGCTCCAGTTCGTCGTACGGGTAGCCGAAGCCGGGGACGCGCAGCGTCGCGGTGGCCGACCACAGCTCGGCCTCGCGCAGCAGCGACTCGCTGTGCCGGTTGCCCTGCTTGGTCTTCGCCTGCGAGGTGTACGTGCCGCGGTGCAGCTCCAGATACAGCTCGCCCGCCCACACCGGGGCGTCCGGGTACTCCTTGTGGGCCTTTTCGAAGAACGCCGACGGCCGCTCGACGGTCACCCGTGGCGAGCCCTCCAGGTCCGCCAGCCGGGCCGCGCGGGCCAGCATCTCGCGGGTCGCGCCTCCCCCGCCGTCGCCCCAGCCGAAAGGGGCGAGCGAACGCGTGCCGCCGCCCTTGTCGCGGTAGTTGCGGGCCGCGTGCGCCATCTCCCGGCCGCTCAGGTCGGAGTTGTAGGTGTCGACCGGAGGGAAGTGGGTGAACACCCGGGTGCCGTCGATGCCCTCCCACCAGAAGGTGTGGTGCGGGAAGGGGTTCGTGCGGCTCCAGGAGATCTTCTGGGTCAGGAACCAGCGGCAGCCGGCCAGGTGCACGATCTGCGGCATCGCCGCCGTGTAGCCGAAGGAGTCCGGCAGCCACACCTCCTTCGTCTCCACCCCGAACTCCTCGAGGAAGAACCGCTTCCCGTAGAGGAACTGGCGCGCCATGGCCTCGCCGCCGACCATGTTGGTGTCCGACTCCACCCACATCCCGCCGACCGGCACGAACTGCCCGTCCGCCACCTTCTTCCGCACCCGGGCGTACACCTCGGGCCGGTGCTCCTTGAGCCAGGCGTACTGCTGGGCCTGCGACATCGCGAAGACGTACTCGGGATGATCCTCCATCAGCGCCACCGTGTTGGACGCAGTGCGCGCGACCTTCCGCACGGTCTCCCGCAGCGGCCACAGCCAGGCCGAGTCGATGTGCGCGTGCCCCACCGCGCTGATCCGGTGCGCGGACGGCCGGGCCGGTGTCGCCAGCACGTCGGCGAGCCGTTCCCGGCCCCGTGCGGCGGTGCCGGAGACGTCCGCGAGGTCCACGGCGTCCAGCGCCTCGCCGAGGGCCCGCAGCAGCTCCCAGCGCCGGGCGTCCTCCAGCGGCAGTTCACGCATCAGCGCATCCGCCACCTCCAGGTCGTGGACCAACTCCCACACCTCGGGGCGGAACACCGCGAGGTCCATCCGCCCGAGCCGGTACAGCGGGCCGCTGCCCGCGGTGAGCCGGTCGCCCTGGTACGTCGGCGTCTGCGGCGTGTTGAGGACCGGGTTGGACGCCGCCTCGACGTACAGCTCGACCTCCTCGCCACCCGCGGCCGGCGCGGCGACGGGCGCCCAGGCGTTCCGCGGACTGAGGCCCTTCACCACCTCGCCGTCCGCGCGGTGCACCAGGCCCTCGCACTGGAAGCCCGGCATGTCCCGGTCGAAACCGAGGTCGAGCAGCGCCTCGACCCGCTGTCCGGACCACTCCGCGGGCACCCGCCCGGTCAGCCGGAACCAGGTGGTGCCCCAGGCCGGCCCCCATTTCTCACCCACGGCCGCCGGCCCGTACGTCGCCGCCAGCCCCTCGGACACCGGCACCGGTTCACCCGGCGCCTCCCAGCGCTCCACCGTCAGCGGCACCGGCGAGCCGTGCACGGCGGGCCTGAGCCGTTCGTCCAGTACGCGACGCAGGCGGGCTTCGACGGTGCTGCGTTCGTCGTGCATGTCGGCGGCTCCTTCGCTCGGGCGGGACGGACGCGCGGGCCGGCGAGCACCGGCCCCCCAGCGGGGTCGTTCGGCGGGCGGCCCCACGCCATCCGTACCCGTCACCGCCCGGTGCCGGAACCCCCGTGCGCGTCCCGCGGCGCCGCTGTCACGGTTTGACGGCCCGGTAGTAGCGCTGTGCCCCGGTGTGCAGGCGGAGCGGGTCGGTGTAGATCGCGGTCCGCAGGTCGACCTTCTGGGCCGCGTGCACCCGCTGCCCGATGGTGTCCCGGCTGCGGATCAGCGAACGGGTCAGGGCCTCGGTCACCGCCGGGTCCGCATCCGCGGTGGTGACCAGCAGGTTGCTCACCGCGATGGTGTCCACCGGCTCGCCCTGCTGCACGCTCGGATAGGCGTCGCCCGGCATCACCGCCGCCCGGTAGTGCCGGGTCTCGGGCTCCATCCGGTGCAGGCGCGGCATGAGCGCGCCGAGCGGCACCAGGCGGATGTGGTCCATGACGGCGAGGTCCTCGATGGCGCCCGTGGGCAGACCGCCGGACCAGAAGAACGCGTCCAGCTTCCCGCTCTCCAGCATGCCGGGCATGACGTCGATGCCCGCCGGGACCGCGTCGATGTCCTGCTCCCGGTCCAGGCCGGCCGCCTCCAGGAGCCGCCCGGCGACCAGGCTGACCCCGGAACGCTCCTCGCCCATCCCGACCCGCAGTCCCCGCAGATCGCGTGCCTCCCGGACCGGCGACTCGGCCGGGACCACGAGCTGCATGTAGTCGTCGTAGAGCCGCGCGACCGCCCGCAGCCCGTCCCCGCCCTCGCCGCCCTGCTTCAGATGGGCGGCCACGGCGTCGGACTGGGCGATGGTGAAGTCGGCCTCCCCGGAGACCAGCATGTCGATGTTCTGCACCGACCCCTGGCTCGGCACCAGCTCCATGCTCAGTCCGGGCACGTCCCGCGCCAGGCGCTGCTTCAGCAGCGAGCCGTATTGCTGGTACACCCCGGTGGGCACGCCGGTGGCGAACGTGAGCGTGCCGCGCGGCTGGGCGGGGCCCGCGGGCACCAGCCACCACGCGAGCAGCCCGAGCACCACGAGGAGGGCGGCGCCGCCGAGCGCGCGGCCTCCCGGGACGCCGGGGCGGGGGGCGAGGAAGCGGGATGCGGTCATGACCGCCGCATCCTGCCATCGGTGGGCCGCCGCGGGGGAGTGCGGGACGGGAGGAGGTGCGTCACAGCGGACGGCGTACCCTGGTCGACTGAGATGAGTGCGAAGACTTATGAGCTGCGGACGTTCGGCTGCCAGATGAACGTTCACGACAGCGAGCGGATGGCGGGCCTGCTGGAAGACGCCGGTTATCAGCGTGCCCCCGAGGACGCCGACGGCGCCGACGTCGTGGTGTTCAACACCTGTGCGGTGCGCGAGAACGCCGACAACCGGTTGTACGGCAACCTCGGGCAGCTGGCGCCCAGGAAGGCCGCCCGCCCCGGGATGCAGATCGCCGTCGGCGGCTGCCTGGCGCAGAAGGACCGGGACACCATCGTCCGGCGCGCCCCGTGGGTGGACGTGGTCTTCGGCACGCACAACGTCGGCAAGCTGCCGGTGCTGCTGGAGCGCGCCCGCGTCGAGCAGGAGGCGCAGGTCGAGATCGCCGAGTCGCTGGAGGCGTTCCCCTCCACGTTGCCGACCCGTCGCGAGAGCCCGTACGCCGCCTGGGTCTCGGTCTCCGTCGGCTGCAACAACACCTGCACCTTCTGCATCGTGCCGCAGCTGCGCGGCAAGGAGAAGGACCGTCGGCCCGGCGACATCCTGGCCGAGGTGGAGGCGCTGGTGGCCGAGGGCGTCAGCGAGATCACCCTGCTCGGCCAGAACGTCAACGCCTACGGCAGCGACATCGGTGACCGCGAGGCGTTCGGCAAGCTGCTGCGCGCCTGCGGACGGATCGACGGGCTGGAGCGCGTCCGCTTCACCTCCCCGCACCCGCGCGACTTCACCGACGACGTGATCGCGGCGATGGCCGAGACGCCGAACGTGATGCCCCAGCTGCACATGCCGCTGCAGTCCGGCTCGTCCCGGGTGCTGAAGGCCATGCGCCGCAGCTACCGGCAGGACCGCTTCCTCGGCATCATCGAGAAGGTCCGCGCGTCGATCCCGGAGGCGGCGATCTCCACCGACATCATCGTGGGCTTCCCCGGTGAGACCGAGGAGGACTTCGAGGAGACGCTGCACGTCGTGCGCGAGTCCCGCTTCGCGCAGGCGTTCACCTTCCAGTACAGCAAGCGCCCCGGCACGCCGGCCGCCGAGATGGACGACCAGATCCCCAAGGCCGTCGTCCAGCGGCGCTACGAGCGGCTGGTCGCGCTCCAGGAGGAGATCTCCTGGGCGGAGAACAAGAAGCAGGTCGGGCGCACCCTGGAGGTCATGGTCGCCGAGGGGGAGGGCCGGAAGGACGACGCCACCCGGCGGCTGTCCGGCCGTGCCCGGGACAACCGGCTGGTGCACTTCGCCCGCCCCGAGGAGCCGGTACGCCCCGGCGACGTGGTCGAGACCGAGGTCACCTACGCCGCCCCGCACCACCTGCTCGCCGAGGGCCCGGCGCGGGCCGTGCGCCGCACCCGCGCGGGCGACGCCTGGGAGCGGCGCAACGCCGAGCCGGCTTCCGCGGGCGGCGGCGTCATGCTCGGCCTGCCCACCGTCGGCGCCCCCGCGCCGCAGCCGGCGTCCGCGGGCGGCGGCTGCAGCGTCTGCTGAGCTTCGCGCCGCGCCCCCCTGCTGCCGGGCGGTCCGCGCGTCCCCTGCCTCGTACGGGGCGCCGGGCCGTGCCGGTGGCAGCGACCGCCGCGCCGTGCATCCCACGAGCCGCACGGCGCGCGGGCCGTAAGCTGCCGTCATGCTTGTCGCCGCCGCCGTGTGCCCGTGTCCGCCGCTGCTGGTGCCCGAGGTCGCGGGGGGCGCCGCCCCCGAGATGGACGACGCGCGCGCCGCCTGTTTCGACGCGCTCGCGGTGCTGGCCGCCGCCCGACCCGACCGGCTGGTCGTCGTCGGGCCTGCGGAACCCTCCGCGCGGGGCCCGTACCCGCAGGGGGCGCGCGGCTCGTTCCGCGGCTTCGGGGTCGACCTGGACGTGACGCTGGGCCCCGCCTCCGAAGCGGCTCCGCAGGCGCACGAGCTGCCGCCCTCGCTGGCGGTCGGCGGCTGGCTGCTCGAGCGCACCGCGTGGGCCGGCGCGCCGGTGGAGGGTCTGGGCGTGGGCGAGCCGCTCGCCGGGGCGCGGTGTGCGGAGACCGGGCGGCAGATCGCCGGATCGGCGCCCCGTGTGGCCCTTCTCGTCATGGGCGACGGCACCACGTGCCGCACGCTGAAGGCGCCGGGCTACTTCGACCCGCGCGCCGCCGACTTCGACGCGTCCGTGGCGAGGGCGCTGGGAGCCGCCGACGTGTCCGCGCTCCTCGCGCTCGACGAGGAGCAGGCGTACGAACTGGGCGCGTCCGGTCGCGCCGGATGGCAGGTCCTGGCCGGGGCGGCGGAGGACGCCGGGCTCACCGGGCGGCTCCTGTACGACGCCGCCCCGTACGGCGTGGGTTACCTGGTCGTCGGCTGGTCCTGAGGCCGGGGGTGGCGGCTGGGCGCGGCCGGCACACGTACGGGAGCGGGGGCGGCCCGCCGGCCGCCCCCGCTCCGCTGCCCCTCGCCCCCGTTGCGCGACGGCTCAGGCCGCGCTGCCACCGCCGCGGCCTCCGGCCTCGTCGCCGCCCTGGCCCCCTTCCTGCGTCCAGCGGTCCATCGCCTCCTGGCCCTTCTGCGAGCCGGTGTCGATCTTGTCGCTGTGCTTGCCGCCGGTGCGCTCGTCCAGAGTGTTCCCGGCCTTCTCCATGCCCTGGTCGGCCTTGTCGCCGTGCTGGCCGAGCATGCCCTTGACCTTGTCCATGAAGCTCATGGCGGTCACCTTTCCTGTGGACTGCTGAGAGTGTGGGGCGCTCACGATGAAGCGGGGCGAATCGCCCATATCCACCCTGGGTCATATCCGGGCATGTGACAACTCGCCCGCCGTGAGCGAGCCGCCGCGCGTTTGCGAGACTGGCGCTGTGACAGCCCCCTCCCGCACCCCCGAAACACCGCCGTCGCTCCAGGTCGTGGCCGTCGTCGGCGCCACCGCCGCCGGCAAGTCCGATCTCGCCGTCGAGCTGGCCCGCACGCTGGGGGGCGAGATCGTCAACGCCGACTCCATGCAGCTCTACCGCGGCATGGACATCGGCACGGCCAAGCTGACCGGGTCGGAGCGGCGGGACGTTCCGCACCACCTCCTGGACGTCTGGGACGTCACCGAGGCGGCCAGCGTGGCCGAGTACCAGCGGCTGGCCCGGGCGGAGATCGAGCGGCTGCTCGCCGCAGGCCGCGTGCCGGTGCTGGTCGGCGGCTCGGGTCTGTACGTGCGCGGCGCCATCGACGTGCTGGAGTTCCCCGGCACCGACCCGGACGTCCGGGCCCGCCTGGAGGCCGAACTCGCCGAGGGCGGTTCCGGTCCGCTGCACGCCCGTCTCGCGGCCGCGGACCCGCAGGCGGCGCGCGCCATCCTGCCCAGCAACGGCAGGCGCGTGGTGCGGGCGCTGGAGGTCATCGAGATCACCGGCCGCCCCTTCACCGCGAACCTCCCCGGCCACGAGTCCGTCTACGACACGCTGCAGATCGGCGTCGAGGTGCCGCGTCCCGAGCTGGACGGGCGGATCGCCCGCAGGGTCGACCGGATGTGGGAGGCCGGCCTGGTCGACGAGGTCCGCGCGCTGGAACGGGAAGGGCTGCGGGAGGGCCGCACGGCGTCCCGCGCTCTCGGCTACCAGCAGGTGCTGGCGGCCCTCGCGGGCGACTGCACGGAGGACGAGGCCCGCGCGGAGACCGTACGGGCCACCAAGCGCTTCGCCCGCCGCCAGGACTCCTGGTTTCGGCGGGACCCGCGGGTGCACTGGCTCAGCGGTGCGGACGACGCGCGGGACGGCCTGACGGGTGCGGCACTGGCCTTGCTCGAACGACCGGTCACAGCCTGATCACGTGATGGCATCGGGACGTCCTGAGCGTGCTGGACGGCCCTTCCGGCGTGCCATCATCGACCATCGTTCGAGTTGTTCAGCAGGAGTGGAGGGCACGTGGCGATGGCAGCCGGCCCTCGTGACGACGAAGAGTCCGCAGCGGAGTACGGGGCCTACCTGGACTACTCCCCGACCCCCGCGGTCCGGGACGAGATCGGCGACGAGGACCTTCCCGACCAGGACCCGCCGGTCGAGCCGCACGAACTGCGGCCCCCGCGCCGGCTACGGCTCTGGCAGCTCGCGCCCATCGTGATACTGGGCGCCCTCGGCTCGCTCATGTTCGCCTTCCCGCTGGCCTTCGAGCCCGGCGGACGTTCCGGCGCGGTGGTGGCCATGCTCGGCCTGCTGATCTGCTGCTGCGCCGCCGGATGGGGCGTGATCGCGGCGCGGCGCGTCGGGCACGTCTGGCCGGGCCTGCCCGCGCCGGGGTCCGGTGAGAGAGCGAACTGGCGGGTGGTGCTCGCCTACACCGCCGTGGTCGGCACCCTCGCCGCGCTCGCCCTGTGGCGGGTCGCCCGCCTCTCCGGCTGAGCCCGCGCCGCAGCTCGGGCCCCGGCCGGTCAGCACTCCCGGCCGTCGGCGCCCCGGGCCGCGCCGCGCCCGCGGGCCGCGCCTGCCGATACGATCGATGCCGTGAGCACCGTGCAGCCCGTGCCGTTCCTCAAGGGGCATGGCACCGAGAACGACTTCGTGATCGTCCCCGACCCGGACGGCGCCCTCGCTCTGGACGCCGCCGCCGTACGGCGCCTGTGCGACCGCCGGGCCGGAGTGGGCGGTGACGGCCTGCTCCGCGTCGTGCGCTCCGCCGCGCACCCCGAGGCCCGGGAGACGGCGGGTGACGCCGAGTGGTTCATGGACTACCGCAACGCTGACGGCAGCATCGCCGAGATGTGCGGCAACGGCGTCCGCGTCTTCGCCCGCTACCTGAACCGTGCCGGCCTGGTGCCGCCCGGCGATCTCGTCGTGGCCACCCGCGCCGGGCTGCGGCGGGTCCACCTCGCCAAGGACGCACCCACCGGGGCGTTCGGGGCCCTCGCCACCGGACCCGTCACCGTCGGCATGGGCCGTGCCGCGCTCCCCGAGGGCGACGTCACGGTGACCGTCGGCGACCGCAGCTGGCCCGCCCGGCACGTCGGCATGGGCAACCCGCACGCCGTCGTCTTCGTCGACGACCTCGACCACGCCGGGCGCCTGCTCGAACCCCCGCTGGTCACCCCGGCGACGGCCTACCCCGACGGCGTCAACGTCGAGTTCGCCGTCGACCGCGGGCCGCGCCACGTCGCTCTCCGCGTCCACGAACGCGGCTCCGGCGAAACCCGTTCCTGCGGTACGGGCGCCTGCGCGGTGATGGTCGCCGCCGCACGCCGCGACGGTGCCGACCCGGCCGCCGACGGAGCACCCGTCACCTACACCGTCGACGTTCCCGGCGGACGTCTGGTCATCACCGAACGCCCCGACGGGGAGATCGAGATGACGGGCCCGGCGGTGATCGTGGCCGAGGGTGTCCTCGATCCGGCCTGGCTCACCGGCTGAAGCTCCGTCACTCCGGGCTGGAGTCCCGTCCCACTGCCTGAATCCCTGTCACCCCTCACCGCTGCACTACCGGGTGTCGCTCCGTCAGCCGTGTCCCCCGTTCACTTCCGCACAAACGTCGCTCGACCGGGTGATCCCTCTCACTGCCGCCGGGAGGCGGTGAGCAGCACGTGATGGGCTCGGTAGAGTCGGACCCCGGGACGAAACCGGGGTTCACGAGCGGGAGGTGCCCATGGACGCGGTGCGAAACCTACGGAAGCTCAGCCGTGCCGCGCTCCTGAGGTCTGCCACCCGCGGCACGCTGCCGGACGCGATCGAGCACGTCGCGCAGGTGCACCGCGCCCACCATCCCCGCGCCGACCTGGACGCACTCCGCCGCGCCTACGTCCTCGCCGAGTCCTCGCACCGCGGTCAGACCCGCAAGAGCGGCGACCCGTACATCACGCACCCGCTTGCCGTGACGCTGATCCTCGCTCAACTCGGCGCCGAGACCACGACGCTTACGGCTTCCCTGCTGCACGACACCGTCGAGGACACCGAGGTGACGCTGGACCAGGTGCGGGACGGCTTCGGCGACGAGGTCGCCCACCTGGTCGACGGCGTCACCAAACTGGAGAAGGTCGACTACGGCGCCGCCGCCGAGCCCGAGACGTTCCGCAAGATGCTCGTCGCCACCGGCAGCGACGTCCGCGTGATGTCCATCAAGCTCGCCGACCGGCTGCACAACATGCGCACCCTCGGCGTGATGCGGCCGGAGAAGCAGGCCCGGATCGCCCGCGTCACCGGCGACGTGCTCATCCCGCTGGCCGAACGGCTCGGCGTGCAGGCGCTGAAGCGGGAGCTCGAGGACCTGGTCTTCGCCGTGCTCCACCCCGAGGACCACCGCCGCGCACAGCACCTGGTGCGGGAGCACACCGCACGGCCCGACCCGCTGACCGCCGTCGCCGCCTCGGTCCGCGAGGTGCTGCGGGCGGCCTCCGTCGAGGCGCAGGTGCTGATCCGGCCGCGGCACCTGCTCTCCGTGCACCGGCTGCACCACAAGCGGGGCACGCTCGGGCCGAGCGACTTCGGGCGGCTGCTGCTGCTGGTCGAGGGGGACGCCGACTGCTACGCGGCACTCGGCGAACTGCACACCTGCTTCGTCCCGGTGATGTCGGAGTTCAAGGACTTCATCGCCGCGCCCAAGTTCAACCTCTACCAGTCGCTGCACACGGCGTTCGCCGACGCCGACGGCAGGGTCGCCGAGGTGCTGGTGCGCACGCACCGCATGCACCGCGTCGCCGAAGCGGGCGTCATCGCCCTCGGCGACCCGCACCGCGCCGCGGCCGCCGCCGACACAACGGCCGACGCCGTGGCGGCGGAGTGCGTCGACGCGGAACGTGCCGACCCCACCCGTCCCGGCTGGCTGTCCCGCCTGCTGGCCTGGCAGAGCCAGGCCGCCGACCCGGACACCTTCTGGACCGAGTTGCGGGACGAGCTTGCCGAGGACCGTGAGATCACCGTCTACCCGGCCGGGGACGCCGCGGGCGGCACCCCCGCACTGCCCCTGCCCGCCGGCGCGAGCTGCGTGGACGCCGCCTACGTCCTGCACGGCGAGGCCGCCCACCGCTGCATCGGCGCACGGGTCAACGGTCGTCTCGCCGCGCTGAGCACGGCCCTCCGGGACGGCGACACCGTGCAGCTCTTCCTCGCGCCCCCGCACACACCCGGCGCGCACGCCCCGGCTCGCGAGTGGCTCACCCACGCCCGCACGCCCGCCGCACGCATCGCCATCCGCCAGTGGCTCGCCGGGCATCCCGTGGAGCCGCCCGCCCCGCCGCGGTCCGTCTCCCCGGGCACACCCGAGGCCCCCGGCCGCCCCGACCGTCCCCGCCGCCGGGGCGGGCCCGCCGCCGAAGGCCCCAGCGTCGTCACCGGCCACCCGGAGACCCCGGTACGCCTCGCACGCTGCTGCACGCCCGTCCCGCCCGACGCCGTCACCGGCTTCCCTGTCCGGGGCGGAGCCGTCACCGTGCACCGCGACAGCTGCCAGACGGTGGTGCGGATGGCCGCTGCCGGGCGCCGCCCCGTCGCCGTCCGCTGGGACAAGCGCACCGCCGGCTGCCGCGTCACTCTTCTGGCGGAGGCCTTCGGCCGTCCCCAACTGCTCGCCGATCTCACCGAGACCATCGCCGCCCAGGGCGCCGCGGTGATCTCCGCCGCCGTCGAGCCGCCGTGCGAGCAGCGTGTACGTCACACCTACACGCTCCAGCTCCCCGACGCCGCGGGGCTGCCCGCGCTGATGCGTGCCATGCGGCGGGTGGCGGGCGTCTACGACGTGTCCCGGGCGGTCCACCGGCTCCCAGCGGGCTGACCGCACGCCGAGCTGCCGCAGCGCTGCTGCTCCGCCGCTCCGCCGCCCGGTCGTCCGGCATGCGACCGGGCCGCGGTAATCCTGGTGACGCGGGGACGGCGGCGTGTCACTATCGACAGCGACGGCCGGTCACCCGGTTTCCGGGGAATCATCCCGGCATCGCGGGCGTTCCTCCGAACAGAACGGCGGAGCGGACACACCGTCCGCCGGCCCACTCGCCTCGACGTAAGGATCCAATGACCCCCTCTTCCTCCCTTCCTGAACCCGGCCAGCGCCTCGCCGAGTCGAACCGCCGCGCCGACGCCCTGATGGAGGAGGACGTCGCCTGGGGTGACGGCGTGGACGCCGCACGTGACGGGGAGCAGTACGACCGCTCCGACCGTGCAGCACTGCGCCGGGTCGCCGGCCTCTCCACCGAGCTGGAGGACGTCACCGAGGTCGAGTACCGGCAGCTCCGCCTGGAGCGCGTGGTGCTCGTCGGCGTGTGGACCTCCGGCACCGCGCAGGACGCGGACAACTCCCTCGCGGAGCTGGCAGCCCTCGCCGAGACCGCCGGTGCCGAGGTCCTCGACGGCGTCGTCCAGCGGCGCGACAAGCCCGACCCGGCCACGTACATCGGCTCCGGCAAGGCCGAGGAGCTGCGCGACATCGTGATCGCCTCCGGCGCCGACACCGTCGTGTGCGACGGTGAACTCAGCCCCGGCCAGCTCATTCACCTCGAGGACGTCGTCAAGGTCAAGGTGGTCGACCGGACCGCGGTGATCCTGGACATCTTCGCCCAGCACGCCAAGTCCCGGGAGGGCAAGGCGCAGGTGGCGCTGGCCCAGATGCAGTACATGCTGCCGAGGCTGCGCGGCTGGGGCCAGTCGCTGTCCCGGCAGATGGGTGGTGGCGGTTCCGGCTCGGCCGGCGGCGGCATGGCCACCCGTGGTCCCGGTGAGACCAAGATCGAGACCGACCGGCGGCGCATCCGCGAGAAGATGGCGAAGGCGCGCCGGGAGATCGCGGAGATGAAGACCAGCCGCGACATCCAGCGGCAGGACCGCCGACGGCACAAGGTGCCCTCGGTCGCGATCGCCGGATACACCAACGCCGGCAAGTCCTCCCTGCTCAACCGCCTCACCGGCGCGGGCGTGCTGGTGGAGAACGCGCTGTTCGCGACCCTCGACCCGACGGTACGGCGGGCCGAGACGCCCAGCGGGCGGCTGTACACCCTGGCGGACACCGTCGGGTTCGTGCGCCACCTGCCGCACCACCTGGTCGAGGCGTTCCGCTCCACCATGGAGGAGGTCGCCGACTCGGACCTCGTCCTGCACGTGGTGGACGGCTCGCACCCCGCTCCGGAGGAGCAGCTCGCCTCGGTCCGCGAGGTGATCCGCGACGTCGGCGCCACCGAGGTGCCCGAGATCGTCGTGGTCAACAAGGCGGACGCGGCGGACCCGCTCGTCCTCCAGCGCCTGCTTCGCCAGGAGAGGCGCGCCCTGGTGGTGTCCGCGCGCACCGGACAGGGCGTCGACCGGCTGCTGGCCCTGATCGACGAGGAGTTGCCGCGCCCGTCGGTCGAGCTGGAGGTACTGGTGCCGTACACGCACGGCGCTCTCGTCGCCCGCGCCTACGCCGAGGGCGAGGTGCTCTCCGAAGCGCACACCGAGGAGGGCACGCTGCTCAAGGTGCGGGTGCACGAGGAACTGGCCGCCGAACTCCGCGTGTTCGAGCCGGCCGGCCAGGCCTGACGCACCCGCCCGGGTGCCGCACCCACGCTGAAGGCCCGGTTCCGGGAGGCTGGTTTCGCCTCCTGGAACCGGGCCCACACGCTGCGTGAGCCGCAGCGCTTCCCGTCAGCTCAGCGAACTGACCGCGTCGAACACCCCTTCGGCCTCGTCGCCCAGGCGGGGGCCCGCCAGCCAGTCGTGGGTGAGCGGCCCGATCGAGGTCACCGACAGCAGGCGCCCGCCGTCCGCGCTCAGCCAGCCGCCGCCCGACGAACCGCCGGTCATGGTGCAGCCGATCCGGTACATCGTGGGCTGTGACGGGTCCAGGGTGAGCCGGCCCGGCCCGTCCGTGCAGCGGAACATGCGCTCGCCGCTGAACGGCGGGGCGGCCGGGTAGCCGTTCGCCGTCAGGCTCTCGATGCTCTGCACGCCGGGTGTGCCGAAGTCGATCTCCACGGCGCCGCCGACGGTCTCCTCCAGGCTCTTGCCGCCGTTGGCGCTTTTGTTCTCCGGCTGCACCTTCAGCATGGCGAAGTCCTGGGGCGCGCCGGCGCCGCCGGTGCTGGCGCCGCTCTCGATCCAGTGCGTGGTGGTGCGGGCGTGCTTGGCCCACCAGATGCCGTGCGGGGAGACCTGGTCCGGGGCCCCCTTGCCCAGCTCGGCGGGTGCCAGGCCGCCGTTGTTGTAGTGCGGCACGAAGACCACGTTGCGGAACCAGCCGCCCTTCTCACCGGCGTGCACACAGTGGCCCGCGGTCGCCACCAGGTTGGACTTGCCGGGGTTCGCCGGGTCCTTCACCACGGTGCCCGAGCAGACCATCGGGCCCTGCGGGGTCTCCATCAGCACCTTGCCGACAGGCGGAGCGTTCTCCGTGTACGGCAGCGGCACCTCCTCGGCCTCGACCGCGGCGGGCTCCGGGTCGGTGACGCCCTCGTCGATCTCGGAGTCGTCGACGTCCCGTTCGCTCTCCTCGGCGTCCTTCATCCGGTCCGGGTCCCAGTAGTCCTCGATGATCGGATTGATGAACTCCCGCGCCTCGCGCAGCCAGTCCTCCCGGTCCCAGTTCTTCCAGGCCCCGTTGCGCCACTTGTCCAGGTCCTGCAACGCGGCCGGCAGGTCCTCGGGCAGCTTGTCCGGCAGCCCCAGTTCCTCGCGCAGGTCCTGGCCGGGCTGCTCCGCGGTCGCGCTGGGCTTCGGATCGACCGGAGCCTCCTCCGGGCCGCAGGCGGTCGCAGTCAGCGCCAGTGCGGCGGCAGCCGCCGCACCCGCGAGCACGCGCCGCTGGCGGCGTGCCGGACTACCCGTGGATGACATGCCTGAACTCCCCCTGAAAATCGCTTCGCTGTCGCGTGACGCGCCGTCACTGACGGGTCACGGCCCTCGCCGGAGCGGGGCGGCCCCCACTATGCCCGGCCAACGGGGGGACGGTGGACGCAGGGTCCCCGGTTCCGCACGAGGCGCGGCCGTTCCGCCGGCCGGTGGGCGATCTCGTCCCCGGCCGTGATCCGACGCCCTCTCGGTCGTTGAAAGTCAGGGGACCAGTGGCTCGCGCGCGGGCCGAAGCGACAGCACGGGAGACACCAGTGAACGCGAGCTCCGGACCTGAGCCGACGACGGCCGAGGGCGGCCCTGCCGGCGGTGTGCGGATCGCCGGGCTCGACCGGCCCGAAGTACCGCGTCAGCCGCATCGGTTCGCCGACGACGTGCGCGATGGGGACGTCCGTGCGACGTCCGACCCGCTGGAACAGCCCGACCCGGCCGCCGTCGCCGACGCCGCCGGGGCGGAGAGCCTGCTGCGGTGCTGGGTCCGGGAGAACGACCTTCCGGAACCCGCCGACCGTACGCTCCGGATCGCCCTGGAGGCCACCGGAACCGCCCTGCGCGTGCCCGTGCTGCACTGGTCGGCGACCGGGTGGCACCGCTTCGGGCCCGCCCGTCTGGAGAGCGTGCCGGCGGACGCCGAACCGGTCGACGCCGTACTCCTGGCCGCGCTCCTCGGCCGCGAGGGCGCGCACCGCGCCGGCGGCCGCACGGTCGTTCCCACCGGGGAGAGCGCGGCGCTGGTCGCCCGGGTCGCGGACTCGGTGCGGCGCAGCACGGAGTTCCTCGCCGGCCGCCGTGCCGAGCCGGGACCGGCCGCGGACGGCGACCTCTTCCTCGAGGCCGAACAGTCCCTCGTCCTGGGCCACCCCGTACACCCCACGCCGAAGAGCCGCGAAGGCCTGTCCGACTCCGAGGCGCAGGCCTATTCCCCCGAGCTGCGGGGCTCCTTCCCGCTGCACTGGATGGCCGTCGACGCCTCCGTGCTCGCTTCCGACTCGGCCTGGTACCAGGAAGGGCCGGGCGACCCGGACCGCGTCGGCGCCGCACCCGTGCCCGCCTCCCGGCTCGTCGAACTCCTCGCCGGTGAGGACGTGGCGGCCGCGCTGCCGGAGGGGTGCGCGCTGCTGCCACTGCACCCCTGGCAGGCCCGGGAGCTGCGGTACCGGCCCGAGGCGGCCCGCCTGCTGGATGCCGGGCTTCTGCGCGACCTCGGCGCCGCCGGCGAGCCCTGGTTCCCCACCTCCTCCGTCCGCACGGTCCACCGGCCCGGAGCGGACGCCATGCTCAAGCTCTCGCTGGGCCTGCGCATCACCAACTCCCGGCGGGAGAATCTCCGCAAGGAGGCGTTGCGCGGGGTGGAGATCCACCGCCTGCTGCGCACCGGGCTGGCCGCCCGCTGGCGCAAGGCCCACCCGGACTTCGACATCGTCCGCGACCCGGCCTGGCTCGGTGTCGACGACCCTGCCGGGCGTCCCGTGCCCGGTCTGGACACCGTCATCCGGCACAATCCGTTCGGCCCGCACGACGACGCCGTGTGCATCGCCGCACTCACCTCCCCGCGGCCCTGGCCCGGCCTGCCGGGCGACCGGCTGCGTTCGCGGCTCGCCGACGTCGTCGAGGGCCTCGCCGCGCGGACCGACCGGCCGGTGGCGGCGGTCGCCGCCGAGTGGTTCCTGCGCTATCTGGAACGGGTGGTGCGGCCCGTGCTGTGGCTCGATGCCCATGCCGGCATCGCCCTGGAGGCCCACCAGCAGAACACCCTGGTGCTGCTGGACAAGGACGGCTGGCCGTGCGGCGGCCGCTACCGCGACAACCAGGGCTACTACTTCCGCGCCTCCCGGCGCGAGGAGATCCAGCGGCGGCTTCCGGGCGCCGGGGTGGCGAGCGACTCCTTCGTGGCCGACGACGTCACCGACGAGCGCTTCGCGTACTACCTCGGCATCAACAACGTACTCGGCCTCATCGGCGCCTTCGGCTCCCAGGGCCTGGCGGGAGAACCGCTGCTGCTCGCCGCGTTCCGGCAGTTCCTCCAGGGCGAGACCTCCGCCTCCGGAGGCGGCCCGGTGTCCCCCCTGCCCGCACTGCTGCTCGGCACGCCCACCCTGGGCTGCAAGGCCAACCTCCTCACCCGCCTGCACGGTATGGACGAACTGGTCGGGCCGGTGGACACGCAGTCCGTCTACGTCACCGTCGCCAACCCGCTCGCCCTCTGAGCGCCGGCCGGCCCCGCACCCCCGAGGAACCCATGGAACTTCCGGCTCCGCATCCGCCGCGGGCAGCGGACTCCGGCTGCGACCAGGTCGCGGACCCGGAGGCCGACACCGTGGACGTCGACCTGTCCGGAGGGCTGGCCGCGCTGGTCGCCGAGCGCGATGCAGGTGCCGGGGCGCCACCCGCGGGGGTGCCGGGCTCCGGAAGCCACTACCCGGCCCCGGCCGGCACCCGGGCGGAGCCCTTCGGCGCGCGCGGCCGGCTCGGTGGGCCAGACCTGCTCGACGACCTCCCGCGCTGGGCGGCCGCGCACACCGCCGCGGGCACCTTCCAGCTGGTCCCGGTCCGGCTCGAGCGCGACCTGCCGCTGATCGCCGCATGGATGAACGATCCGGCAGTGGCTGCGTTCTGGGACCTCGCCGGGCCCGTCGGGGCGACCGCCTCGCACCTGCGGGCCCAACTCGACGGCGACGGCCGCAGCATCCCCTGCCTGGGCGTCCTCGACGGCGTTCCGATGAGCTATTGGGAGGTCTACCGCGCTGACCTGGACCCCCTCGCGCGCCACTATCCCGCCCGTCCCCACGACACCGGCGTCCACCTCCTCGTCGGCGGCGTCACCGACCGCGGCCGCGGCCTGGGAACCACCCTCCTGCGGGCCGTCGGAGACCTGGTCCTGGCGCACCGGCCGTGCTGCCGGCGGGTCCTCGCCGAACCCGACCTCCGCAACGTGCCCTCCGTGGCCGCCTTCCTCGGCGCGGGCTTCCGCTTCTCCGCCGAGGTCGACCTGCCCGACAAGCGCGCCGCGCTGATGATCCGCGACCGCTGACCGTCACCCTGCGAACACTTCCCGAGAAGGAGACACTCCGGTGCCCCAGCACCCCTCCGCCCTGCGACTGCCCCACGGCCTCGATCGGGACACGTGGGAGCGAGCCGCACGGCGGCTGCTGACGAAGATGCTCGCCGAATTCGCCTACGAGCGGATCATCCGCCCGCACGCCGAGGAGGACGGCACCCACAGCGTCGCCGTCGACCCCGACCTCACGCTGCGCTTCCGCGCCCGCAGAGGCGCCTACGGGCACTGGATCATCGACCCCGACAGCGTCACCCCGGCCCTCGACCCGGTCGACTTCGTCGCCCGCGCCCACGACGGCCTCCTCGGCCTGTCCGGCGACACCACCGGCCACCTCATCCGCGAACTCACCGCCACCCTGACCGCCGACGCCCGCCTCGACGCCACCGCGCTCCCCGCAGCAGACCTCGCCGACCTGGGCTACGCCGAACTCGAGGGGCACCAGACGGGCCACCCCTGGCTGGTCGCCAACAAGGGACGCGTCGGCTTCTCAACCTCGGACGCGGCCGACTGGGCACCGGAAGCCCGCACGCCGCGCCGCCTCCCGTGGATCGCGGTGCACCGCTCGCTCGCCGTCTACCGCGGCGTACGGGCGCTGGCCGACCCCGCCCGCCTCTACGCGAACGAACTCGGCGCCGCCACCCGGGGCCGGTTCGACGCCATCCTCCGTGCCAGGGGCCTCGTGCCCGGCGAGCACCTGCTGCTCCCCGTCCACCCCTGGCAGTGGGAGGAGACCGTCGCGCCCCTCTTCGCCGCCGAGATCGCCCGCGGCACGCTCGTCCCTTTGGAGACCGACGACGACGTACGGCTGCCGCAGCAGTCCGTCCGCACCTTCCTCAACGCCGCCCGCCCCGAGCGGCACACCGTCAAGCTGCCGTTGTCCGTCCTCAACACCCTCGTCTGGCGCGGACTGCCCACCGAACGGACTCTGGCGGCCCCCGCCGTCACCGCCTGGGTGCACGGGCTGCGGGACGGCGACCCGTTCCTGCGCGACGAGTGCCGGGTGATCCTGCTCGGCGAGGTCGCGTCGGTGACGGTCCCGCATCCCGTGTACGACACGCTGCCCCAGGTGCCGTACCAGTACCGCGAGCTGCTCGGCTGCATCTGGCGCGAGCCGCTGCCGCCCCGCCTCGACGCCGGTGAGCGCGCCCGCACGCTCGCCGCGCTGCTCCACACCGACCCGGCCGGCCGGGCCCTGACCGCCGAACTCGTCGCGCGCTCCGGCCTGGAGCCCACCGCGTGGCTGCGGAATCTCTTCGCCGCGCTGCTCCCGCCGCTGCTGCACTTCCTCTACCGCTACGGCACGGTCTTCTCCCCGCACGGCGAGAACGCCATCGTGGTCTTCGACGGGGACGACGTGCCGGTGCGGCTCGCGGTCAAGGACTTCGTCGACGACGTCAATGTCAGCGCTCTGCGCCTGCCCGAGCACGCGTCGATGCCGGAGGACGTCCGCGAGGTGCTGCTCACCGAGGAGCCGTCCTTCCTCCCGCAGTTCATCCACGCGGGTCTGTTCGTCGGCGTCTTCCGCTACCTGGCCCCGCTGTGCGAGGACCAGCTCGGCGTCCCCGAACACGTCTTCTGGGCACTCGTCCGGGACGAGGTGCGGCGCTACCACCGCCGCTTCCCCGAGCTGAAGGAACGCTTCGAGACGTTCGACATGCTCGCCCCGCGCATCGAGCGGCTCTGCCTCAACCGCAACCGGCTGCACGCGGACGGTTACCGGGACCGCAGCGAGCGGCCGCACGCCGCCGTGCACGGCACCGTGCCCAACCCGCTGCACGGCCCGTGACCCGGGGCCCCGCACCGTTCGTGACCGGCCAGCGGCGTGGCCGGATCGCCACGGACCGGAGCCCCGATGTCAGCGGCGCCGCGTAGGCTGTCAGCCCTATGAGCAAGCCTGACCTCTCCGATCTCCTGCACGCCGCCGTCGAAGCCGTCGGGGGCACGGAGCGCCCCGGTCAGGTCGCTATGGCACACGCCGTCGCGGACGCCGTCGAAGACGGCAGCCACCTGCTGGTCCAGGCCGGGACGGGCACCGGGAAGTCCCTCGGCTACCTGGTGCCCGTGCTCGCCCAGGGCGACCGCGCGGTGATCGCCACGGCCACCCTGGCGCTGCAGCGGCAGCTCGTCGAGCGCGACCTGCCGCGCACCGTGGACGCCCTGCACCCCGAGCTGCGCAGGCGCCCCGAGTTCGCGATGCTCAAGGGCCGGTCCAACTACCTCTGCCTGCACCGCCTGCACGAGGGCGTCCCGCAGGACGAGGAGGAGGGACTCTTCGATCCTTTCGAGGCCGCCGCACCGACCAGCAAGCTGGGCAAGGACCTGCTCCGGCTGCGCGACTGGTCGGACGACACCGAGACCGGCGACCGCGACGACCTCACCCCGGGCGTCTCCGACCGCGCCTGGGCGCAGGTGTCGGTGTCCGCCCGCGAGTGCCTCGGCGCGAGCCGCTGCGCCTACGGCGCCGAGTGCTTCGCGGAGGCGGCGCGGGAACGGGCCAAGCTCGCGGAGGTCGTCGTCACCAACCACGCGCTGCTTGCCATCGACGCCATCGAGGGCGCACCCGTCCTGCCGAACCACGACGTGCTGGTGGTCGACGAGGCGCACGAGCTGGTCTCCCGCGTCACCGGGGTGGCCACGGGCGAGCTGACGCCTGGCGGTGTGAACCGCGCGGTGCGCCGCGTCGCCAAGCTCGTCGACGAGAAGGCCGCCGACCGGCTGCAGACCGCTTCCGAGGGCTTCGAGCGGCTGATGGAGCTCGCGCTGCCGGGCCGGCTGGAGGAGATCCCCGAGGATCTGGGCTACGTGCTGGCGGCCCTCCGGGACGCCGCACGGTTGTGCATCACCGCGCTCGGCGACACCCGCGACCGCTCGGTCCAGGACGAGGACGCCGTCCGCAAGCAGGCGATGGCTTCCATCGAGAGCGTCCACGACGTCGCCGAACGCCTCACGCACGGCTCGGAGTACGACGTGGTCTGGTGCGAACGCCACGACCGCTGGGGCGCCTCCTTGAAGGTGGCGCCGCTGTCCGTGTCCGGGCTGCTGCGGGAGAAGCTCTTCGAGGACCGCTCCGTGGTGCTCACCTCGGCCACGCTGAAGCTCGGCGGCGACTTCGACGGCGTCGGGGCCTCGCTCGGCCTGGCCCCCGAGGGGCGGCAGGCGCGGCAGGCGCAGGAGGCCCAGGAGAGCGAGGAGGAGTCGGTCGAGGACGCCGAACTCCCGCGCTGGCGCGGGCTGGATGTCGGCTCGCCGTTCGACTACCGCAAGCAGGGCATCCTGTACGTCGCCAAGCACCTGTCCCCGCCCGGCAGGGAGGGGTCCCGGAGCGACATGCTCGACGAGCTGTCCGAACTGGTGGAGGCCGCGGGCGGCCGTACACTCGGGTTGTTCTCCTCGATGCGAGGCGCACAGGCGGCGGCCGAGGCGCTGCGCGGCCGGCTGGAGATGCCGATCCTGCTCCAGGGTGAGGAGACCCTCGGCGAACTCATCCGCACCTTCGCCGAGGACCCGGAGACCTGCCTGTTCGGGACGTTGTCGCTCTGGCAGGGCGTGGATGTACCCGGCGTCAACTGCCAGCTGGTGGTGATGGACCGCATCCCCTTCCCGCGCCCGGACGACCCGCTGACGAGCGCCCGCCAGAAGGCGGTCGAGGAAGGCGGGGGCAACGGCTTCATGGCCGTCGCGGCGACGCACGCGGCGCTGCTGATGGCCCAGGGCGCCGGGCGGCTGGTCCGCGCGGCGGGGGACCGCGGCGTGGTGGCGGTGCTGGACCCCCGGCTGGAGCGGGCCCGCTACGGGTCGTTCCTGCGGGCGTCGATGCCGGACTTCTGGTACACCACCGACCGCAATCAGGCGCGCCGGTCGCTGGCCGCCATCGACGCGGCGGCCCGGGCCGACGGCTGAGGGCGGGCGGCGCAGCGGTGCGTGTGTCGGCGGGGCGACGTGGACACCCCTTGCCCCGCCCCCGCGCCGGAGCGGACCCGTCGTGCGGGCGCAGCAGAGCCCCGGAACCGGCGCAGGTGTTCCGGGGCTCGTTCAGGGAGCGTGAGGCTGCGGGCCGTCAGACGCGGCGCAGGACTGCGACGACCTTTCCGAGGATGGTCGCCTCGTCGCCGGGGATCGGTTGGTAGGAGGCGTTGTGCGGGAGCAGCCACACGTGTCCGTCCTCCCGCTTGAAGCGCTTGACGGTCGCTTCGCCGTCCAGCATCGCGGCGACGATGTCGCCGTTCTCCGCCACCGGCTGGCGGCGCACGGTGACCCAGTCGCCGTCGCAGATCGCCGCGTCGACCATCGAGTCGCCGACGACCTTGAGCACGAACAGCTCTCCGTCGCCGACGAGTTGACGCGGCAGCGGGAAGACGTCCTCGACGGACTCCTCGGCGAGGATCGGACCGCCGGCGGCGATGCGGCCGACCAGCGGCACGTACGAGGCGGACGGTTTGCCCGTGGTGTCCGCGGTCTGGGTGCTGGGAGTGTCGGAGCCGCGGACCTCGTAGGCCCGGGGGCGGTGCGGGTCGCGGCGCAGGAAGCCCTTCCGCTCCAGCGCCATGAGCTGGTGCGCCACCGAGGAGGTGCTGGAGAGGCCGACCGCCTGCCCGATCTCACGCATCGACGGTGGGTAGCCGCGCCGCTGCACGGAGTCGCGGATCACTTCGATCACCCGGCGCTGCCGGTCGGTGAGACCGGAGCTGTCGGCCCGGACGCCGGGTGGCCTGCCCGGCAACGAGCGTGTGGCCGGGGGGGCCGGCCGATCGGCGCCCGTGCCGTCGCGGTCGGCCGCCGCGTCCTTGTCGGCGCCGAGTGCGGCGCGGTCTTCGGCGGTGATGGTCGCGGTGTCTGCGGTGGTCATGACGGCCCCTCTCGTGCGGTTCTCCCTGTGGCTCAACGGTAGTTGGTTTCGAAAGGTTGCGCCAAACACACGTTCGAGTGAAATATCGGCATTCACCTTTCGTGATCATGCGCCTGCGTGTATTGCGAGGTGCGTCGCCCGCTCTCGGGTGGGTTCTCCGGTGGTGCGCCGCGACACGTCGGGGCCGCTTCGCCGTGCCCGCCCCGCCGCGAGCTTCCCTCCCGCCGCAGCGTACGCTCGACGCCGTCGCGCGCCGCGACACGCGTACTGCCGGGTAGTGCAGCGGGCACCAGATCTAGTGGTTAGATTGGCGTCGGCCACCACAAGTTGTGGTCCCGCCGCCTCCCTTGGGGTGAGCGTGGCCTATGCTGGTGGCACGTCCCGAGGAGTCCCATGCGGTCTCCTCAGGGTGTTCCAGGCATGCACGGCGAGGGTTCACGGGAGGGGTCGGGAACGATGCACTGTCCCTTCTGCAAGCACCCGGACAGCCGCGTGGTCGACAGCCGCACCACCGACGACGGCACCGCGATCCGGCGCCGCCGGCAGTGTCCCGACTGCTCGCGCCGGTTCACCACGGTGGAGAACGCGTCACTGATGGTGATCAAGCGCAGCGGTGTCACCGAACCGTTCAGCCGGGACAAGGTGATCGCCGGAGTCCGCAAGGCCTGCCAGGGGCGTCCCGTCACCGAGGACGCGCTCGCCCAGCTCGGCCAGCGGGTCGAGGAAGCGGTCAGAGCAACCGGAAGCGCGGAGCTGTCCACGCACGACGTGGGCCTCGCCATACTGGGTCCGCTCCAGGACCTGGACCTTGTCGCCTATCTGCGATTCGCGTCCGTCTACCGGGCTTTCGAGTCGCTCGAGGACTTCGAGGCCGCTGTCGCGGAACTCCGCGAGACCCGGCCTCCCGCCGAGGAAGCCGGACCCGTCGAGGGTCACGGGGGCCTCGACGTGCCCGCGCCCACTGCCGCCGCCGACTGAGCGGCACGGCGTCAGACCTGGCCGGCGGCCCGCGGGGCCGACCGGTCGATGATCAGAAATTCGCGTTCCGGGAAGAACCGGGGCACACGGGGCGTTATGCCCGTACAGGGAGGCGGAATGACAGAGACGACGAGCGGCCCGGCACGCGGCTCCCGCGCCAAGGGCGGCAAGGCGAACAAGGGTCTGCGCATCGAGCGCATCCACACCACCCCCGGCGTGCACCCGTACGACGAGGTGAACTGGGAGCGCCGTGACGTCGTCATGACCAACTGGCGCGACGGCTCGGTCAACTTCGAGCAGCGCGGCGTCGAGTTCCCCGACTTCTGGTCGGTGAACGCGGTCAACATCGTCACCAGCAAGTACTTCCGCGGCGCGGTCGGCACCCCGGAGCGGGAGCACAGCCTCAAGCAGCTCATCGACCGCGTGGTGAAGACCTACCGCGCGGCCGGTGAGGAGAATGGCTACTTCGCCTCCTCGGAGGACGCCGACGTCTTCGAGCACGAGCTGGCCTACGCAGTGCTCCACCAGGTCTTCGCATTCAACTCCCCGGTCTGGTTCAACGTCGGCACCAAGCAGCCGCAGCAGGTCAGCGCCTGCTTCATCCTCTCCGTCGACGACTCCATGGAGTCGATTCTCGACTGGTACAAGGAAGAGGGGATGATCTTCAAGGGCGGTTCCGGCGCCGGCCTGAACCTCTCCCGCATCCGTTCCTCGAAGGAGCTGCTCTCCTCCGGCGGTAACGCCTCCGGTCCCGTCTCCTTCATGCGCGGTGCGGACGCCTCCGCCGGCACCATCAAGTCCGGCGGCGCCACCCGCCGGGCAGCAAAGATGGTCGTCCTGGACGTCGACCACCCCGACGTCGAGGCCTTCATCGAGACCAAGGTGAAGGAGGAGGAGAAGATCCGCGCGCTGCGCGACGCGGGCTTCGACATGGACCTGGGCGGCGACGACATCACTTCCGTCCAGTACCAGAACGCCAACAACTCGGTGCGCGTCACCGACGAGTTCATGAAGGCCGTGGAAGCCGGCTCGGACTTCCCCCTGCGGGCCCGCATGACCGGCGAGGTCGTCGAGAAGGTCGACGCCAAGTCGCTGTTCCGCAAGATGGCCGAAGCCGCACACGTCTGCGCCGACCCGGGCATCCAGTACGACGACATCATCAACCACTGGCACACGTCGCCGGAGTCGGGCCGCATCACCGCCTCCAACCCGTGCAGCGAGTACATGCACCTGGACAACTCCTCGTGCAACCTGGCCTCGCTCAACCTGATGAAGTTCCTGCGGGACGACGACAACGGCAACCAGTCGTTCGAGGCGGAGCGGTTCGCCAAGGTGGTCGAGCTGATCATCACCGCGATGGACATCTCCATCTGCTTCGCCGACTTCCCGACCGAGAAAATCGGAGAGACCACCCGGGCCTTCCGCCAGCTGGGCATCGGCTACGCCAACCTCGGCGCCCTGCTGATGGCCACCGGCCACGCGTACGACAGCGACGGCGGCCGTGCGCTCGCCGGCGCCATCACCTCGCTGATGACCGGCACCTCCTACCGTCGCAGCGCCGAACTCGCCGGTGCCGTCGGCCCGTACGACGGCTACGCCCGCAACGCCGACGCCCACCGGCGCGTGATGAAGCAGCACGCCGACGCCAACGACGCGGCGACCCGCATGGACGACCTGGACAGCCCGGTGTGGGCCGCCGCCACCGAGGCATGGCAGGACGTCGTCCGTCTGGGCAAGAAGAACGGCTACCGCAACGCGCAGGCCTCCGTGCTCGCTCCGACGGGCACCATCGGCCTGATGATGGACTGCGACACCACCGGTGTGGAACCGGACCTCGCGCTGGTCAAGTTCAAGAAGCTGGTCGGCGGCGGCTCGATGCAGATCGTCAACAACACGGTGCCCAAGGCGCTCAAGCGCCTCGGTTACCAGCCGGAGCAGATCGAGGCGATCGTCGAGCACATCGCCGAGCACGGCAACGTCGTCGACGCCCCCGGCCTCAAGCCCGCGCACTACGCGGTCTTCGACTGCGCCATGGGCGCGCGCTCCATCTCCCCGATGGGCCACGTGCGGATGATGGCGGCGGCCCAGCCGTTCCTCTCGGGCGCAATCTCCAAGACGGTCAACATGCCGGCCTCCAGCACGGTCGAGGACGTCGAGGAGATCTACCTCCAGGGCTGGAAGCTCGGGACCAAGGCGCTCGCCGTCTACGTTGAGAACAGCAAGGTCGGCCAGCCGCTCTCCGCCAGGCAGAAGGAGGAGGAGAAGAAGGAAGAGCCGGCCACGGTGGTCGAGTACCGCCCGGTCCGCAACCGCCTGCCCAAGGGGCGCCCCGGCATCACCACCTCCTTCACGGTCGGCGGCGCCGAGGGCTACATGACCGCCAACTCCTACCCGGACGACGGTCTCGGCGAGGTCTTCCTGAAGATGTCCAAGCAGGGCTCGACCCTCGCGGGCATGATGGACGCCTTCTCCATCGCCGTCTCCGTCGGCCTCCAGTACGGCGTCCCGCTGGAGACCTACGTCTCGAAGTTCACCAACATGCGCTTCGAGCCGGCCGGTATGACGGACGACCAGGACGTGCGGATGGCGCAGTCGATCGTCGACTACATCTTCCGGCGCCTCGCCCTGGACTTCCTGCCCTTCGAGACCCGCTCCGCACTCGGCATCCACTCCGCCGAGGAGCGCCAGCGCCACCTGGAGACCGGCTCCTACGAGCCCGGCGAGGAGGAGCTGGACACGGAGGGCCTGGCCCAGTCCGCGCCCACGGCCGACGAGCCCGCTGCGCAGAACCCGGCCCGGCAGGCGCACAACTCCACTGAACTGGTGGAGATGCAGCTCGGCCTGAACGCCGACGCTCCGCTGTGCTTCTCCTGCGGCACCAAGATGCGCCGAGCGGGCAGCTGCTACCTCTGCGAGGGCTGCGGCTCCACCAGCGGCTGCAGCTGACCAGCCCGAACGGCGGGGGTGGACCGGCGCGAACGCGCCGGTCCACCCCCGCCATTCGTCTGCTCCCTCCCCCGTGCACCGGGCCGCTCGTGCGCGGCGGCGTTCGCGCGGGCGTTCCCTGCCGGTGTACGCGGGTCGATGCCTTAGGCGCTCACCCACTTGGCCGTACGATGGCGCAGTGCTGGTCAAGTGGATGCGCTGCACCGTCGTGGACCGTCGCGGGTTCGAGCGGGGGCAGCGGAAATGGGCGGGGCTGCTCGGGGAACCCGGCTTTCGCGGGCAGGGCGGCGGCTGGAGCCGTGCCCGCAGCGGCGTCGCGCACCTCTTCGGCTTCTGGGAGAGCCGGGCCTTCTACGACTCCTTCATGGCCCGCTCCCACGACCGGCTGCACGCCTCCCAGATCGGCACCTACAAGGACATGCGCGTCCGGCTCTTCGAGTACCGCTTCGACGTGAAGACCGGCTTCTCGCCGGTCTTCACCGATGCCGACCTGCTCCGCGTCGCCCACTGCCGCGTACGGGACGACCGTGTCGAGCACTTCACCCTGATGCAGGAGAAGGTGTGGAACCCGGCGATGGCGGGATCGCCCGGCATGCTCCGCGGACTCTTCGGACAGGCGGATCCCCAGAACGAGTTCCTCGTCCTGTCGATGTGGGACACCGCCGCCGAGCACGGCAAGTACCGCACGGAACGGGTCGAACGGCTCGCCCTGCGGGCGCAGATCGGCGCCGACGTGACCGCGATCGCCGGGGACGTGATCGACCTCGAGCCCTCGTGGACGGTGTGAGGACCCGGGTGATCGGGCGGGCGCGTCCCGTTCGGCACCTGGGGCGGCAACACCAGCACTAGAGTCGGCGCACCATGACCACCGACGACACCGAGATGGCCTGCTCGGTGCTGCACGTCCTGGCCGAGCACGGCGAGATCGACCAGGACGCGCTGGCCGCCGCCTTCGCGACGCACCACGACTTCGACCGGGGCTACGGACCTGCGGTGAACCGCATGCTGCGGCCGATCAGGCAGGAGGATGCCGACTGGCGGCGGCTGTCCTCGGAGCTCTTCGACGGTCAGGGCTCCTGGGGAAACGGCGCGGCCATGCGGGTCGCGCCGCTGGGAGCATGGTTCGCCAACGCTCCCGAACGCGCCGCCGAACAGGCAGAGCTGTCCGCCGTCGTCACCCACCGGCACCCCGAGGCGGTGGTCGGAGCGATCGCCGTCGCGGTGGCGGCCGCGCGTCATCTCGGGGCGTTCGAGGAGGCGTTGTGGAACACCCTGCGGGCAGGCGGTGATGTCGACACCGCGGGGGCGATCGTGGGGGGCGTCGTGGTCGTGAGCGCGGGCGGCGCACCACCGCAGCCCTGGACCCGGCGTACCGAGGTGCTGCTGAGCTGGATGCCCGCCCTCGTCCGAGGGTTGTAGGGCCGGACGTCACGGGGCCGTCACAGGGACGCCCGTCCGCCCGGGCCCACGTCACCGCCTGGTCACAGAGGCAGCCCGCGACGTGCAACCTCCCGGCGTGGAACTAGCGTTGCCCCCTTGAGGGCCGCACCGTGGCTTCGGGCGGCCGGGGGAGGAGACGCATGGTCGAGCAGCCGGGTGAGGAATCCGCGGAAGGACGCGGGCGAAGAGCCGAGCCGGACACGGTGGCCGAGCGGGGCGTTCCGCAGGAGCGCGCGGAGGAGCGCCAGGGCGAAGGGGCCGGCCGGGCCGGCGGGAAGGCCGCGGCCGGGCCCACCGTGCCGGACCAGCCGCGTCATGCAGCGGGCCCGTCGGCCGACCGCCCGCCGGGCAGCGGCGAGCCCGGTCCGGGGCCGGACCTGCGGAAACCTCCGCAGCAGGGTGAAGCCGCTCCGGGACCCCGCGGTGGCCGCGGCGTTCCGGGCGGGATGGCGCCCCACCCGCAGCCGCCGCACTACGCGTACCAGCCGCCCAGGCCGGCACCGCCGCCTGCCTGGGTCGTGGCTTCGCGTCCCGACGACCCGCCCGCGCCCCTGCGCGCGGCCACCGGCTGGGCCGCGATCGGCGCCGGAGTCGCCGCCTCACTGCTGCTCGGCGAGGGCCTCGGCGTCAACCTACTGCTCGCCGCGCTCCCGGCCGCGCTCGCCGCCCACTTCGCGGCCCGGACCGCCGGCCGCAGGCCCCGGCCGTGGACGCTGCTGTGGGCCGCCGGATGCCTGGCCCTGCTGGGCGTGCCGGCGCTGCGTGACGCTGCCTGGCCCAGCACGCTCGCCGTGCTCGCCGCCCTCGCGGTGGGCTCCTTCGCCCTCCAGGGCGGACGCAGTTGGGCGGCGGCGCTGATCAGTCCCTTCTGGCTGCCCGCCGCCGTGCCCGGCGGTGTGGCGTGGGCGTGGAAGGGCACCCGGGAGCGGGCCCGGAACACCCGGCACCGCTGGGGGCCGGTGGTCCGCACCGGCCTGATCGCCGTCGGACTCCTGGTGGTGTTCGGCGCGCTCTTCGCCGGGGCCGACGCCGCCTTCGCCGACCTGCTCAACAGCCTGGTCCCGGACGCCTCCGTCGCGGACGGCCCATTGCGCTCGTTGATTCTGCTGCTCGGCATCGTCACCGCGCTCGCTGCCGCCCGTACGGCCGCCGCACCCCGCCGCTGGGACCGGATCGACGTCAAGCCGGGGAAGGGTCGCGGCCGGGTGGAGTGGGCGCTACCGCTCATCGTGCTCGACGTCCTGTTCGCCGTCTTCAACACGGTGCAGCTCACCGTGCTCTTCGGCGGCTACGACCGCGTGCTCCGGGAAACCGGCCTGACCTACGCCGAGTACGCGCGGCAGGGATTCTGGCAACTGCTCTGCGCCACCCTCCTGACCCTGGTGGTGATCGCCCTCGCGCTGCGGTGGGCGCCGCGCGGCCGTCGGCGGGACGCCACCCTGGTGCGGGCGGTACTCGGGACGCTGTGCGCGCTCACCCTGGTCGTGGTGCTCTCCGCGCTGCGCCGGATGGATCTGTACGTCGACGCCTACGGGCTGACTCGGCTGCGCCTCTCGGTTGCCGGCGTCGAACTCTGGCTCGGCCTCGTCATCGTGATGATCATGATTGCCGGAGGGCTCGGCGTCCTGGGCCGACGCGGCGCCACCTGGGTGCCGCGTGCGGTGACCGCCTCCGCCGCGCTCGGCGTACTGGTCTTCGGGCTGATCTCCCCGGACCGCCTGGTGGCCGAACAGAACCTCGCCCGCCACGAGCGTACGGGCAAGATCGACCTGCTCTACCTGCGCAACCTCTCCGCCGACGCCGTACCGACCCTGGACCGCCTTCCCGAACCGCTCCGCTCCTGCGCCCTCAGCGAGATCGCGCGCGGGATCGAGGCGGACGAGGGCGAGCCCTGGTACGCGACGAGTCTCGGCGAGGCACGCGCCCGCGAGGTCCTGGCGAAGCGGCCCGTCGCCGAGAACCGCGACGCCTGCGCCTCAGCGGGCGTCTACGACGACGGCTACCGGAGCTACTGAACGCGTACCGGCCCGGCGTGCACGGACCCAGCCTGTGCACGCCGGGCCGGGTTGTTCCGTTTCATCGCGGGGCGCGACAATGAGGAGGGCGGTACCGGGAGCACCGGAACACCGTCGACCGAACGACGCCCGCAGCGGAGGCCCTTCCGTGCACCGTCCGGAGCCGGTCCAACCCGTGGTGGAGCAGGCGGCTACGCTTGCTCCCGCCATGCCGTACGAACCGCCCACCCACCGCGTCGAGCGCTCTCTGCGCGCCACCACCGGAGCGAAGGTGGTCGCTGGGGTCGACGAGGTCGGTCGCGGCGCGTGGGCCGGACCCGTCACCGTGTGCGCCGCCGTCACTGGTCTGCGGCGACCTCCCGAGGGGCTCACCGACTCCAAACTGCTCACCCCGCGGCGGCGGGAGCACCTGGCCCACGAACTCGGCGGCTGGGTCACCGCGCACAGTCTGGGTCACTCCTCGCCGGAGGAGATCGACGCGTGGGGGATGACCGCAGCCCTCCGTATGGCCGCCGTCCGCGCCCTCGAAGGGCTGCCGCTGCGTCCGGACGCGGTGATCCTCGACGGCAAGCACGACTACCTGGGGCGGCCTTGGCGGGTCCGCACGGTCATCAAGGGCGACCAGACCTGTGTCGCCGTGGCGGCGGCCTCCGTTCTGGCGAAGGTCCGCCGGGACGCGATGATGGCCGAACTCGGAGAATCCCACGCAGACTTCGCCTTCGCCGACAACGCCGGCTACCCCTCCCCGGTGCACCGTGCGGCGCTGGAGGAGTTCGGCCCGACCCCGTACCACCGGTTGTCCTGGGCCTACATGGACGGGCTTCGGCGCTGGCAGCACCTGAAGAAGATCCGCACCGACCCGGTCGAGCAGATCGGCCTCTTCTGACCGTCCCCGGTCGCGCGTCCGTGTCGCGGTCGCCCCCGCCGACGCGTGCGGCCGTGGAGTTTGATAGACAACACTCCATGCCTCTCTCCCCTGAGGAGCCACAGATTCACGAGCGTGTCCCCGACCGCGAAGGCGGCGTAGGAACTACCCGGACTCCGCAGGCTTCCCGACCCCCTGTTCCCCTTCCCGGACCCCGGACCACCCCGCGTCCCGCGCCGCCGCGCGCGGACCGGACCATCCGGCCCGCGCCCGGCCCCGGCCGGCCCGGCAACGCCCGCGGTGCAGGTACGTCCCCGGTGCAGCCGCCGGTGCCGCCATCCACTCCGCCGAAGCCCGCCGTGCCCGCCGCCCGCCAGGCCGCCGACATCCAGCTCGTCGAAGCGACCGACGCCACCGCGGTCGACGCCGCCGACGAGGCCGTCGACCGCCTCCTCGACTGCGGCCAGGAGCCGGGCGCCGTCCTCATCCTCACCACGGGCGGCCAGCACCCGTGGGCCGAGCACGAGGCGTCCTTCGGCGAGGACGCGTACTGGCGTCAACAGGCCGAGGGCGACGACGTGTTCTGCGCGCATGTCTCCGAACTCGCCCGGGTCGCTCCCCGGGCCGTCGTCGTGCTCGCTGTCAACGGCGGTACGGACGCCGACGTCGCCCGATCGCTGCCCGCGGCGCTGGACAAGGCCGGTGAACGCCTGGTGGTGTGCGGCGACCCGCAGCGGCTCGGCACCCTGCTCTGAACCCTGCCTGCGGACCCCGAACCGTCCCCCGGACGGGTGGGCGGCCCGCCCAGGGTGACGCCGAGCCCCGCGCCCGTTTCCGTCGCTGTCAGCGGCGCGCGGTCCGACCGCCGGGGACGAAGCCGTTCGACGCACCCTGGGCGGTCAGCCCTCCGGCCACGTGCGGGGGGCGAGTCGCCTCGAACAGGTTCGCGGGGCGCTCACCGGCCGGGCCGGAGGGGGCGTCCCCTGCGGCAGTTCCGCAGGGGCGCCCTCCGAGGGCTCCGGGGAGCGCGGGCGTCGCCCTTTCCTCCCCTCGCCCAGCACCTGCCATCCGGCAGGCGTGAGCACGATGTAGGCCCCGCAGCGAAGGCCGTGCAGGGTGCAGGCGTCGCGCAGCCCCCACATCCAGGCGCCGTCCACCTCGCTCCAGTCCGATCCGCCGCCGCGGCAGAACAGCAGCGCGGCCGTGCGCACCGGAGCGCGACGGCGCAGGTCGTGCGGCACGATCCGGCGCAGCTGCCCGAGCAGCGCGTTGCGGAACTCCCAGCCGTCCGGTCGATCGGTCGACCGGACGAGGGACGCGCTGGCCACCAGTCGTTCATCGGGCCCGAACACGGCGATCACCGCTGTTCCCGGCACCGGCAGGTGGCGTTCGTGCAGACCGCCGACCACCTCCCGGGGGCTGCGCAGCAGGGGCACGCCCAACGCGGCCCATTCCGAGGACTCCAGACTGCGGCTCAGGCGGGACACGGCGTCGGTCGGAGGCGGCGTCGCGAAACCGAGACTCACATTTCCCCCTCCGACGGCGCACGCAACCCGCCCGGCACTGCTGCGGATCCGTGTCGATTCTCGCCGCCCGGACAGGTCGCGGCAATGCCCGGAGCTCTGTCGCACCACCCGGCCTTCGCCTGCCGAGCGGGATGCCCGCGCTGGTCAGCCCTGTACCGCGAGCACCAGGGGCAGCACCCCCTTCGCTCCCGCACCGCGCAGCATCCGCGCTGCCACCGCCAGCGTCCAGCCCGTCTCGGTGTAGTCGTCGACGAGCAGGACCGGACCGTCAGCCGCCGCGACCGCGGACGCCACTTCCGCGGGGAGGTGCAGCGCTCCGTCCAGCGCCCGGAGCCGCTGCGCACTGTTGCTCCGTGGCACCCGGCCGTGTTCGGCGAAGCCCTCCGTGTACTCCACGGCTCCCAGCAACGGCATCCGGCCGATCTCCGCGATGCGCCGGCCCAGCGACGCCACCAGAGCCGGCCTCCCCCGCGAGGCCATGGTCACCACTCCGGCCGGACGAGCGGGCGCCCCTTCGTTCCCGGAAGCCCAGCCGTCCTGGCCGCGCGCCCAGTCGGCCAGCACCGTCACGACCGCTTCCAGCACGTCCTTCGGGACCGGGCCGTCTCCGCCACCTGGAGCGAGCATCGGCCGCAGCCGGTTGCCCCACCCGATGTCGGAGAGGCGGCCCAGCGCCCGTCCGGGAGCGGCCTGTTCACCTGCGGGGATGCGTCCCTTGAGGTCCATGCCGACGGCCGACAGGCCGGTGGGCCACATCCGGCGCGGTTCGACCCGGACGCCGGGGCGCCCCAGCGCCGCTCGCGCGGCGTCCATCGCCTCCGGGGACACCTTCTCCGAGAACCGGGGCTCGCCGCGGCAGTTGTCACAGCGACCGCACGGCGCCGCCTCCTCGTCGTCCAGCTCGCGCCGCAGGAATTCCATCCGGCAGTCGCCGGTGGTGGCGTAGGCACGCATGGCCGTCTGCTCGGCCTCGCGCTGCCGCGCGATCCACGCGTACCGCTCGGCGTCGTACGTCCAGGGGGCGCCCGTCCACTCCCAGCCGCCCTTGACCCTGCGCACCGCGCCGTCGACGTCGAGCACCTTGAGCATGGTCTCCAGACGTGACCGGCGCAGTTCCACCTGCGGCTCGAGGGCCGGAAGGGACAGCGGACGCCCTGCTTCCGCCAGCACCTCCAGGGTCCTGCGCACCTGTTCCTCGGGAGGGAAGGCGAGGGAGGCGAAGTACCGCCAGATCGCCTCGTCCTCCCGTCCGGGCAGCAGCAGCACCTCGGCGTGCCGGACTCCGCGGCCCGCCCGCCCCACCTGCTGGTAGTAGGCGATCGGGGAAGCGGGGGAGCCGAGGTGCACCACGAAGCCGAGGTCCGGCTTGTCGAAGCCCATCCCCAGAGCCGAGGTGGCGACCAGCGCTTTCACCCTGTTCTCCAGGAGGTCTGTTTCGGCAGCCTCCCGGTCGGCGTTCTCGGTGCGTCCGGTGTAGGAGGCGACCGTGTGACCGCTCTGCCGCAGGTGGGCGCTGACCTCCTCGGCGGCCGCGACGGTCAGCGTGTAGACGATGCCCGACCCCGGCAGCTCGTCCAGCTGCTCGGCGAGCCACGCCAGCCGGTGCGCCGCGTCGGGCAGGTGCAGCACCGACAGGCTCAGACTCTCCCGGTCCAGCGGACCGCGCAGCACCAGCGCCGCTCCGCCCTCCGGATCCTGCTCGGTGCCGCCGGTGCCGAGCTGGTCGGCGACGTCCGCCGTCACCCGGGCGTTGGCCGTCGCGGTCGTCGCCAGAACGGGGACGCCGGGCGGGAGGTCCGCCAGCAGGCTGCGCAGCCGGCGGTAGTCCGGGCGGAAGTCGTGGCCCCAGTCGGAGATGCAGTGCGCCTCGTCCACCACCAGCAGGCCCGTGGTCGCGGCCAGCCGGGGCAGCACCTCGTCGCGGAAACCGGGGTTGTTCAGCCGCTCCGGGCTCACCAGCAGCACGTCGACCTCGCCGTCGGCCACCTCCTGCTGGACGGCATCCCACTCCTCGGTGTTCGCGGAGTTGATGGTGCGGGCCCGGATCCCCGCCCGCTCGGCGGCGGCGACCTGGTTGCGCATGAGTGCGAGCAGGGGCGACACGATCACCGTGGCGCCCTCGCCCCGGTGCCGGAGCAGCGCCGTGGCGACGAAGTACACCGCCGACTTGCCCCATCCGGTGCGCTGCACGACCAGGGCGCGGCGGCGGTGCGCCACCAGCGCCTCGATGGCCCGCCACTGGTCGTCTCGCAAGCGGGCGGTGCCGCTCTCGTCTCCCACGAGGCGGGCCAGGACGTCGTCCGCAGCGGTACGCAGATCCATGTCGGTCATGCGCTCCATGCAAGCCCATCGCACCGACAGAAGCGAACGCGCCCTGGGGAAAACTCAGCGTCGGTCCGGTGATCACATCAGCAGACCGTCCCTGTGGACGAAGCCGCGCGGAGATCGGCGCAGGCAGGGCACAGTCGCGTCATGACACAGCACAGCGGGGGATCCGCACCCGACAGCCCGCCCACCGACCCGGTCACGCAGGTCTCGCTGCGCGGGCCCGCCGAACTCGCCGACGCCCTGCCCTATCTCCTCGGTTTCCATCCCGACGACTCGGTGGTGCTCGTCGCCGTGCACGGGGAGGAGAGCCGTTTCGGCGGGCGTATCCGGCTCGGCATCCCGGCAGAAGCGGGGGAGTGGGAGGAGGCCGCCCGTCACCTCGCCCGCTGCCTGTCGGACGGCTCGCAGGTGCGCGGCGCACGGCCGGAGGGGGCCGTGCTGTACCTCTGCCGGGACCCGGCGGAGGGGGAGACGGCGCGGGCGGTCGCCGAGCGACTTCGCCCGTTGGCGCAGGCGCTGCGCCGGGCGTGCGGCGAACGGGAGATGCCCGTCTACGAGGCGCTCTGTCTCTCCGGCGGCCGCTATTTCTCCTACTGCTGCCCCGATCCGGCGTGCTGCCCGCCGGAAGGGACTTCGCTGGAGAGGCCGGGGACCTCGCCCATGGCCGCCGCGGCCGTGTATGCCGGAATCCGGGTGCGCGGTTCGCTGAAGGACATGGAGGCGCGGCTCGCACCGCTCGGACCGGTCCTCGCCGAGGCACAGGAACGCGCGCTGGACACGGCGGCGGCCGAACTCGTGCCCCGCATGTTCGCTGCCGAGGGTGCCACGGCCGTCCGGGCGCGGACGGTCGTGCTGGCGCGGCGGCTGATCGCCCGCTTCCGTGCCGCCGTGCCCGGGCCTGACACGGTGGCCATGGCGCAGGACGCCGCCGACGACGCGCTCCTCACGCCGGAGGAGGCCGCCACCCTCATCCTGGGGCTCCAGGACCGGGGCACGCGGGACCAGGCCGCGGAGTGGATGGAGGGCAGGGACGCCCAGCCCGCCCTGCGACTGTGGCGTGCGCTGGCCCGGCGCTGCACCGGCCCGTACGCTGAGCACGCTCCGGCGCCGCTCACCTTGGCGGGCTGGGTCGCCTGGTCGACGGGGGACCAGCCGGCCGCCCGCGTGGCGTTCGTGCGGGCGCTGGAGACCGATCCCGACTACGTCTTCGCCCAGTTGCTGCACCGTGCCTGCAACGAGGGCCTCGATCCCGAGCCGTTGCGGCACTGCATGCGTGAGGAGCGGGCCGCGCGGCGACGCCGGAGCCATCGCAGGCGGAAGGGAGGACCGGCGAGGCGCGGGGGCCACAGAGCCCGTGCCGACCGGAAGGTCCGTGCCGGGAGCAGGGCCCGCGCGGAGCGGAGTGCCGGTCACCGATGAGGTCGGCAAGCGCCCTTTTTATCGTCAGGCAGACGACTATGATCATGCCATGCCCTATGACCCGTCGGCCTTCCCGCCGTTCGCCGTCACCGTCGACCTGGTTGTGCTCACCGTCCGCAGGCACGCGCTCTGCGCACTGGCGGTACGGCGTGGCGAGCCGCCCTTCCAGGGGCGGTGGGCGTTGCCGGGCGGGTTCGTCCGGGCGGACGAGGACCTGGCCGGCGCGGCAGCCCGCGAGCTCAATGAGGAGACGGGGCTGCGGGCCCAGGACCCCGGCGACCACACGGCCGAGGCCCATCTGGAGCAGCTCGCCACCTACGGCGACCCCGACCGCGACCCGCGTATGCGGGTGGTCAGCGTGGCGCACCTGGTCCTCGCCCCCGATCTTCCGTCGCCGACACCGGGCGGCGACGCCGACAGCGTCCGCTGGGCTCCCGTCGAGAGCCTTCTCCAGCCTTCCGGCACGGGGGAGGGCCCGCCCGAACCGCTGGCGTTCGACCACGGGCGCATTCTCGCTGACGGCGTGGAGCGGGCCAGGTCCAAGATCGAGTACAGCTCTCTCGCCACCGCCTTCTGCCCGCCGGAGTTCACCGTGGGCGAGCTGCGCCGCGTGTACGAGGCGGTCTGGGGCGTGGTGCTCGACCCGAGGAACTTCCACCGCAAGGTCACCGGCACACCGGGGTTCCTGGTGCCCACCGGCGGCACGACCTCGAGGCAGGGGGGCCGCCCTGCCCAGCTCTTCCGGGCCGGCGGCGCCACACTCCTCAACCCGCCGATGCTGCGACCGGACGTCTGAGCCACACCGGTCGCGTCATTCCCGACAAAACGGGCATTGCATCGCTATCTTGCAGGGGTGCGTCCCCCAAGTGCCCTGCGGGAGCAGCGATGATTCAGGCGATCGGACTGACCAGCGTTCCCCGCCGCGGCCGGCGCCCGGCGGTCGACGACGTGACCTTCGAGGCGCCTGCCGGCCGGGTGACGGCTCTTCTGGGCCCGTGTGGCGCGGGCAAGTCCACGGCACTGCGGCTCCTTCTCCAGCTCGAGCCGGGCCGCGGCGTGGCGCTGTTCGACGGGCGGCCCCTCCACCGGCTGGAGCATCCGGGGCAGGAGGTGGGTGTCCTGCTGGGAGACGTGCCGGGCCACCCGGGGCGCACGGCCCGCAACCACCTGCGGATGCTCGCCGCTGCGGCGGGCGTCCCCGCGGAGCGGGCCGACGAGATGCTCGAGATCGTCGGGCTCGGTGTCCTCGCCGAGGAGCGGGTCGGCGCCTTCTCCCTGGGCATGGACCGTCGCCTGGGCATGGCCGCCGCGATGCTGGGCGACCCGCACACCCTGGTACTCGACGAGCCGGCGCAAGGGCTGTCCCCTCGCGAAGCCGGCTGGCTCCACGGGCTGCTGCGCGGATACGCGGCCCAGGGCGGCGCCGTGCTCGTCACCCTCCGCGACCCCAGGGAGGCGGTCCGCGTCGCCGACCGGGTCGTCAGCCTCGCGGAGGGACGGTTGCTCGCCGACCAGGAGGCGGAGGACTTCGCCCGTACGCGGCTCCGCCCCAGGGTCGCCGTGTCCACGCCGCACGCGGGACGCCTCGCCGATCTGCTCGTCCAGCAGGCCCGGAGTGCCCCGCGTACCGGCGCCGACGGGCGCGAACGGGACGAGATGGAGGTGGTGGCCGAGTCCGGCACCCGCCTCTGCGTCTACAACAGCGACTGCGCGTCGGTCGGCGAGACCGCCTATCGCCACGGCATCCTCGTGCACCGCCTCGCCGAGGAGAGCGGCGACGACGGCGCCTCCGTGGTGACTGCACGCGCCGAACGGGCCGCGCCCGGATCGCCCACGGCCCCGGCCGCCGCGGAACGTGCGGCCCTCGCTCCACCGCGGCAGCGCACGGTCGTGCCCCGGCGGAGCGAGGGCCCCCGACTGCACAGCATCGCCCCGCCCGGCCCGGCTTCACCGCTGCGCTACGAGGTCCGCCGCATGCTGAGCGTCCGCACCCCCTGGTGTGTGCTCGGCTGCGTGCTGGCCGTCGCACTGACCGCCGGCCTCGGCCTCGCGCTGGCCGGTCCCGACCCCGACAGCGACGAAGCGCTGCTGCGCCTCCTCGCCGGCTGGCCCGCGACCTTCCTGTTCCCGCTGCCGCCCGCCGCGGCCGGCGCGGGGCTGCTCGGAGCGCTCGCCTACGGTCAGGAGTGCCGCTACCCCTCGCTGGTCCCCGCCGGAGCGTCCGTGCCGCGCCGGCTCGGACTGCTGCTCGCCAAGGTCGCCGTGACCGCGGCCGGTTCGCTCGTGCTGTGCCTCGCCGTCCTCGCCGTGAACGGCGCGGCGTTGCTGCTTCTGTTCGGCGGCGAGGTGCTCGTCCCGTCCGACGGGCTGCGTGGCCTGCTCGCTGCCGTCGCCTGGTCCGTGGTGCTCGCCGTCGGCTGCGGCTGGGCGGGCCTGCTGGCGGCCGGAGCTGCCCGGTCCACCGCCGTCGGGCTGGCCGCCGTGCTGGCCGTGCCCCTGCTGATGGTGCCGATGGCGAAGCGCATGTTCCCCGGCGGCGACGGCCCGGTGCTCGACGGCCTGGCCGGGCGGCTGGAGGGCGCGCTGCTGTCTCCGTGGCCCTCCGGAGTCGACGGCTGGGTTCCGGTCGCGGTCAGGCTGGTCTCCCAACCGGTCGGCCAGGCCCTCGCGATGTCGTTGACCGTGCTGCTCGCCGCCTACCTGCTGCTCGGCCTGCGCGGCCGTCCGTCGTGACCCCGCGCGAAGGCCTCGGGGGGACCGCGCTTCCCGGTCAGGCGATCGAACGCGACACTGGTAAGCCTCTTTCTTTCCGATAAGGCGTCAATTGTGCGGAAGCCAGCGATCACCCTTTCGTGTGCTTTTCACCAAAGCCCTCAAGGCGGCCTGTGACCAGGCCGACAAAGGGTTCGTGACTACCCTTGCGCACACCTCGATGACCCCCGCCCGCTCCGCCGGCTCCGGCCTCACCGGCCCGGGAGAGCTGGACCGCTACGCCTACGCCGAATCCTCCGGAGCGGCGCGCACCACCAACGCCCCCGCCTGGGAGGGGGCCGAGGCCGACATGGGCCGCCTGGGCCGCCGGTCGTCCGGCAACCGCGGCCGCGGACTGCACGGCCAGCTCGTGCAGCAGCTCGGCCAGATGATCGTCTCCGGGGACCTGGGCGCCGACCGTCCGCTGGTCCCGGAGGAGATCGGCCAGCGGTTCGAGGTCTCCCGCACCGTCGTCCGCGAGTCGCTCCGGGTCCTGGAGGCGAAGGGCCTCGTCAGCGCCCGTCCGAACGTCGGCACCCGGGTCCGTCCGGTCAGCGACTGGAACCTGCTCGACCCGGACATCATCGAATGGCGGGCGTTCGGGCCGCAGCGGGAGGACCAGCGCCGCGAACTGTGCGAACTCCGCGCCTCGATCGAGCCGCTGGCCGCCCGCCTCGCCGCCGCCCGCAACCGCGACGAGGTGCAGCAGCGCGTCGCCGACATGGTCGGCATCATGGGACAGGCCCTGACCCAGGGCGACTCGCTCACCTTCTCCCGCGCCGACGCCGAGTTCCACGGCCTGCTCCTGCAGTCTGCGGGGAACCGCATGCTGGAGCACCTGGCCGGCATCGTGTCCTCCGCGCTCCAGGTCTCCGGCGGCCCCTCAACCGGCTGCGTTCGCCCGAGTGAGGCCGCCGTGGCCCAGCACCGGCAGATCGCCGACGCGCTGGCGGCAGGGGACGAGGGCGCGGCCGAGTCCGGGATGCGCGGCCTCTTCTGCGGTCAGGCGGACGCCGCGGTCGCCCAGCAGGCCCCGGGCGCCGACCACGTCGTGCCCGCGCCCCGCGAGCACTGAGCCGGCGAGCGGTTCGTTCCACTGTGCGGCAGCGCCGCCGGGCTCCCCGGCGGCGCTGCCGCACGTGAGGGCGGTGCCGGGAGCCGGACCGGTGCGCGCGCCCGGAGACGGCGTTACCCACCCGGCCCGGTTCGCCCGGTTCCCGTCGCTTGGGCCGGGTGCACGGTGTGACTCGGGCCACGCACGGCGTGCGTAACGCTTCCCGCCGTCGCGCGATGACTCAAGAGGTGGCAGCCGAAGAGGGAGCCGATCCGCGCCTCAGCGCTCTCCCTTCCCGGCTCTGCCCGCGCCGTCGGTGCATCCCGCCGGCGGTCCGCCGTTTCCATCGTTCCGAGAGGTTGTTCGTGTCGGCCAGCACATCCCGTACGCTCCCCGCGGAGATCGCCGAGTCCGAGTCCGTGTTGGCGCTCATCGAGCGGGGAAAGGCCGAGGGGCAGATCGCCGGCGATGACGTCCGTCGGGCCTTCGAGGCTGACCAGATCCCGCCGACCCAGTGGAAGAACGTCCTGCGAAGCCTCAACCAGATTCTGGACGAGGAGGGTGTGACGCTCATGGTGAGTGCCGCCGAGGCGCCCAAGCGCACCCGTAAGAGTGTGGCGGCGAAGGCCCCGGCCAAGAAGACCGCCACCACGTCGGTCCGCGCCAAGACCGCCGCTCCGAAGAAGGCCACGAAGGCTGCAGCGAAGAAGACCGCTGCCGAGGCCCCCGTCCCGCCGGAGGCCGCCGCCGCGGACGACGCCGTCGAGGCGCCTCCTGTGAAGAAGGCGGCGGCGAAGAAGACCGCCGCCAAGAAGACGGCCGCCAAGAAGGCTCCTGCCAAGAAGGCGGCCGCCAAGAAGGGCGCGGCGAAGAAGTCGGTCGTCGACGAACTGCTCGAGGCGCCGGACGCCGAGGCGGAGGAGCCCGGTGTGAAGCCCGCCAAGAGCGCTCCGCAGGACGGGCCCGCCGTCGAGACCAAGAACGAGAACGAGGGCTTCGTCCTCTCCGACGAGGACGAGGACGACGCGCCCGCGCAGCAGGTCGCCGCTGCCGGGGCGACCGCCGACCCGGTCAAGGACTACCTGAAGCAGATCGGCAAGGTGCCGCTGCTCAACGCCGAGCAGGAGGTCGAGCTCGCCAAGCGCATCGAGGCGGGTCTCTTCGGCGAGGACAAGCTGGCGTCCGAGGAGAAGATCGCCCCGAAGCTCAAGCGCGAGCTGGAGATCATCGCCGAGGACGGCCGCCGGGCGAAGAACCACCTGCTGGAGGCCAACCTCCGTCTCGTCGTCTCGCTCGCCAAGCGCTACACGGGTCGTGGCATGCTCTTCCTGGACCTGATCCAGGAGGGCAACCTCGGTCTGATCCGCGCCGTCGAGAAGTTCGACTACACCAAGGGCTACAAGTTCTCGACCTACGCGACGTGGTGGATCCGGCAGGCCATCACCCGCGCCATGGCCGACCAGGCCCGCACCATCCGCATCCCGGTGCACATGGTCGAGGTCATCAACAAGCTGGCCCGCGTGCAGCGCCAGATGCTCCAGGACCTGGGCCGCGAGCCCACCCCGGAGGAGCTGGCCAAGGAACTCGACATGACCCCGGAGAAGGTCGTCGAGGTCCAGAAGTACGGGCGCGAGCCGATCTCGCTCCACACCCCGCTCGGCGAGGACGGCGACAGTGAATTCGGTGACCTCATCGAGGACTCCGAGGCCGTCGTCCCTGCGGACGCGGTCAGCTTCACCCTTCTGCAGGAACAGCTTCACTCCGTCCTGGACACCCTCAGCGAGCGCGAGGCCGGTGTCGTCTCGATGCGCTTCGGCCTCACCGACGGCCAGCCCAAGACGCTGGACGAGATCGGCAAGGTCTACGGCGTCACCCGCGAGCGCATCCGCCAGATCGAGTCCAAGACGATGTCCAAGCTGCGGCACCCCTCCCGTTCGCAGGTCCTGCGGGACTACCTGGACTGATCCGCGCAGCGAAAGCGCCTCCGACGTGCACTGATGCGGGTTCGGAGGCGCTTTCGCGGCGGTCGCCGCCCTCCTCGCTCTCGCGGCGGGCTCATCACCTCGCCGGGCGTGGCGTTGGCGCGCTTCGCGCCCGGTGACGGTTCACGGGCGCCAGGCCGGCCCTGCCCCGGGCTGGTACCGAGCTGTTCGGTGAACCGCTGGGCGAGGGTCCGGCTGGGCTGTCCGGCGCGTTCGGTGAGGAGGCCGAGAGTCAGCCGGGCATCGGGGTGGGAGGTGACCCACTCCAGCAGTGGCGCCAACGACGCGTCGGCCCGAACCGGTTCGGGCCGTGCGGCGCACTGGAGATGGCTGCCCTCTCTACACCCGCGATGCTGTTCCTGCGCTGCGGCGGAACGCGACGCCCAAGTTGCTTGTCTGGGGCGAGGATGACCGCTCTCAGAGGGTGGAGTACGCCGAGCGGTTCGCCTCGGAAACCCTGCACAGCACACTCGTGCGTGTCCCGGATGCCGGGCACATCCCCACCGAGAACGCGCCCGACCGGATCGCGCGCGCACCCACCGGCTTCTCTGAGAGCACCGCAGGGCAGGGTCCTTTCGGACGATCTCCACGTCGCGGCCGGGATCTGAGCGGGTGAAGCGACCAGAAGGCCGGCGAAGCTCTGATCGGCCCAGACCCTTCAGACCCCCGAATGGCCGAGGCGGGTTCGCGGCAGGGGGCGGCGAGCGCCGTCACGGTCCCGGGCGTTCGCCGCAACCACGTGGACCGGCGGGAACGGGCCGAGGGCGTCGGTGACGAGGGGCCGCCGGCGGCCGCCACGGTGAGGCCGGAGCAGCGCAGAACGCCCGGCCTGACGGACGGCCGCACGGCGGGCCTTCGGCGACCGGCGGGCCGGTGTTCCCCCGATCGGGGGCTCCGGTCCGTCTCCGTTGCTCCGGATGCGGAGGGTGTTCCGGGAGTCGACCCTGGGTGGTCACGACGCCACCGACCTGGGGAGGCCGCGTGCGAGACCGCCTGCTCCGCCCGCTCATATGTCCGCTCCTGCTGCTGGCCTGCACCGTGCCCGCCGTTCCCGCGCAGCTCCGTGAGGCCGAGAAGCCGCGGGACGGCGCGTCCGCCGCCCCTGCGGTCATCGACGGCACGCTCGCCGGGGAGACGGCGGATGCGAAGAATCCCGCGGCGGTCCGGGACGGGGACGTCGTGGGCGGCCGGGACGTGAGCGTGGCCGAGCACTCCTGGACGGTCGCTCTGGCCAGCCGGGAGCGCTTCGGGGACACCCGCTCCGGCCAGTTCTGCGGAGGCGCGCTGGTGGGCCCGCGTACGGTGCTGACCGCTGCGCACTGCCTGAGCACCGAGGTGCTGGGCGTGGACCGGCGGCAGGTCACGGACCTGCGGGTGATATCGGGACGTGACGACCTCACGGGCGGGGTGGGACGGGAGACGCCGGTGTCGGACGTCTGGGTGAATCCCGGGCACGACCTGCGCACCAACGCCGGCGACGTGGCGATGCTGACCCTGGCCGAACCGCTCTCGGGCGCGCGCCCGATCGAGCCGGCCGCGGTGGGGGACGAGGCCTACCGCCCGGGCACCGAGGCCACCGTGTACGGCTGGGGCGACGTGCGCGGGGACGGCAGCTTCGCGGAGACGCTGCACGCGGCCCGGGTGCGCCTCCTGCCCGACGGCGCCTGCGCCGAGGCCTATCCCGGCAGCGTGTCGGGCACCTACGAGGCCGGCTCCATGCTGTGTGCGGGACTGCCCGCCGGTGGTCCGGACGCCTGCCAGGGCGACAGTGGAGGGCCCCTGGTGGCCGACGGCCGGCTGGTGGGGCTGGTCTCGTGGGGCACCGGCTGCGGTGAGCGGGGCCTGCCCGGCGTCTACACCCGGATCTCCGCGATGCTCCCCCTGATCCCCGCACCCGCCCCGGAGAATCCCTCGTGACCGACGGCCGGCGCAGAACCCTCTGCGGAGGCTGCGGAACCTCCTGCGAGGGCCCGCACACGACCGACGGGCGGCTTCCCGGTGCTACCGGGTAGCCGCCCGTCGTGTCCGGCCCTGTGGCCGGTCCGAGCTCGTCCGACGCTGTGGTACGCCGGGGTCCGGCGTGTCCCGCGTCTGAGGCGGGACGTCAGCGCTCGTCTTCGCCTGCGGTGGCCGGAGTCGCGGTGAGCTTCTCCGTCTCGTCCTGTATCTCCGCGGCGATCTTCTTCAGTTCCGGCTCGAACTTGCGGCCGTGGTGCGCGCAGAACAGCAGCTCTCCGCCACTGAGGAGCACGACGCGCAGGTAGGCCTGCGCGTTGCAGCGGTCGCAGCGGTCGGCTGCCGTCAGCGGGGTCGCGGGGGTCAGAACAGTAGTCACGTCGCCTCTTCTCTAGCTCGACGAGCTGTCGTACCAGGGTCAACATCCAACCAGCCCGAAAACGTTCCCGCTCCGGACTTTCCCAGGAGGATTTCTCCCTCCGTGACGGCCGGAATGCTGCCGGTTGGCGGCGAATGAGCCGTGGTGCGTCGGTTGCCGGTGGTGCTCGGTTCGTGATGAAGGGTGTCGAAGGTGTGGGGTCGGTGTCGGTCGTGGTCACGATCCGGTTCAACGGTTCGTGTCAGAGGACGTGCCCGGAGCCTAAACGGTTCATGCCTGGATGTGAACGTGATGTACGCGTCACCCGTCCGAGTTATCGAACGTGCATGCGACGCTGCGCTAGCATGGGCGCCCTGCACAACGGCTCAACTGGGCCTCGGTACCCTCTCATCCGGCACCACCGCCACACGAGCAGAATTCAGCGAGGAGCGAACCGCGTGACCGCCGAGACCTCAGTGTCGTCTTCCACCGCCCTGCTGTCCGGAGCGGACCGGGACGGCGGGTCCAACTACACCGCGCGGCACCTGCTCGTCCTGGAGGGGCTCGAGGCGGTCCGCAAGCGCCCTGGCATGTACATCGGGTCGACCGACAGCCGCGGCCTGATGCACTGCCTCTGGGAGATCATCGACAACTCCGTCGACGAGGCGCTCGGCGGCCACTGCGACCACATCGACATCCTGCTCCACGACGACGGCTCGGTGGAGGTCCGGGACAACGGCCGCGGCATCCCGGTCGACGTCGAGCCGAAGACGGGGCTCTCCGGCGTCGAGGTCGTCATGACCAAGCTGCACGCCGGCGGCAAGTTCGGCGGCGGCTCGTACGCCGCCTCCGGCGGTCTGCACGGCGTCGGCGCCTCCGTGGTGAACGCGCTGTCCTCCCGGCTCGACGTCGAGGTGGACCGCAGCAGCCGCACCCACGCGATCAGCTTCCGCCGCGGCGTTCCCGGCATCTTCACCGAGTCCGGCCCGGACGCGCCGTTCGACCCCGCCACGGGGCTGCTGAAGAACAAGAAGATCCCCAAGACCCGTACGGGCACCCGCGTGCGGTACTGGGCCGACCGGCAGATCTTCCTCAAGGACGCCCGGCTCTCACTGGAGACGCTGTACGCGCGCGCCCGCCAGACCGCCTTCCTGGTGCCGGGCCTCACGCTCGTGGTGCGCGACGAGCGCGGCCTGGACGGTGCGGAGGCCACCGAGGAGGTCTTCCGCTACGACGGCGGCATCAGCGAGTTCTGCGAGTATCTCGCGCAGGACCGCGCGGTGTGCGACGTGCTGCGGCTGCAGGGCCAGGGCACGTTCAAGGAGACGGTCCCCGTCCTCGACGACCGGGGCCACATGATCCCCACCGAGGTGCAGCGGGAACTCGCCGTCGACATCGCCCTGCGCTGGGGCACCGGTTACGACACCACCGTCAAGTCCTTCGTCAACATCATCGCCACCCCCAAGGGCGGCACCCACGTCACCGGCTTCGAGCGCTCGATCACCCGCACGGTCAACGAGGCGCTGCGGTCGGCCAAGCTGCTGCGCGTGGCGGAGGACGACGTCGTCAAGGACGACGCCATGGAGGGCCTCACCGCCGTGGTGACCGTCCGGCTCGCGGAGCCGCAGTTCGAGGGGCAGACCAAGGAGGTGCTGGGCACTTCGGCCGCCTCCCGGATCGTCGCGCAGGTGGTGGCGAAGGAGCTCAAGGCATTCCTGACGTCGCACAAGCGGGACGCCAAGCAGCAGGCCCGGTCGGTGCTGGAGAAGGTCGTCGCGGCGGCCCGCACCCGGATCGCCGCCCGGCAGCACAAGGAGGCGCAGCGCCGGAAGACGGCGCTGGAGTCGTCCGCGCTGCCGGCCAAGCTGGCCGACTGCCGCAGCGACGACGTCGACCGCTCCGAACTGTTCATCGTTGAGGGAGACTCGGCACTGGGCACCGCCAAGCTCGCGCGGAACTCCGAGTTCCAGGCCCTGCTGCCCATCCGCGGCAAGATCCTCAACGTGCAGAAGTCGTCCGTCTCCGACATGCTCAAGAACGCCGAGTGCGGGGCGATCATCCAGGTCATAGGAGCTGGTTCCGGCCGGACCTTCGACATCGACCAGGCCCGCTACGGCAAGGTGATCTTCCTCGCCGACGCGGACGTCGACGGCGCGCACATCCGCTGCCTGCTGCTGACCCTCTTCCAGCGGTACATGCGGCCGATGGTGGAGGACGGACGGGTCTTCTCGGCCGTGCCGCCGCTGCACCGCATCGAGCTGATCAACCCCAGGAAGGGGCAGGACAAGTACCTCTACACCTACTCCGACAACGAGCTGAGGCAGACCCTGCTCGACCTCGAGCGCCGGAACGTCCGCTACAAGGACAGCATCCAGCGGTACAAGGGCCTCGGAGAGATGGACGCCGACCAGCTCGCCGAGACCACCATGGACCCGCGGCACCGCACGCTGCGGCGCATCAACATCAGCGACCTGGAGGCGGCGGAGGAGGCGTTCAGCCTGCTGATGGGCAACGAGGTCGCGCCGCGCCGCGAGTTCATCACCACGTCGGCGGCCACGCTGGACCGCTCCCGCATCGACATCTGAGCGGCGAGCCGCCCGGGCGTGTTCGCGTCCGCCCGAAGCCCCGGCCTCAGGCGGCACCGTCAGTGCCGCCCGCCGCCGCGCCCGCCCGGTCCGCGACGGCCGGGTCGGGCGCCAGCGCGTCCGGCAGCTCCACGGTGAACTCCGCGCCGCCGCCGGGCGCCTCGCCCACCCGCACGATGCCGCCGTGCCGTTCCGCCAGTCGCTTCACCAGCGCCAGGCCGAGCCCTCGCCTACCATGTGCCGGCGGCGGCTTCGTCGACCAGCCCTCGGCGAACACCTGCTCCCGCCGCTCGGGTGGAATCCCGGGCCCGCTGTCGGTGACCCGTAGCCGGACGCCCGTGCCGCCGGCCGGGAGCAGCTCCACGCCGACCTCCGCCCGTGCGGTGCCGGCCGCCGCGTCCAGCGCGTTGTCCACCAGGTTCCCCACCACGGTGACCATCTCCCGCGCGTCGACCAAGCGGTCCGGGAGCAGCGTCCCGGACCGGACACGCAGCGCCACGTCGCGTTCGGCCGCCACGGTGGCCTTCCCCACCAGCAGCGCGGCCAGCTGCGGGTCGCGCACCTGACCGGTGATCTGCTCCGCCGTGGCCCGGTGCACGCCGACCACCTCGGACAGGTAGGCGGCGGCCTCGTCGTACAGCTCCAGTTCCAGCAGGCCGAGCAGGACGTGCAGCCGGTTGGCGTGCTCGTGGTCCTGCGCACGCAGGGCGTCCACCAGCACCCGCGAGCTGTCCAGCTCGCGGCCCAGCTGCTCCAGCTCCGTCCGGTCGCGCAGGGTGACCACCGCGCCGCCGTCGTCGGTCGGCATCCGGTTCGCCACCAGCACCCGGCCGCCCCGTACCGTGAGCAGGTCCCGCCCGGTGACGCGCCCGGTGAGCACGTCCGCCGTACGCCCGGAGCCGAGTGCCTCCTCCAGCGCCCGTCCCGCATCCCGCGGGGCGAGGTCGAGGAGCCGCTGGGCCTCGTCGTTGACCAGCCGGATGCGGCCCGCCCCGTCGAGCGCCACCACGCCCTCACGGATGCCGTGCAGCATGGCCTCGCGCTCGGCGAGCAGGGCGGAGATGTCGGAGAACGCCAGGTCGTGGGTCTGCCGCTGCAGACGGCGGGAGACCAGCAGCGCCGCGAGCACGCCGACGCCCAGGGCGCCCCCCGCGTAGGCGAGGAGCTCGGGAACGGCGCCGAGCAGCCGTTCGCGGACGCTGTCGTAGGCGATGCCGACCGACACCGCGCCGACGATCCGGCCCTCGTCGTCCCGCACCGGCACCTTGCCCCGCGCCGACCGTCCCAGCGTTCCCACGTCGATGTGCCGCACCTCGTGCCCGGCGAGTGCGCGGGCCGGGTCGGTGGAGACGTACCGTCCGATCCGCCGCACCTCCGGATGGGACCAGCGGATGCCGCGGGTGTCCATGATCACCACGTAGCTGGCGCCGGTGGTGCGTCGCACCCGCTCGGCGCGTTCCTGTACCGGCCCGTCCGCGGACGGGCCGCCGGGGGAGCGCAGCTGCTCGGGCAGGCCCGGTTGCACGGCGGTGGACCGGGCGATGGCCAGGGCGCGCTGGGTGGCGCGGTCGTCGAACTCGGCACTCAGCGGGGCCAGGAAGAGACCGGTGACCAGGGCCGTCACCCCCGTGATGATCGCGAGCTGCATCACGAGGACCTGGGAGAAGACCCGCCGCGGCATGCCGACCCGCAGCGCGCGCGGCGACAGCCCGAACGGGAATCGCCGCCGTACCGCTCCGATGCGCCGCCGCGAGGCCGTCCCGAACGGGCCCGGTGGCGCGCCGGTCGTGGCCTGCCAGGGAGGCCCGTCCGTTCCGGTCTCCTCGTCCGGCGTGGCCGTCACCGAGTCGGGCGCTCCACTCCCTCGCCCGCGGCGCACGCTGCGCCCGCCGGCGCCGCCGCCACGGGCACGAGCGCCTCGACGGCCTCGACCCGCATCTGCGGCGGCAGCCCCAGCACGGCGCCGCAACTGGGCGCCGCCTGCGGGGCGTCGTCGGCCACCGCGGCGATGTGCACCCGCCAGCGGCGCCCGTCCCGGTGCACCACGGTGACCGCCCACCGCTGCCCGCCCGAGCCCTCCGGCGCCTCCTGCACGTCCACCACGTCCAGCGCGTCCGCCTGCTGCTCGCCGGTGGCCTCCCGGACGGCCAGATCGGCCGCCTGGCCGGGCCGGTCCCAGACCGAACGTCCTCGGCAGCCCTCGGTCACCACACGCCCCTCGCGCACCGCCTCCAGCACCGACTTGACGGTGTGCGCGGCGGCGCGCCCGTAGGCGTAGCCGTACGGCAGCACCAGCAGGGTGGGGGAGAAGCGGTGGCCGCCGATGTGCGTGATCTCCCAGACGTCGGCGTGCGCGGACGCGGCGAGTTCCGCCGCCAGCGGGCGGCCGAGCAGGGCGCAGCAGCGGTCCCGCTTGCCGTTGGTGCACACCAGCGCCAGCGGGTCGCCCCGGTGGTCGTGCCAGCCGGGGCCCGCGCCGGCGCGGATCCCGGCGCCGAGAGCGGCGAAGTCCATGTCCGGCAGGGACGTGACGGGGTCCACCCCGGCGGCCGTCTCGCGGGTGAGCACCCAGGAGACGCCGGGTGCGGTGTGAGCGAGGTGGATGCGCCGGTCGTGGGGCTCGCCGCGGTCGGCGTGCGGTCCCGGTCGGCGGATGAGCGCGACACGCACGCCGTGCGGCGCGGCCGCCCGGTCCAGGGCGGCGCCCAGCGCGGGATCGAGGTGGCTCTCCGTCAGGGCCTTGGAGCCCCAGGGGCCGGGCTGTTCGATCAGCAGCCAGGTGCGTGCGGTGGCGGCCGTGGCCGCCAGGGGCTCGCTCAGCACCCGGGACGCTGTGGCGCACGTTCTCACAGAGGCGAGCCTAACCGAACCTGTTCCAGGTCACCCCCCGGACGCGTCCCCACGGCCGGGCTGCGACCGACCGCAGTGGCTCGACTACGATCGGGCCCCGCCCGCCCCGATCCCGACACGCTGGAGGTCCCCGTGGTCACCCGCCGGATTCCGGTCGTCGTTCTCGCCGGCTTTCTCGGTTCCGGCAAGACCACGCTCCTCAACCACCTGCTGCGGCGCAGCGGCGGTACCCGCATCGGCGCGGTCGTCAACGACTTCGGCAGCATCGAGATCGATGCGATGACGGTCGCCGGGCAGGTCGACTCCATGGTGTCGCTCGGCGACGGCTGCCTGTGCTGTGCCGTCGACACCGAGGACCTGGACGGTGTGCTGGACGTTCTCGCGCGGCCGTCCGCGCGGATGGACGTCGTCGTGGTCGAGGCGAGCGGGCTCGCCGAGCCCGAGACGGTGATCCGGATGATCCTCGCCAGCCGCAATCCGCACATCGTGTACGGCGGGTTGGTGGAGGTTGTCGACGCCGCCGAGTATCCCGCGACACGGGAACGCCATCCGGAACTGGACCGCCATCTGCGGGCCGCCGACCTGGTGGTGCTCAACAAGACCGACCGTGCCGATCCCGGGACGCTGGAGACCCTGGAGGCGAGCCTGCGGGAACTCAGCCCCGGTGGCCCGGTGGTGCGCGCGGCGTACGGGCGGGTCGACCCGGGCCTGCTCTTCGACCGACCGGAGCGGCGGCGGTCGGCCGCCGAACAGCTCTCCTTCGACGCGCTGCTGCGCGCCGGCGACGAGTTTGCGGGGGACCACGCCGGCCACCTCCACGCGGCCTACCAGAGCGTGGAGTTCAGCACCCGGGAGCCTGTGGACCCCCGTCGGCTGCTGGAGTTCCTGGACCGGCGGCCTCAGGGCGTCTACCGGATCAAGGGCTTCGTCGACTTCGGCGACGCCGACCCGCAGCGGCGCTACGCGGTGCACGCGGTGGGCGGCTTCCTGCGGTTCGCGCCCGTGGAGCGCGCCGGGCTCGGGCCCGGGGGCACCGAACTGGTGCTGATCGGCACCGGCGTGGACGGCCCCGCGCTCCGTGAGGGGCTCGACGCGTGCAGGGCGGACCCCGCCGCCCCGGCCGATCCGCGCGCGATGTGGGGCGTCCTGCGGTACGTCGACGACCCCGCCGCGAAGGACGCGACGGGGGCGTCGGAGACGGGTGAGGAGCCCGGTGACGCGTGGGACGACCTGGACGAGGCGGAACTCGTCCTCCCCGAGCCCTCCTCGGCCGCCCGCCCGATGGACTAAGCCGGTCCGGCCAGCGCCGCGACGGGCTTGGCCAGTGGCACACCGGAGCCGTCCCGGCGCGGGTCCGGCTCCGGCAGCTCGGCCGGAGCGCCGGTGCGGGTCGCCGCGCGGACGGGCGCCGGCCCCGCCCAGGCCATGGTCAGGCAGTCCTCGCCCTTCAGGAACCGCTGGCAGCGCACGCCGCCGGTCGCCCGGCCCTTGCGCGGGAACTGGTCGAACGGGGTGAGCTTGGCGGTGGCCACCGAGTCGTCGAGGGTGCCGTGCGAACCGGCGACGGTGAACACCATGGCGTCGGCCGACGGATCGACCGCGGAGAACGAGAGGACCTTCGCGTCCGGGGCGAGCTTGATGCCCGCCATACCGCCGGCCGCCCGGCCCTGCGGCCGCACCTGCCCCGCCGGGTACCTGAGCAGCTGGGCTTCGCTGGAGACGAACACCAGATCCTCCTCGCCCGTGCGGAGTTCGGCGCCGCCGACGACGCGGTCGCCCTCCTTGAGCGAGATGACCTCCAGCTCCTCCTTGTGCGCCGGATAGTCCGGCACGACACGCTTGACGACGCCCTGCGCGGTGCCGAGCGCCAGCCCGGGCGAGGACTCGTCCAGCGTCGTCAGGCAGATCAGCGACTCGTCCGCCGCCAGCGTCAGGAACTCCGACACCTGAGCGCCTCCGGACAGATTCGGCGGCCCACCGGTCTCCGGGAGCTGGGGCAGGTCCACCACCGCCAGCCGCAGCAGCCGCCCGGCCGAGGTCACCGCGCCGATCTCGCCGCGGGTGGTGGCGGGAACCGCCGAGACGATCACGTCGTGCTTGACGCGCTTGACCTCCGCGCCCGCGCCGGTGTCCGCGGTGCCGTTCTCGGCACGGGCCAGCAGGCCGGTGGAGGACAGCAGCACGCGGCACGGGTCGTCGGCGACCTGGAGGGGGACGGCGGTGACCGGCGACTCGGCGGAGTCCAGCAGCTCGGTGCGGCGCTTGGTGCTGTACTTCTTGGCGACGGCGGCCAGTTCGGAGGAGACCAGCTTGCGCAGCTCGGCGTCCGAATCCAGGATGCGCGTCAGCTCCTCGATCTCCTCCCGCAGCCGGTCGCGCTCGCTCTCCAGCTCGATGCGGTCGAAGCGGGTCAGGCGCCGCAGCGGGGTGTCGAGGATGTACTGCGTCTGAACCTCGGAGAGTCCGAAGCGCTCCATCAGCGTCTGCTTGGCCTCGGCGGCGTTCTCGCTGCCCCGGATGAGCCGGATGACCTCGTCGATGTCGAGCAGCGCGACGAGCAGGCCCTCGACCAGGTGCAGCCGGTCGCGTCGCTTGCCGCGCCGGAACTCGCTGCGCCGCCGCACCACCTCGAAGCGGTGGTCGACGTACACCTCGAGCAGCTCCTTGAGCCCGAGGGTCAGGGGCTGCCCGTCGACGAGGGCGACGTTGTTGATGCCGAAGGTCTCCTCCATCGGCGTCAGCTTGTACAGGTGCGTGAGCACGGCCTCCGGGTTGAAGCCGTTCTTGACTTCGATGACCAGTCGCAGCCCGTGCTCGCGGTCGGTGAGGTCCTTGACGTCCGCGATGCCCTGGAGCTTCTTCGCGTTGACCAGGTCCTTGATCTTGGAGACGACCTTCTCCGGACCCACGGCGAACGGCAGTTCGGTGACGACCAGGCCCTTGCGCCGTGCGGTGACCTGCTCCACGGCGACGGTGGCGCGCATCTTGAAGGTGCCGCGCCCCTTCTCGTACGCGTCCCGGATCCCGTCCAGTCCGACGATCTTCCCGCCGGTGGGCAGGTCGGGGCCGGGCACGAAGCGCATCAGCGTCTCGAGGTCGGCGCCCGGGTGCTTGATCAGGTGCCGGGCCGCGGCGACGACCTCGCCCAGGTTGTGCGGCGCCATGTTGGTCGCCATGCCGACCGCGATCCCGGAGGCGCCGTTGACCAGCAGGTTCGGGTAGGCCGACGGCAGCGCGACGGGCTCCTGCTCGCTGCCGTCGTAGTTCGGCGCGAAGTCGACGGTGTCCTCGTCGATCGATTCGACCATCAGTCCCGCGGCCGGAGCCGACCGGCATTCGGTGTAGCGCATCGCGGCCGGCGGGTCGTCGTTGCCCAGCGAACCGAAGTTGCCGTGCCCGTCGACCAGCGGCACGCGCATCGAGAACGACTGCGCCATGCGCACCAGCGCGTCGTAGATCGCGGAGTCGCCGTGCGGGTGCAGCTTGCCCATCACCTCGCCCACCACGCGGGCGCACTTGACGTAGCTGCGCTCGGGGCGCAGGCCCATCTCGTGCATCTGGTACAGGATGCGGCGGTGCACGGGCTTCAGGCCGTCGCGGGCGTCCGGCAGGGCGCGCGAGTAGATGACCGAGTAGGCGTACTCCAGGAAGGAGCCCTGCATCTCGTCGACGACGTCGATGTCGAGGATGCGCTCCTCGAAGTCGTCCGGCGGCGGGGTCTTCGTACTGCGGCGGGCCATCGCGGCGAGCGCTCCTTCGTCCGGGTGGTCTGACGAGCTGGGTCAGGGAGAGCTGAGACTGACGCGGACCATTGTGGCCCGCGGGTCCGACAACCGGTCGCGCGGGGAAGGTCCTGGGCACGTACCGTACGGGAACTTCGCGGACAGTCGGAGCGCTTGCATACAGTGACGGAAAGAATCACCTCTCGCGATCGAAGGGACTGAGCGGCCCATGGGTCACACGGCCACGCCCCCGCCTTCCACCGGCGGGCTCACCGCGACCGAGCACCGGCTGGCCAACGGCCTGCGCGTGGTGCTCTCCGAGGACCATCTGACGCCGGTCGCCGCCGTCTGCATCTGGTACGACGTGGGCTCCCGGCACGAGGTGAAGGGCCGTACGGGCCTGGCCCACCTCTTCGAGCACCTGATGTTCCAGGGCTCGAATCAGGTGCCGGGCAACGGCCACTTCGAGCTGGTCCAGGGCGCCGGCGGCTCCCTCAACGGCACCACCAGCTTCGAGCGCACCAACTATTTCGAGACCATGCCGGCGCACGAGTTGGAGCTCGCCCTCTGGCTCGAGGCAGACCGGATGGGCTCGCTGCTGGCCGCCCTGGACGAGGAGTCCATGGAGAACCAGCGCGACGTGGTCAAGAACGAGCGCCGTCAGCGGTACGACAACGTGCCCTACGGCACCGCCTTCGAGCGGCTGACCGCCATGGCCTTCCCCGACGGTCACCCCTACCACCACACCCCGATCGGCTCCATGGCCGACCTGGACGCCGCCTCCCTGGAGGACGCGCGCCAGTTCTTCCGCACCTACTACGCGCCGAACAACGCGGTGCTGTCCGTGGTCGGCGACATCGACCCGGAGGCCACGCTCGGCTGGATCGAGAAGTATTTCGGCTCCATCCCGGGCCACGACGGCAAGCATCCGCCGCGGGACGGCGCCCTGCCCGAGATCATGGGGGAGCAGCAGCGGCAGGTGCTCCGCGAGGAGGTGCCGGCTCGCGCCCTGATGTCCGTCTACCGGCTGCCGGAGGACGGCCTGCGCGAGTGCGACGCCGCGGACCTCGCGCTCACCGCCCTCGGCGGCGGCGAGTCCTCCCGGCTGCACAACCGCTTGGTCCGCCGGGACCAGAGCGCGGTCAGCGCCGGCTTCGGCCTGCTGCGCCTCGCCGGTGCCCCCTCGCTGGGCTGGCTGGACGTGAAGGCGTCCGCGGGCACCGAGGTCGCCGACATCGAGGCGGCCGTCGACGAGGAACTCGCCCGGTTCGCGGCCGAGGGCCCGACCGAGGAGGAGATGGAGCGCGCCCAGGCGCAGCTGGAGCGCGAGTGGCTGGACCGGCTCGCCACGGTCGGTGACCGCGCCGACGAACTCTGCCGTTACGCGGTGCTGTTCGGCGACCCGCAGCTCGCGCTGACCGCCGTGCAGCGGGTGCTGGAGGTCACGGCCGAGGAGGTGCGCCAGGTCGCCGCCGCCCGGCTCCGGCCGGACAACCGCGCCGTCCTGGTGTACGAGCCGACCACACCCGAGACCGCGTCCGAGGACGGGGACCAGACCGCAGCCGAGGAGACCGGCCAGTGAGCGACGCCGCCAACACCCCAGGCATGACGATGGACTTCCACCCGCGCCCCCGCGGCGGCGAACCCAAGCCGTGGGCCTTCCCGGCGCCCGACCGCAGCACCCTGCCCAACGGCCTGACCCTGCTGCGCTGCCACCGGCCCGGCCAGAAAGTCGTCGCCGTCGAGGTCAACCTGCTCGCCCCGCTGGACGCCGAGCCGGAGGGTCTGGACGGCGTGTCCAACATCATGGGTCGCGCGCTCGCCGAGGGCACCGACAAGCTGGACGCCGAGGCCTTCAACGCCGAGCTGGAGCGCTGCGGCGCCACCCTGGACACGCACGCCGACCACCCCGGCGTACGGGTTTCCCTGGAGGTCCCGGCCTCCCGCCTCGACAAGGGGCTGAGCCTGCTGGCCGACGCGCTGCGCGCCCCCGCCTTCCGCGACGACGAGGTCTCCCGGCTGGTCCGCAACCGCCTGGACGAGATCCCGCACGAGCTGGCCAACCCGGCCCGCCGCGCCGCGAAGGAACTGGCCAGGCAGCTCTTCCCGGCCGCCTCCCGGCACTCCCGCCCCCGTCTCGGCACGGAGGAGACGGTGCAGCGCATCGACGCCGCGGCCGTCCGCGCCTTCTACGAGGCGCACGTGCGTCCCGCCACGGCCACTGCCGTCGTGGTCGGCGACTTCACCGGCGTCGACCTGGACCAGGCCGTCGCCGACACCCTCGGCGCCTGGACGGGCTCGACGGCCGAGCCCCGGCCGGTCCCGGCCGTCACCGCCGACGACACCGGCCGCGTCGTCATCGTCGACCGGCCCGGCGCGGTGCAGACCCAGCTGCTCATCGGCCGCATCGGCCCCGACCGGCACGACCGCGTCTGGGCCGCGCAGGTCCTCGGCACGTACTGCCTGGGCGGCACTCTGACGTCCCGTCTGGACCGCGTGCTGCGTGAGGAGAAGGGCTACACCTACGGCGTCCGCGCCTTCGGCCAGGTGCTGCGCTCCGCGCCGGACGGCTCGGGGGCGGCGATGCTCGCCATCAGCGGTTCCGTCGCCACCGACGTGACCGGCCCCGCCCTCGCGGACCTGTGGCAGGTGCTGCGCACCCTCGCCGCCGACGGCCTCGACGACGAGGAGCGGGACGTCGCCGTGCAGAACCTCGTCGGCGTGGCCCCGCTGCGGTACGAGACGGCCGCTGCCGTCGCCGCCACCCTCGCCGACCAGGTGGAACAGCACCTACCGGACGACTACCAGGCGCAGTTGTACCTCCGTCTCGCCGAGACGGGCACGGTCGAGGCCACCGCCGCCGTCGTCAACGCCTTCCCCGAGGACCGGCTGGTCTGCGTCCTCGTCGGCGACGCCGGACAGATCGCGGACCCGGTGCGCGCACTCGGCATCGGAGAGGTGACCGTCGTCCCCGGCACCTGAGGGCGCGTCCCGCGCGCACGCGGGAACCGCGCCTGAACACCGCCTCCGGCGTGCACTCCTGAGCGCGGCCTGCGGCGAGGTGAGCACCTCGCCGCAGGCCGCGCTCTGTCCGCTTCGGCGCCGAGATGCCCGGTCTGTGCTGTGGCATGCGCGACAATCAGCCGATTCGGTTTGGCTGTTGGCAGATGTCCTGATTAGCGTCCCTCCGGCTCACGTCAGCAGGCGCCGCCGCCGCGGCCCGCGTGCAGCCCGAGAGGAGCCCGCCGCAGCATGGCGACCACCACTGGCCCCGGGAGGCAGCGCACCCCGGGCAAGCACCGCCGGCCGGGCCGCGCCTGCCGTGCGGGCGCCCGCATCGCCGGCGTGGCGGGACTCGCCACCGCGAGCGTCGTCGGCTCCCTCGCCGCCCCGGCCGCCGCCGCACCTGCGGCACCCGCCGTTGCCTCCGAGGAAGCCTCCGGGGGCCCGGACACCGGTCTGACGCAGGCCGCCGCCGTGTCGGACGCCCTCGCCGGCCGCGTCGCGGACCAGGCACGCACCCAGCGCAGCGCCGCGGAGGAGGCGGCCGAAGAGGCAGCGCGGAAGGCTGCCGCCCGGGCCGAGCGCGAGCGCGAGGAGGCGGAACGCCGCCGCGCGGCCCGTGCCGCGGAACGCGCCGCCCTGCGGCGTTACGTCGCCCCGGTCGCCGGCTCCCACGTCTCCACCGCCTACGGCGCGGGCGGCGCCACGTGGTCCTCCGGAAGCCACACCGGCGTGGACTTCCACGCCGCGTCCGGCACCACGGTCCGCTCCGTCGCCGCCGGCGAGGTCGTGGAGGCGGGCTGGTCCGGCTCCTACGGCTACAACGTGGTCGTCCGCCACGCCGACGGCGCGTACACCCAGTACGGCCACCTGTCGTCCGTCACGGTCGCGGCCGGTGCCCAGGTCGGTGCGGGCGATCGGGTGGGACTTTCCGGCTCCACCGGCAACAGCAGCGGTCCGCACCTGCACTTCGAGGTGCGCACCGGCCCCGACTACGGCTCCGACATCGCCCCGCTGCCCTACCTCCGCGAGCACGGCGTCGCCGTCTGAACACCCTCCGGGGACGGGACCGCTCGCGGGGCGGCACCGGGCCGGGGGCGCCGTACCTACGCCGGCAGCTCGTCGAGGCCCTCGGCGACCATCCGGGCCAGCCGGTCCAGGGCGGACCGGTCCGCCTCCCCGTCGCCCTCGGAGGCCAGCACGATCTCGTCGCCCCGCTCGGCGCCCAGCGCCATGACGCCCAGCATCGAGGCGGCGTCCACGGCGGGCGCGCCGTCTCCGTCGGTGTCATCCCCGGTCCCGTCGCCGGTCGGCCTCCGTACGGTCATCCGGACTCCGGTGGCCATCGCCGCCCGCGAGAACATCGCGGCCGGTCTGGCGTGCAGGCCCTCCTGCCAGCCGACGGTGACACGGCGCTCGGCCATCCCGCTCTCCTCCTCCCCACGACTCGGAACCCGGTGCTGGCCTACGACACTACGCCGCACCCGGCCGTACGCTGTCACTCATGCAGACTCCGGCGGACCGGGCGTATCCCGCGCACTGGGAGGCCGATGTCGTGCTCCGCGACGGCGGCACGGCCCGGATCCGGCCCATCACGCCCGACGACGCGGACCGGCTGGTCGCCTTCTACGAGCAGGTATCCGACGAGTCCAAGTACTACCGCTTCTTCGCTCCGTATCCGCGTCTTTCCGACCGCGACGTCCGGCGATTCACGCATCACGACTACGTCGACCGGGTCGGGCTCGCCGCCACCGTCCGCGGCGAGATCATCGCTACCGTCCGGTACGACCGGATCGACGGCGACGGCCGCCCCGCCCACACCGCTCCCACCGGCACCGGGGACGGCGTGCCGCAGGAGGCCGTCCGGGCGGGCCAGGCCGAGGTCGCCTTCCTCGTCCAGGACGCCCACCAGGGACGCGGCCTCGCCTCGGCCATGCTGGAGCACGTGGGCGCGGTGGCCCGCGAACGCGGCATCCGCCGCTTCATCGCCGAGGTGCTGCCCGCCAACACCAAGATGATCAAGGTGTTCACAGACGCCGGCTACTCCCAGCGCCGCAGCTTCGAGGACGGCTCCGTCCACCTCACGCTCGACCTGGAGCCCACCGAAGCCTCCCTCGCCGTGATGCACGCCCGCGAGCAGCGCGCCGAGGGCCGTTCCGTGCAGCGCCTGCTCGCCCCTGCCTCGGTCGCCGTCGTCGGCGTCAGCCGCACCCCCGGCGGCGCCGGACGCACGGTGCTGGAGAGTCTGCGCGCCGCCGGATTCACCGGGCGCACGTACGCGGTGAACCACGCGCTCGACCCGTCACCCGACCCCGACCGCGTCCCCGACCTCGGCGGCGCCGCCGCGTTCCGCTCGGTCCGCGACGTGCCGGAGCGCGTCGACCTCGCCGTCGTCGCCGTCCCCGCCGCGGAGGTGGCCGACGTCGTCGCCGACTGCGGCGAACACGGCGTGCAGGGCCTGGTCGTGCTCTCCGCCGACTTCACCCGCGACGGACAGCGCGAACTCGTCCGCCACGCCCGCTCGTACGGCATGCGCGTCATCGGGCCGAACGCGCTCGGCATCATGAACACCGCCCCGGACGTGCGCCTCAACGCCACGCCGTCGCCGCGGATGCCCCGGCGGGGGCGGGTGGGTCTGTTCACCCAGTCCGGCGCGATCGGCATCGCGCTGCTCGAAGGGCTGCACCGGCGCGGCGCGGGTCTGTCCACCTTCGTCTCCGCCGGCAACCGCGCCGACGTCTCCGGCAACGACGTGCTCCAGTTCTGGGACGAGGACCCGGACACTGACGTCGCGCTGATGTACCTGGAATCCATCGGCAACCCGCGGAAGTTCACCCGTCTCGCCAAACGGATCTCCGTCCGCAAGCCCGTCGTCGTGGTCAAGGGTGCCCGGCACAGCGGCAGCGCCCCGCCGCCCGGGCACGCCGCACCGGCCTCGCGTACGCCCGCCGCCACCGTGTCCTCGCTGCTGCGGCAGGCGGGGGTGATCACCGTCGACACCGTGACCGAGCAGGTGGACGCGGGAGCACTGCTGGCGTCCCAGCCGCTGCCCGCCGGGCCGCGCGTCGCGCTGCTCGGCAACACCGAGTCGCTGAGCCTGCTCACCCACGACGCCTGCCTCACCGACGGACTGCGCCCCCTGCCGGCCCGCGACCTCACCACCGCCGCCACCACGGGCGACTTCCGGGAGGCCGTCCGCGAGGCGCTGGCCGAGGCGCAGACCGACGCGGTCGTCGTGACCGCCATCCCCGGCGTCGGCGAGGTGCCGGTCGGGTCGCTCGCCGACGCGCTGGCCGACGCCGCATCCGGTGCGGAGAAGCCGCTGGCCGTCGTGCACCTGGCGATCGCCGGGCTCGACGAGGCGCTGGCCACCCGCGGCATCCCCAGCTACCCCTCACCGGAACGGGCGGTGCGTGCCCTCGCCCACGCCGTGCGGCACGCGGCATGGCGCCGCGACGCACAGGAGCCGGGCCGCGTCCCGCAGTTCGACGTGGACGAAGGGGCAGCCGCCCGGCTGGTCGCCCGCGCCACCCGCGGCGACGGGTCCGGGGAGGACGCCCCCGGCGCCCGTACGGCCCACCCCGCGGCAGCGCGTGCGGCCCGGCCCACGACGGTGGCCGCCGCCGAACCCGGGCTGCACGGCAGCCTGCCGCTGGGCCAGGCCGGGACGGCCGAGCTGCTCGGCCACTACGGCATCGCCGTCCAGCCCACCCTGCCCGCCGCCTCCGCGGACGACGCCGTCGCCGCGGCCCGCCGGCTCGGCTACCCGGTGGCGCTCAAGACCACCGCCCCGCACCTGCGGCACCGTGCCGACCTCGGGGGCGTACGCCTGGACGTGGCGAGCAAACACCAGCTCCGCCGGGCGTACGCCGACCTGACCTCGTCCCTGGGGAAGCCCGCCGAGCTGCGGCCGGTCGTGCAGGCCATGGCACCGCGCGGCGTGGACACCGTGGTCCGTGCGGCCGTCGACCCGTCGATCGGCGCCGTGCTGTCCTTCGGCCTCGCCGGGGCACCGTCGGAGCTGCTCGGCGACACCGCGCAGCGCCTGGTCCCCGCCACCGACCGGGACGTCCAGGGGCTGGTCCGGTCGCTGCGCGCGGCCCCCCTCCTCTTCGGCTGGAGGGGGGCGCAGCCGGTCGACACCGCCGCCCTGGAGGACCTGCTGCTGCGGGTCTCCCGGCTGCTGGACGACCACCCGCGGATCGTTGCGGTCGATCTGGAGCCGGTGGTGGTGGCGCCGCGCGGGCTGACCGTGCTGGGCGCGGCCGTACGGGTCGCCGAACCGCCGCCGCGGGGCGACCTCGGCCGCCGCACCCTGCCCGCGTACTGACCGGGCCGCCTTCCCCCGCCGGACCGGGCCGCCGTCCCGGATGCCGCCCGCCCGGTCCTGCGGCATACCGGCGAGGCGGACCGGCGCCGCCGTACGGACCGGCAGAACCTTCCCTCGCAGGCCCTAGGATGGTCCGCATGGCGAAGACCGGTACGACGACCCAGGGACTGCGCTCCGCGATCGAGCGCAGCGGCTACTACCCCGCCCTCGTCGCCGAGGCGGTCGAGGCGGCCGTCGGCGGCGAACCCGTGTCGTCCTACCTGGTGCACCAGGAGACGACGTTCGACTCCAACGAGATCCGCCGGCACGTCACCGTCCTCGTCCTCACCGGCACCCGCTTCCTGGTCAGCCACACCGACGAGCAGCCGGCCGACGGCACCTCCGCCTCGCCGTACGCCACCACCTCGACCGAGTCGGTGAAGCTGGAGCGGATCGCCTCCGTCGTCCTCTCCCGCGTCGTCGCCGACCCGGAGTCCTACACCCCCGGCACCCTGCCGCGCGAGGTGGTGCTGACCATCGGCTGGGGCGCGGTCTCCCGCATCGACCTGGAGCCCGCGGCCTGCGGCGACCCCAACTGCGAGGCGGACCACGGCTACACCGGCTCCACCACGGCCGACGACCTCTCCCTCCGGGTGAGCGAGGCGGGCGACGGGCCGGAGACCGTACGGCAGGCGCTGGCCTTCGCGCAGGCGCTCTCCGAGGCGACGGCGGCGGCCCGCCCGGGTGCCCACCGGTGACACCGCCGCACACGGCGCGACCCGTCCCGGAGGACCCCTACCCGGCCGACGAGGCGACGCCCCTGGATCCGCGCACCGCGCCCGTTCCCCGCTACGGCGACGGCTCACTGGCCGACCTGCTGCCGACCCTCGCCTCCGGACAGGGGGTGCCCGGCCTGGAGGCGGGTCTCCCGCTGGAGCCGGCCGACCGGGTCTGCGTCTTCCTGGTCGACGGAATGGGGTGGGAGGCTCTGGCGGCCCACCCCGAGGAGGCGCCGTTCCTCACCTCGCTGCTGCCGAGTTCGCTGGGCGGCAGCGGACGCCCGCTCACCAGCGGATTCCCCTCCACCACTGCCACCTCGCTGGCCTCGGTCGGCACCGGCCTCCCACCCGGCGCGCACGGCCTGCCCGGCTACACCGTCCGCAACCCGGACACCGGCGCGCTGATGAATCAGCTCCGCTGGCGCCCGTGGACGGACCCCCACCTGTGGCAGCCGCACCCCACGGTCTTCCGCCTCGCCCACGCCGCCGGCGTGGCGACCTGCCAGGTCACCGCGCCGCACTTCGAGCACACCCCGCTGACCACGGTGGCCCTCTCCGGCGGCACCTTCCACGGACGGCTGGCCGCGGAGGAGCGGATGGACACCGCCGCGGAACGCCTCAGCGCCGCCGACCGCACCCTGGTGTACACCTACTACGCCGAACTCGACGGTCACGGCCACCGCTACGGCATGGACTCCGACGCCTGGCGCGGCCAGCTCCAGTACGTCGACCGGCTCGCCCAGCGCCTCGCCGAGCAGCTGCCGCCCCGCTCCGCCCTCTACGTGACCGCCGACCACGGCATGGTCGACGTACCCGAAAGCCCGCAGTTCCGCTTCGACTTCGACGAGGACTGGGAACTCTCCGCCGGCGTCGCCTCGCTCGGCGGCGAGGGACGCATGCGGCACCTGTACGCGGTGCCCGGCGCGGCCGGCGCCGTCGCCGACGTCTGGCGCGAGGTGCTCGCCGGCCACGCCTGGGTCGCCACCCGTGAGGAGGCCGTCGCACTCGGCTGGTTCGGCCCTCGGGTGGAGGACCGCGTCCGCGACCGTCTCGGCGACGTCGTCGTGGCGATGAACGGGAACGCCGCGGTGGTCGCCACCCGGCGGGAGCCCAAGGAATCTGCGCTGATCGGCATGCACGGCTCCGCGACCCGCGCGGAGCAGATGGTCCCGCTGCTGGAGGTCCGCACCTAGCGCCACGCCGCACGACGGACCGTCACGCCCCACCGTCACGCCCCACCGCGACTGCGACCGCCCACCGTCCCCCGACCCGAAAGGTCCGTCTTCTCCATGCCCGAGCTGGTCTTCTTCTCCGGCACGATGGACTGCGGCAAGAGCACGCTGGCCCTCCAGATCGAGCACAACCGGTCGGCACGCGGCCTCCAGGGCATGATCTTCACCCGGAACGACCGGGCGGGGGAGGGGCTGTTGTCCTCCCGCCTGGGCCTGGTGACGGAGGCAGTCGAGACGGACGAGGACTTCGACTTCCACCTGCATCTCGTCCGGCACCTGACCGCGGGCGGGCGCAGCGACTACGTGATCGCCGACGAGGCGCAGTTCCTCTCCCCGGACCAGGTCGACCAGCTGGCCCGCATCGTGGACGACCTCGGCATAGACGTGTACGCCTTCGGCATCACCACCGACTTCCGCACCAAGCTCTTTCCCGGCTCCCAGCGGCTGATGGAACTGGCCGACCGCATCGAGGCGTTGCAGGTCGAGGCGCTGTGCTGGTGCGGTGCCCGCGCCACCCACAACGCGCGTACGGTCGGCGGGCGCATGGTGGTCGAGGGTGCGCAGGTCGTCGTCGGCGACATCGGCGGACGGGGCGGCCCGGCCGCGGAGATCGGCTACGAGGTGCTGTGCAGGCGGCACCACCGCCGTCGGCTCACGGCGGTGACGGCGGGTGCCGCGCCGCTCTCCCCGGACGTTCTGCCCGTGGATGCCGTGGCCGCGCCTCCGCCGCCGCGCCCGGCTCCCGGCGGAGTGAACGGCTCGGCCCCCGCGAACGGCTCGGCCCCGGCGCCGGAGGGTGTGCGGGGGCCCGGAGGCTCACCCGCCTGAGACCGCCGGGCTCGCGCCCCCTTCAGGACGCATCGCCGGACGCCCCCGGCTGCTCCCGTACGCTGAACTCCGCCCCCTCGGCGTCCGCCACCGTCGCCCGCACACCGTACGGCGTGGGATGCGGCTCCCGGACCAGTCGGCCGCCCAGTTCCCGGGCCCGCCGCACCGTGTCCTCGACGTCGCGGACGGCGAAGCAGGTCTTCCAGTGCGGTCCGTGCGCCGACGGCCGGGCCCCGTCCGTGCCGCGCACGGTCGCCACCGGCCGGTCTCCGACCAGCAGTGTCAGCCGGTCCTGCTCGTCGCCTCCCGGGTCGGGCTTGGTCCCGTAGCCGAACACCGATGGATAGAAGGCGCCCGGCCCCGCGGTCGTGTGCGTCAGCAGCTCGAACCACACGGGCGTCCCCGGGGCGTTCTCCACCACCTGGACACCGGTGTCCTCGTCGCTCTGCCAGACGCCGAACGCGGCGCCGCCGGGATCGGCGGCGACCACCAGCCGTCCCGTGTCGCCGAAGTCGAGCGGGCCCACGGCGACGGTACCGCCGCACAGCCGGATGAGGGCCGCCGTCTCGTCGGCGTCGTCGCTGGCCAGGTAGGGGGTCCAGGCGGCAGGGAAGCGCCGGCCCGACGGAGTCTCGCCGAGTCCGGCCACCTCACGCCCGTCGAGCACCGCCCTGACGTACGGGCCGAGCTGTTGCGGTCCGGCGGTGAACTCCCAGCCGAAGAGGCCCTGGTAGAAGTCCCGGCTGCGGTCGAGGTCGCGCACCATGAGACTGGCCCAACACGGCGTGCCCGGAGTCTGCCGTCGCTGCCGCGCGCTGACTGTCTGCGTCATCTGCTGCTCCCCTGACCATCGTCGGTGCGGTCTCTTCCGTGTACCCGTGCGGTGGATTGTGTCATCCGGTCCCGTAGCGCGGGCGGAGGCGCGGGACGGCGGGACGCGGTTGCGGGAGGATGGCGTCATGACCGCACTCCTCACCGCCTCCGCGCTGGCAGCCGAACTGGCCGGTCCCCGGCCGCCGGTGCTGCTCGACGTCCGCTACGTCCCCGGCGGCCCGCCCGGCCGCCCCGCCTACGCCGAAGGCCACCTGCCGGGCGCCGTCTACGTCGACATGGACACCGAACTCGCCGCGCCCGCGGGGCCGGGCACCGGACGCCACCCGCTGCCCGCGCCGGAGGTGTTCGGCGCCGCGATGCGCCGCGCCGGCGTGTCCGCCGACCGTCCCGTGGTCACCTACGACGGGGGCCTCGGGTGGGCCGCCGCGCGCGCCTGGTGGCTGCTGCGCTGGGCCGGGCACCCGGACGTGCGCGTGCTGGACGGCGGTCTCCCGGTCTGGGACGGGCCGCTGACGAAGGACCTGCCCGAGCCCGCCGTCGGCGACTTCACGCCCGTACCCGGTTCCCTGCCCACGCTGGACGCGGACGGGGCGGCGGAGCTCGCCCGCCGTGGGGCGCTGCTCGACGCCCGTGCCGGCGAGCGGTACCGCGGCGAGGTGGAGCCGCTCGACCCGGTCGCCGGACACATCCCCGGCGCCCTCTCCGCGCCCACCACCGCGACCGTCACCGACCGGGGCACTTTCCGCCCGGCCGCGGAACTCGCCGCGCACTTCGCCGCGCTCGGCGTCACACCGGGCACCGAGGTCGGCGTGTACTGCGGCTCCGGCGTGTCGGCCGCGCACGAACTGCTGGCCCTCGCCGAGGCGGGGATCGACGCCGCGCTCTACCCGGGCTCGTGGAGCGAGTGGACCGCCGACCCGGCGCGGCCGGTGGCCATCGGCCCGGAAGCGGGCTGAGACCGGCCTGGGCGGCCGGCCCCGCCCCTCCGCGGGAAGTCCGCGAGGGGCGGGGCCGGCCGCCCGGTCACTCCTTCTTGCGCCGCGTGCCGAAGACGATCTCGTCCCAGCTGGGCACCGCGGCCCGCCGGCCGGGCCGGACGCCGTCCGCCTCGGCCTGCCGATCGGTGTTCCCCGTGAGCCGTTCGCGGTGCGCCTTCACCGAACGGGGCATCAGCACGTCCGCGTACGCGGAGCCCGCGCTGGCCGCGGGGGCGGGCGGGTCGATCTGCTCCCGGTCCTCGTCGGACTCGCGGTCGGCGACGGCCGTGCCGTCCTCCTCAGCGTCGGCCGACTGCACGGCGGCGGGCCGCTCGGGCACGACCAGGTCACCCCGGAAGCTCGGCACCGCCTCCAGCAGGCTGGTCAGCGAGTCGGCGGCTTCCGCGGGGGCGCCGTCGGCCGATGCGGGCGGCAGTGCGGCGGGCTCCAGATCCGGCCGGTCCCCGCGCTCGCCCCGGTCTCCGCGGTCCCGCGGCAGTCGCGCGATGCGCGGCACGAAGGGGAAGCTCGGCTCGGGGGTGTCGTCGGTCTCGCCGATGAGTGAACGCGCCTCGTCGTCCACGGCCTGCACCAGCCGCCGCGGCGGGTCGTACGTCCAGCCGGCCGAGTGCGGTTCGCCGGCGACCCGGTAGGCGAGCACCACTTCCCAGGTGCCGTCGTCCCGGCGCCAGGAGTCCCACAGCACGGTGTCCTTGTCCGCGCCGCGCAGCAGCAGCCGCTCGGCCACCACCTCGCCGAGCTGCGGACCGGTGCTCTCGCCCGGGCGACGCACGGGTGTCTTCCGGGCGCGCTCCGCCATGAACGCGCGCTCGGCCAGTACCGGGCCCTCGAAGCGGCGGACCCGCTCGACGGGGATGCCGGCCATCTGCGCGACCTCTTCGGCGGTGGCGCCGGCTCGTATCCGGGCCTGGATGTCCCGGGGGCGCAGGTGGCTCTCCACCTCGATTTCGATCTGCCCCAGGCGCGCACGGTCGTTGCGCACCGCGGCGCGCAGCCGTTCGTCGATCGGAAGGGTGTATTCCGTGCTGTCGGCAGCCTTGAGCACCAGCCGTGTGCCGTCGTTGCTGACGGCCACGACACGCAGTTCGGGCATGGGAACCTCCCCGGTGGTGCCTGCCGACGTCACGTGCGTCGCTGCTCCCGCTTGGACGAGTGTGGCCTGCCCGGGTGCAGCCTGCCACAACCTTGCCGACTCGCCCGGCGTGTCGAGCCCCGGTCCCGCTCCGCCGTTATGGCACGGTGACACGTTGGCCACTCAACGTGACGGGATGTCACGCTGGGCAGCGAAGCCAGGGTCGGGGCCGAGGCCAGGGCTCGTCACACTACTCCATTCGGACCATCCGGGTGTGGGTGACGCGCCGCCGAACTCCCGTCCGCGGGTGGGCTTCAGGCGCTCGGCGCGCCCTCGCGCGCCGCGTCGAGCCGTCCGGACATTCACTAGATCGACACAAGTGGAAGGCTGCGATCCGGTCTCTGGGGAGTTGGGTGTCCCACCCGACTCCGCTCAGTCCCCGAGTACCCGCCTCAGATAGTCGTTGCCGAACGCCCGCCCCGGGTCGAGACGGTCACGCAGTGCCAGGAAATCCCCGAACCGCGGGTACGCCTCCGCCAGCCACGTGGCGTCCCGCGAGTGCAGCTTCCCCCAGTGTGGGCGCCCGCTGTGCGCCGCCATGATCCGTTCCGCGGCTGTGAAGTACGCCTCGTGCGGTGCCCCCCGGTACATGTGCACGGCGAGGTAGACGCTGTCCCGCCCGCTCGCCGTCGACAGGGTGATGTCGTCGGCCGGTGCGGTGCGCACCTCGACGGGGAAGCTCACCCGGAAGTCCGACCGCTCGATGAGAGCCCGGAGTTCGCGCAGCGCCGCCATCCCGGCCTCGCGCGGCAGCGCGTACTCCATCTCCAGGAACCGCACCCGCCGCGGCGTGGTGAACACCCGGTAGGGGACGTCGGTGTAGCTGCGCGCGGACAGCGCCCGGCCGGCGATCCGGGCGGTCCCGGGAACCGTTCCCGGCACGGCTCGGCCCAGTGCGCACACGGCGCGGAACACGCCGTTCGACAGCAGTTCGTCGTCCACCCAGCCGCGCACGCGGTGCAGCGGCCTCGGGGGGCCCGGACTGCGGTTGTTGCGCTTGGTGTTGCAGTGCTCGGTGTGCGGGAACCAGTAGAACTCGACGTGCTCGTTCTCCGCCGCGAGCTGGTCGAACTCCTCGGTCACCCGCCCGAACGGCATCGGTTCCTCCCGGGCGGTGAGCAGGAACAACGGCTCGACGGCGAAGGTGAGTTCGCTGATCACGCCCAGTGCGCCCAGACCGACGCGGGCCGCGGCGAACACGTCGGCGTTCTCCTCGGCCGAGCACCGCAGGACCGAGCCGCCCGCGAGCACCAGCTCCAGCCCGACGACCTGTGCCGCCAGCCCCGCCGAGTCGCGGCCCGTGCCGTGCGTGCCGGTGCTCACCGCCCCGGCCACCGTCTGCTCCATGATGTCGCCCATGTTGGTCAGCGACAGACCCTCGCCGGCGAGGGCCTCGTTGAGCTGCCACAGCGGCGTGCCCGCCGCGACCGTGACCGTGCCGGCCGCCCGGTCGATGTTCCGCACCCCGCACAGCCGGTCCGTGCGCAGCAGCACACCCTCCGTCGCCGCGACCGTGGTGAAGGAGTGGCCGGTGCCTGCCGCCTTCACCGGCAGGCCGTCCTCCGCCGCCCGGCGCACCGCCTCGGCCAGCGCCGCCGTCGAGGACGGCGCCACCGTGCGGACCGGACGCATCCCGACGTTCCCCGCCCAGTTCCGCCACGTCGGCGAGCCGCTCCTGCTCGGTGCGCGCATACCCGACCCCCTCCTGCGGCGGACTCCTCGTACGGCCCGTGCCCACGGGCCGCCTCCCCCGGCGGCTGCGGGGATCATACTCACGGGCCCTGCGCGGCTCGGGGCGGCCCGGGTGGCAGGATCGATGACATGTCCGACGCGCTCGAAGCCCGCCCCTACGACGCCCTGCTCCTCCTCTCCTTCGGCGGCCCGGAGGGACCCGAGGACGTGGTGCCCTTCCTGGAGAACGTCACCCGGGGCCGCGGAATCCCCCGGGAACGTTTGGAGGAGGTCGGACGGCACTACTACCGGTTCGGCGGCGTCAGCCCCATCAACGCGCAGAACCGGGCACTGGCGGAGGCGCTGCGCAAGGACTTCGCCGCGCACGGACTCCACCTCCCGGTCCACTGGGGCAACCGCAACTGGGAGCCGTACCTCACCGACGCCCTCCGCGACGCCGTCCAGGGCGGCGCGCGCCGCGTCCTGGTGCTCACCACCAGCGCCTACGCCTCCTACTCCGGCTGCCGGCAGTACCGCGAGAACCTCGCCGAGTCGCTTGCCGCGCTGGAGGAGGAGGGCCTGGCGCTGCCGCGCGTCGACAAGCTGCGCCACTACTTCAACCACCCCGGATTCCTCGACCCGGTGACCGACGGCGTCCTGGCCGCCCTGGGCAGGCTCCCGGAGGCCGTGCGCGACGGCGCCCACCTCGCCTTCTGCACCCACTCCATCCCCACCGCGTCCGCCGAGACCTCCGGCCCGGACGGCGGCGCGTACGTCGCCCAGCACCTGGACGCGGCCCGGGTGATCGCCGAAGCGGTACGGGAGGCCACCGGCGTCGACCGGCCCTGGCAGCTCGTCTACCAGTCGCGCAGCGGCTCGCCGCAGGTGCCCTGGCTCGAGCCGGACGTCTGCGACCACCTGGAGGACCTGTACGGCTCCGGTGCGCCCGCGGTCGTCATGATCCCCGTCGGCTTCGTCTCCGACCACATGGAGGTGCTGTACGACCTCGACACCGAGGCCATGGCCAAGGCCGAGGAACTGGGACTGCCCGCCGCCCGCTCGGCGACCGTGGGCGACGATCCGCGCTTCGCCGCGGCCGTCCGCGAACTGGTGCGGGAACGGGCCGCCACCGAACGCGGCGAACGGCCGCGGCGCTGCGCGCTCGGCACCCTCGGGCCGAGCCACGACGTGTGCCCGGCCGGCTGCTGCCCGGCCCGCACGCCGAAACCCGCCGCGGCCGGCGCGGACAGCCCCTACACCTGACCCCGCCCGACCCCGACGACGAGGAGCACGACCACCGTGACCGACGGACACCACCGCCCCCGCGCCGCCTCAGACCCCGACGCGCTCGAGCGGCTCAAGGCCGACCTGCTGGAGACCGCGCTGGCGGCGGCGGAACGGGCCGGTGTGCTGCTGCGCGACGGGAGGCCGGACGACCTGGGAGTGGCGGCCACGAAGACCAGCCCCATCGACGTCGTGACCGAGATGGACCTCGCCGCCGAGAAGCTGATCACCGGGCACCTCGCCGAGCACCGGCCGGACGACGGCGTGCTCGGCGAAGAGGGCGCCTCGGTGGACGGCACCAGCGGAGTGCGCTGGATCATCGACCCGATCGACGGCACCGTCAACTACCTCTACGGCCTCCCGTCCTGGGGCGTCTCTGTCGCCGCGGAGTACCGGGGCGAGACCGTCGTCGGCGTCGTCGAGATCCCCTCCCGCGCGGAGACCTTCCGGGCCGTCGCCGGACACGGCGCCTTCCGCAACGGCCGGCCGGTGCGGTGCCGGACCTCTCCCTCGCTCGACCAGGCCCTCGTCGGCACCGGTTTCAACTACGTCCAGGAGCGGCGCGTCGCCCAGGCGGAGGTGGCGCGCCGTCTCGTCCCGCAGGTCCGCGACATCCGCCGGTCCGGCTCGGCGGCCGTCGACCTCTGCGACGTGGCCGCGGGCCGGCTCGACGGCTTCTACGAACGCGGACTGCACCGCTGGGACTGGGCGGCCGGCGACCTGATCGCCCGCGAGGCCGGTGCGCTGACCGGTGGCCGGCCGGGCGAGCCGCTGGGCGAGGCCCTGACGGTCGCTGCCTCCCCGGGGGTCTTCCGCGCCCTCCAGCCCCTCCTCGACGCCCTCGGCGCCTGGCACGACTGAACCCCCGTCCGTGCGGGTCTCCGCACAGCCCGCAGAGGGGCGCCGGCGGCCGTCGCCGCCTCCCCGGAAGCACCGTCGTGAAGGCGCTCGCCGGGCGCAATGGTGCCGTCCGGCTGAGCGGGAAGGCCCGGCAATGCGCGGTCCTTGGCGGTCCTCGGTCCCGCCAGGTGCTCGCTGTCCGGGCGGGACCGAGGTGATGCACCCCGACCGCGTCCCTCGCGCGCGTGAGCCGACCACCGGCCCTCGCTCCGCACGCCGGACCGGCGGTCGCTCCGCACAGGGGTGTGCCCCGGGCCTTCGGGCCCGGGGCACATCCCTGTGTCGGCTGTGTCGGCGGCGATGGCGCAGCCCGTCGTGGAGGGACGGCCGCGAACGTCAGTGTCAGCAGGGGGAGGCGCTGACCCCCCGGCTGATGCGGTCCACGTCCACGCCGTGATCGGCGGCGATGCGCCGCAGATCCTCCAGTTCGGCCTGCTCGACGTCCACGAGGAAGTCGTCGCCCGACTCACGAGCGGCGTGCAGATCGGACTGGGTGCTCCGTATCCGCTGCAGAATGCCTGCGGTGAACGCGTCCATGTGCGCCCCCTCGTCATGGTCGGCGGCACGGGGGTGTGCCGAGGGTGATGGGCACGATCACGACGTGCTGCCCGGCCGGCGCGAAAGCCCGGGTGGGTCGGGCCATGCCGCCGGCAAGGCGTGATCGTTGGGTGTGCACTCGTCCTCCCCACCTTGATGCCGGGGAAAACCTCACCGGCGGTGAAAAAAATCCCCGGTCGTCCCGCGTACACTCCCGCAGTCCGTCACCTCCTCTTACCGCCGGTTTACCGGCAGGGCGGGCAGGATGAGGGGAGCACGCCGCTGGGGTGCGGCGCGGTGGTCCCGTGCCGCCGCACCCGTGACCGCCCCGGCGGCACAGCTGCCCGCCCCGCCGGGGTGCACCGAGGACAGGGCCGGACCGACCGGACCGGACAGGGAAGGAAGACCGCCGTGCGCGTACTCGTCGTCGAGGACGAGCAGCTGCTCGCCGATGCCGTGGCGACCGGACTGAGGCGGGAGGCCATGGCCGTCGACGTGGTCTACGACGGCGCGGCCGCCGAGGAGCGCGTGGGCGTCAACGACTACGACGTCGTCGTCCTCGACCGGGACCTGCCGCTGGTGCACGGCGACGACGTCTGCCGGGCGATCGTCGAGTCCGGTCTGCCCACCCGCGTGCTGATGCTCACCGCGTCGGGCGATGTCAGCGACCGCGTCGAGGGCCTGGAGATCGGCGCCGACGACTACCTTCCCAAGCCCTTCGCGTTCAGCGAGCTGATCGCCCGGGTCCGTGCCCTGGGCCGTCGTACGACGGCCGCGCTGCCGCCGGTGCTGGAGCGAGCGGGGATCAAGCTGGACCCCAACCGCCGCGAGGTGTTCCGGGAGGGCCGGCAGGTGCAGCTCGCGCCGAAGGAGTTCGCGGTGCTGGAGGTGCTGATGCGCGGCGAGGGGAATGTGGTCTCCGCCGAGCAGCTGCTGGAGAAGGCGTGGGACGAGAACACCGATCCGTTCACCAATGTCGTCCGCGTCACCGTGATGACCCTGCGCCGCAAGCTCGGCGAGCCTCCGGTCATCCTCACCGTCCCCGGCGCCGGGTACCGGATCTGAGCCATGGCCGACGCTCCTACGCCCGCGCCCGATCCGCCGCCCCCCGACGCGCCCCCGAAGCCCACCTGGGACCCGCGTGAGCCGTCCCGCCCGTACCCCTGGCTGCGGCCCACGATCCGGATACGGCTCACGCTCCTGTACGGCGGCATGTTCCTCATCGCCGGCATGGTGCTGCTGACGATCATCTATCTGCTCGCCGCCCAGGCGCTGTACGAGATCAACGAGCTGCCGTTCAAGATCATCGGCGTGGAGGCGCAGCTGACCTCCAACACCTGCCCGGAGCTGGCCGGGCGGATGCCGGCCGAGGAGCTGATGCGCCGCCTCGCGCAGTGCAACGACGTGCAGCGTGCCCATGCCCTGGACGAGCTGCTGCGCAGCTCGCTGCTGGCGCTCATGGGCCTCGCCCTGGCCGCGTTCGCGTTCGGCTACGTGATGGCCGGCCGGGTGCTGTCTCCGCTGGGCCGCATCACCCGCACCGCTCGCCAGGTGGCCGGGTCGGACCTGCACAAGCGCATCGAGCTGGAGGGTCCGGACGACGAGCTGAAGGAGCTCTCCGACACCTTCGACGAGATGCTGGACCGGCTGGACCGGGCGTTCACCGCGCAGCAGCGCTTCGTCGCCAACGCCTCGCACGAGCTGCGCACCCCGCTCGCCATCAACCGCACGCTGCTGGAGGTGCAGCTCTCCGACCCGGACGCCTCCCCGGAGGTCCACCAGCTCGGCAAGACCCTGCTGGCCACCAACGAACGCAGCGAGCAGCTGGTGGAGGGCCTGCTGCTGCTCGCCCGCAGCGAGAACGAGATCGTCGACCGCAAGCCCGTCGACCTCGCCGAGGTGGCCGGCCGGGCCGTGGAGCAGATGCGTGCCGACGCCCAGACGGCGCGCGTGGAGCTGGGCGGCCTGCGCCCGCCGGCGTACGTGCAGGGGAACGGGGTACTGCTGGAGCGGGTGGCGCTGAACCTGGTGCAAAACGCCGTGCGCTACAACCTTCCCGAGGGCGGCTGGGTGGCGGTGAGCACCGAGGCGCAGCCCGGGCACGCGCTGCTGGTCGTGGAGAACACCGGGCCGCACGTCCCGGCCTACGAGGTGGACAACCTGTTCGAGCCGTTCCGGCGTCTTCGTTCCGAGCGGACCGGAAGCGACCGGGGCGTCGGCCTGGGGCTGTCCATCGTGCGGTCCGTGGTGCGGGCCCACGGCGGCACAGTGCAGGCGCGGCCGCGGGACGAGGGCGGCCTGGTCGTGTGGGTCGTGCTGCCCGTCTGAGCCGTGCGTCGCGGCTCGCCCGAGGGTGGACCGAAGGGGTGTGAGGAGGAGCACATGTACGGAATTCGGCGGACACGGACGCCACCGGGACGGGCGCCCGCGCGGCTGTGATCGATCACACAGGCAATTTCGGCCGCATCGACGCTGTGTGATCTTCGGCCGGGAAGAAATGCCGGAACGTCCGGGTTTCGCCTGGTGTCGATCGTGGGCAGACCACGGAGTGGCGCGCGCCAAGTGCGACTTTCGGACCATCTACGGTCCTGATCGACTGCCCACCCGATCGCCTCTTCGGGGGTCGGGGCGGGTGTCGATTGAGTAACAGACCTTGATGTGAGGCAAAATCTCCGCCTCAGGTCGGGCACAAGCCCGGCCTCTCACGCGTTACGTGCGCTGAGACACCGCATACACCCAGAGGGGGAGAGCGACATGGCAACGGATTACGACACCCCACGCAAGACCGACGACGACGTCAACGAAGACAGCATCGAGGAACTCAAGGCGCGACGTAACGACAAGTCCGCTTCCAACGTCGACGTGGACGAGTTCGAGCAGGCCGAGGGCCTCGAACTGCCCGGCGCCGACCTGTCCAACGAGGAGCTGTCGGTCCGCGTCCTGCCGCGGCAGGCGGACGAGTTCACCTGCATGAGCTGCTTCCTGGTGCACCACCGTTCGCAGCTGGCGGCCGAGAAGAACGGGCACCCGATCTGCCGCGACTGCGCGGCCTGATCAGCTACGCCCCGCCGTGGCGGCAGACGACGCACGTGATGCCGAGCGAGGAGCCCAGGACGAGGGCGCCTCGCTCGCACCGGTGCCCGCGCGCCGCCGCCTGCCGCGCGTCCGGTGGGCGCGCCGGAGCGGCGCCGACGCGGCCGACGGCGACGTCGGTGCCGTAGGAGGGGCGGAACCGGCTGCCGAGGCCGAGCGGGCCGGGAGCGGGGACGTTCCGGAAGCAGCAGACCCCCTCGATCCGGACGCCCCCGACGACCGCTCACGGCGCGGCCGGGTCCGCGCCTTCCTCGGCGTGGTCGCCGACCGCATCGTGCAGACCGCGCCGCGCATCCCGGTGCGCGACCTGGAGACACTGCGCCGCCAGTTCCCGGGCCTCGGCCCGGAGGAGATCGCCGACCGCCTCGTCTCGGGTGCTCTGAAGGGCTCGGCGACGGTCGGCGCCGGGGTGGGCGCGGCCGCGATGATGCCCGTCCCACCGGCGATGCCCACCGAACTCGCCGCCGAGATCGTCGGCGTCGCCTCCATCGAGCTCAAGCTGATCGCCGAACTGCACGAGGTGTACGGCCGCCGTGCCCCCGGCACCCTCCAGCAGCGCACCACCGCCTACCTCCAGGCGTGGACCTCCGAGCGGCGGATCGACCTCACCAAACCCGCGACGGTGAACGCCGCCCTCGGCGTGCAGATGCGCCGCGAACTGCGGCAGCAGCTCCTCAAACGGACGCTGCGCAACCTGCCCAGCCTCACTCCGTTCATGGTGGGTGCGGCCGTGGGTGCGGTGATGAACCGGCGCGACACCGCGAAGCTCGCAGAGCGGGTCCGCACCGACCTCCGACGGGTCGCCGTCCCCTGGCACGAGCTGCCACCGCCGGGTGAACTTCCCCCGCCCGGTGCTCCCGGGCTCCCGCCCGGCCGCTGAGCCCGCCCGCAAGGGTCCCGGGCCCCACGAGTCCCTCAGGGCCCGTCAGCCCTCCGGAGCGCCTGCCCCGGCCGCCTGCAGCGCCACCACCAGCGCCTCGGGCCGACGCGTCGAGACGTACACGTACGGCGTCGGGTCCTCCGGGTCCGTGACCTCCACCCGCACCGCCGTGCGCACGTACCCCCGCAGCAGCATGTGCGCCCGCGGGTCGGCCTTGTACGTGCGCCACGCCTGCGCCTCGTCCGCGTCCAGCGCCCATGCCTCACCCAGCGCGGCGACGGGGATGCGCGCGTCCCCGGCGACCAGTGAGCCGGCGACGACCCGCACCCGGGCCGAGCCGTACGCACTCACCCCGACCGCGGCAGCCGCGCCCGTCACCACCAGCCCGACCAGCATGGCCACCGCCCCCACCGGCAGCAGGATCAGCCCGCTGGACAGCCCGGCCAGCACGGCGATCAGCCACCACGACCGCGGCGCCGTCAGCCGCTCGTCGAACGGCCTGGCCGGCCGTGCGGCCCCCTGCGGGGAGGGTGCGGACGGGGACGACGCCGAGGGGGTGGAAGGCTGCTCCATGCCTCCAGCTTGGCACGGCCGCGCGGAGCCGCCGCCCTCCGCGCCGGTAAGGTCTGCACACGTGAGTGCAGACCGACCCGCCCGAACCTCCCTGACGCCGCCGGACGACGCCGTGACCCCGGTCCGTCACCCCGATGCGCCCGCCCCCGGCGAGGTGCTCGGCTCCCACTACGACCAGTGCTTCGGCTGCGGCGAGAAGCAGCCGCACGGCCTGCACCTGGAGGCCCGCGCGGGGGAGGGCGTGACCGTCACCGCCGAGTTCACCGTCAAGCCCGCCCACCAGGGCGCACCCGGTCTCGCCCACGGCGGGGTGCTCACCACCGCCCTGGACGAGACCCTCGGCTCCCTCAACTGGCTGATGCACGTCATCTCCGTGACGGGCCGTCTGGAGGCCGACTTCGTCCGCCCGGTCCCCGTGGACACGGTGCTGCACCTGGACGCCCGTGCCCTCGCCCGGCACGGCCGCAAGATCTACTGCACGGCCACCGGCCGCATCGGCGGCGCGGACGGGCCGGTCGCCGTCCGCGCGGACGCCGTCTTCGTCGAGGTCAAGGTCGAGCACTTCGTCGACCACGGCCGCGAGGCCGAGATCAAGGCCGCCATGGCCGACCCGGACCAGGTCCGCCGCGCCCGCGCCTTCGAGGTGAACCCGTGAGCCGGCCGCCCGTCGACGTGCTGATCCGCCGCCTCGCCCCCGAGGTGCCGCTCCCCGCCTACGCCCACCCCGGCGACGCCGGCCTCGACCTGGTCACCACCGAGGCCGCCGTGCTCGCCCCCGGCGAACGGACCCTGCTGCCCACCGGGGTTTCCCTCGCGCTGCCCGACGGGTACGCCGCCTTCGTGCACCCCCGATCCGGCCTCGCCGCCCGCTGCGGCCTCTCGCTGCTCAATGCCCCCGGAACCGTGGACGCCGGGTACCGTGGAGAGATCAAGGTGATCGTGGCGAACCTCGACCCGCGCGAGACGGTGCGGTTCGAACGGTTCGACCGCATCGCCCAACTCGTCGTTCAGCAGGTGGAGAAGGTGCGCTTCCACGAGGTGGAGGAGCTGCCGGGCTCGGCACGGGCCGCGGGGGGCTTCGGTTCGACCGGGGGCCACGGCACCGGCACCGCTGCACGCCAAGAAGATTCCGTTGTGGTCGAATCCGGCCTGGACGCCGACCTGAGAGGACAGTGACGTGTTCGGACGTCGTCGCAAGAAGAGCGAAAAGCCTGAGAGGGGCGCCTCGGACGAGTTCGAGACCGAGCAGTCCGACGGTGGCGGGGGCGACGCCACCGGCGCCGACGGCGTGACCGACGCCGAGGCGCAGCGCGTCAAGCTGCCTCCGGCCCCGCGACCGGACGGCCCGTGGGACCTCTCGGAGGTCGGCGAGCCCGGCAAGGGTCGCGTCAATCTCGGCGGCATCTACGTTCCCGGCGTGGAGGGCATGGAACTCCGCGTCGAGGTCGCCGGCGACGCGATCGTCGCGGCCACCGTCGTGCTCCGCGACAGCGCCGTCCAGCTCCAGGCCTTCGCCGCGCCCAAGCGCGAGGGCATCTGGGAGGAGGTCCGCGAGGAGATCGCCGCCGGCATCACCAAGCAGGGCGGCGTCATCGACGAGAAGGAGGGCTCGCTCGGCTGGGAGCTGCGTGCCCAGGTCCCCGTCCAGCTGCCCGACGGCAAGCATGGCGTGCAGGTCGTGCGGTTCATCGGCGTCGACGGCCCGCGCTGGTTCCTGCGCGGCGTGATCTCCGGCCAGGGTGCCGTCCAGCCGGAGCAGGCCGGGCTGCTCGAGTCGATCTTCCGTGACACCGTCGTGGTGCGCGGCGACTCGCCGATGGCCCCGCGCGACCCGATCGTCCTCCAGCTCCCCGAGGACGCCCAGATGGTTCCCGAGGGTGTCCGGCAGGAGACCGTCGAGGAGGGCTCCCGGTTCGCCGGAGGCATCGACAAGCTCCAGCGCGGCCCCGAGATCACCGAGGTCCGCTGACCCCTGCCGCAGCCGCGCACCGCGCGGTACGGTCGTCCCGGCCCCGCCGCCGCGACACGCCTCGGGGCGTCGCGGAGCGGGGCCGGAGGTCCGTAGGAGGGGCCTCCGGGCACGCACGGGGACCAGGGACGCACATGAGCGACGCCGCACCGGCGGAGGCCGGCACCTCGCCGGAGCAGCGGCCCGAGCCGATGGTCGTCGAGGGCCTGCACCGCACGTACGGCAGCGGCGCCACCGCCGTGCACGCGCTGCGCGGCGTCTCGTTCACCGTGCCGCGCGGCCGGCTCACCGCCGTCGGCGGACGCTCCGGATCGGCTAAGACCACTCTCCTCAACCTCGTCGGCGGGCTCGACACCCCCGACGACGGCACGGTCACCGTCGACGGCACCGCCCTCGCCGACCTGACCCGCGAGCAGCTGCTGGAGCTGCGCCGGGACCGCGTCGGCTTCGTCTTCCAGGGCTTCGGCCTGCTCCAGGTGCTCGCCGCGGCCGAGACCGTCGGCGTCCCGCTGCGTCTGCGGCGTGCTCCCACCGCCGAACGCGAGGAGCGCGTCGCGCTGCTGCTCTCCCTCGTCGGCCTCGCCGACCATGCCGCACAGCGTCCCGGTGAACTCTCTGGCGGCCAGCAGCAGCGCGTCGCGCTCGCCCGCGCCCTCGCCAACCGCCCCCGCCTGCTCCTCGCCGACGAGCCCACCGGCCAGCTCGACGCCGACACCGGACTCGCCGTGATGGAACTGCTCCGCGCCGTCGTTCGCAGCGAGGGCATCACCGCCCTGTGGCCACCCGCGACGAGGCGCTCCTTGGTCTCGCCGCCGAGGTACTGGAGCTCACCGACGGCCGGGTCCCGCAGGGCCGGGATCCCTTGCCCGGCGCGGGTACGCTGGCGCTATGAAAGGTGCCACCCGCGACGAGCCCGCCCACGGGCGCTTCCGGCGCTTCCTGGAGCGGCTGTCCTCCTCGGAGGAAGATCTGCGGTCCGCCGAACTGCGCGAGGACACGGCGACCACCGGCTGCACGCGCATCAGCGAGTGCGCGGACCGGCAGTTCGTCCGCGTGACCGGTACACTGCGCACCGTGACGCTGCGGCCACGCGCCGGAGTTCCCACCCTGGAGGCCGAACTCTTCGACGGTTCGGCCGCCCTGGACGTGGTGTGGCTCGGCAGGCGGGCGATCGCGGGTATCGAACCCGGGCGCAAGGTGATCGCCTGGGGCCGGCTGGCGATGAACCGGGGCCGCCCCGTGCTCTTCAACCCCAAGTACGAACTGCGACCCCTCGGACAGGAGTAGCGGGTGACCTCACTCGACAGGGACACCGCCCACCAGAACCGTGAAGGGGTCACGCCCCCGCCCGCTGAGGACGGGACCCCGGCGTCACCCGACGGAGCGACGTACCAGGCCGAGACGCACGCCGCGCTGCTGGAGGCGTTCGGCGGCCTCCGCGGGTTCATCGAGACGACCGTCCCCGGGCTCTGCTTCATCCTGATCTACACGATCAACCGGGACATCCACACCGCGGCCATCGCCGCACTCGTCCTCTCCGCCCTGATGGGCGTCGCACGGCTCCTCGGCCGCAGCACGGTCAAGCATGCCTTCAGCGGCGTCTTCGGCGTCGCGGTGGGCGTAGCCTTCGCCGTCTTCACCGGGGACGCGAAGGACTTCTACCTGCCGGGCATGCTGTACGGGCTCGGCCTCGCGCTGGCCTACCTGATCAGCGCGGCCACCGGCTATCCGCTGCTCGGCATCATCCTGGGGCCGATCTTCAAGGAGAACCTCTCCTGGCGCACCCGTAACCCGGGCCGCAAGCGCGCCTACGTCAAGGCCAGCTACGCCTGGGGCTTCATCTTCCTGACCAAGTCGGCGATCCTCTTCCCCCTGTACTTCTTCGCCGACCCGACCCGCTTCGGCTGGGTCACCGTCGCCCTGAAGATCCCCCCGCTGCTGCTGGCCGTCTACCTCACCTGGATCTTCCTGGCGAAGGCCCCGCCGCCGATCAACGTCCTCGCCGAGATGGAGGCCGAGGAGGAGGCGAAGGCCGCGGAGGCCGCCCCGAAGGCCGACGACACCCCCGCGCCCGAACGCGGCCGTCACCGCGCGTAGGCCCTCCGGGCCGGGCGGCCGACCCGCCCGCCACGGGCCGGGCACAGCCCGGAGGGCGGTGCTCCGCCCGCGACCGCCCCGCACTGTTCGGCGCCTCGGCCCGCCGCAGCAGCGGCGGGTCGAGCGCGTGCCCGACGGCGCCGCCGGGACCCGGCCGGTCGCGGGGGACTGGAGCGCCGACGGGCGCCCCCTCTCCGCCGTCACCGGCTCCCCGCCCACACCGGTCGGCCCGACGTGGCGGCCTGCGGGGTGGTCTCCGGGCGCGCGGGGCCGCAGCGTGAGAGCCACCGGCGTCACCTGCGTTCACCGGGAGTCCTCCGGACACGTGCGGGCGGGGCGGAACCCCGCAGCCGCGAGGCGCCGTACGTCGGCTGCCCCCGGGCGTCAGCCTGACCCGCGGACGGACAGCAGGTCCTCCAGCTGCTCCTCCCGCGCCGGCGCGGCCACGAACAGCAGCTCGTCCCCGGCCTCCAGGGCGTCGTTCGGGTTCGGTGTGAGCACCCGGTTCCCCCGGATGATCGTCACAAGCGCGGTGTCCTGCGGCCAGGCCACGTCGCCGACCCGCGTTCCCGCCAGCGCGGCCTCCGGCGCGAGCGTCAGCTCGACGAGGTTCGCGTCGCCCTGCGAGAAGCGCAGCAGCCGCACCAGGTCGCCGACGCTCACGGCTTCCTCGACCAGCGCCGACATCAGGCGCGGTGTCGACACCGCGACGTCGACGCCCCACGACTCGTTGAAGAGCCACTCGTTCTTCGGGTTGTTGACCCGGGCCACCACCCGCGGCACCCCGTACTCGGTCTTCGCCAGCAGCGAGACCACGAGGTTCACCTTGTCGTCGCCGGTCGCTGCGATCACCACATGGCACCGTTCCAGCGCCGCCTCGTCCAGCGACGTGATCTCGCACGCGTCGGCCAGTAGCCACTCCGCCAGCGGGACGCGCTCGACGGAGATCGCCGACGGCGTCTTGTCGATGAGCAGCACCTCGTGGCCGTTCTCGAGGAGTTCGCCCGCGATGGAGCGGCCGACGGCTCCGGCACCCGCAATCGCCACCCTCATCGCTGCTGCGCCTCCTCGGGGCCCTTCGCGAAGGCCGCTTCCGTCTCGGCGACCTGGTCGGTGCGCATCATCACATGCACCAGGTCACCCTCCTGCAGCACGGTCTGCGACGTCGGCAGCATGGCCTCGCCCAGCCGGGTGAGGAAGGCCACGCGTACGCCCGTCTCCTCCTGGAGCCGGCTGACCCGGTGGCCCACCCACTCCTCGGACGCGTGCACCTCCGCGAGCTGCACGCCGCCGCTGGGGTCGCGCCACAGTGGTTCCGCGCCCGACGGCAGGAGCCGTCGCAGCATCTGGTCGGCGGTCCAGCGCACGGTCGCGACCGTGGGGATGCCGAGCCGCTGGTAGACCTCGGCGCGGCGCGGGTCGTAGATGCGGGCGGCGACGTTCTCCACGCCGAAGTTCTCCCGCGCGACCCGGGCCGAGATGATGTTGGAGTTGTCGCCGCTGCTGACGGCGGCGAACGCGCCGGCCTCCTCGATTCCGGCCTCCCGGAGGGTGTCCTGGTCGAAGCCGAGCCCGGTCACTCGACGCCCGCCGAAGCCGGAGCCCAGCCGACGGAACGCCGTGGGGTCGCGGTCGACCACGGCGACCGTGTGACCCTGCTGTTCCAGGGCCTGTGCGAGCTCGGCGCCTACGCGTCCGCAGCCCATGATCACAATGTGCACGCCCGTCCCTCTCATCCGCTGCAGCGGGCCGTATCAGCATCGCACGACTGCCCGCGTACGATCCTCCCCGTGCCGAAGTTGACCGACCTGCCGAAGCGGATTCTCATCGGGCGGGCCCTGCGCAGCGACCGGCTTGGACAGACCCTCCTGCCCAAGCGCATCGCCCTTCCCGTGTTCGCCTCGGACCCGCTCTCCTCCGTGGCGTACGCGCCCGGCGAAGTGCTGATCATGCTGTCACTCGCCGGGGTCACCGCGTACCACTTCTCGCCGTGGATCACACTGGCGGTTGTCGTACTGATGTTCACCGTCGTGGCGTCGTACCGGCAGAACGTGCGGGCCTACCCCTCCGGCGGTGGCGACTACGAGGTCGCGAACACCAACCTGGGCCGGCGCTCGGGTCTCACCGTGGCGAGCGCGCTGCTGGTCGACTACGTGCTGACGGTCGCGGTGTCGATCTCCTCCGGAGTGGAGAACCTGGGGTCGGCGATCCCCTTCATCGTGGAGCACAAGATCGCCTCCGCCGTGGCGATCATCGCGCTGCTCACCGTGATGAACCTGCGAGGCGTGAAGGAGTCGGGGAGGCTCTTCGCCATCCCCACCTACTGCTTCGTCTTCGGCGTGTTCTGCCTGATCGCGTGGGGCGCGGTCCGTCACTGGATGTTCGGCGACGACCTGCGCGCGCCCAGCGCCGGCTACGAGATCCAGACCGAGCACCCCGGCGGCCTCACCGGCATCGCCCTCGCCTTCCTGCTGCTGCGGGCCTTCTCCTCCGGCTGTGCCGCGCTCACCGGCGTCGAGGCGATCAGCAACGGCGTGCCCGCGTTCCGCAAACCGAAGTCGAGGAACGCGGCCAACACCCTGGCGATGATGGGCGCCATCTCGGTCACCATGTTCTGCGGCATCATCGGCCTCGCCCTGGCGACCGACGTGAAGATGGCGGAGAACCCGGCCACGGAAATCCTCATCGACGGGGCGCCCGCGGGCGAGGACTACACCCAGGACCCGGTGATCACCCAGGTCGCTGCGGGCGTCTTCGGCGACGGCTCGTTCGCGTTCGTCTTCCTCGCCGCCGCCACCGCCCTGGTCCTCTTCCTCGCCGCGAACACCGCCTACAACGGTTTCCCACTGCTCGGCTCGATCCTCGCCCAGGACCGCTACCTGCCCCGCCAGCTCCACACCCGCGGCGACCGGCTGGCCTTCTCCAACGGCATCGTGCTGCTCGCCGGCGCCGCCGCGATACTGGTCGCCGTCTACGACGCCGACTCCACCAAGCTCATCCAGCTCTACATCGTCGGCGTGTTCGTCTCCTTCACCGTCAGCCAGACGGGCATGGTGCGGCACTGGAACCGCCTGCTGTCCGAGAACCCCTCCCGGGCCGCGGCCCGGGCCATGAAGCGTTCCCGCGCCATCAACGCCTTCGGCGCCTTCTTCACCGGCCTGGTGCTGGTCGTCGTCCTCATCACGAAGTTCACCCACGGCGCCTGGGTCTCCCTCGTCGGCATGGCGCTCTTCTACGCCGTGATGACTGCGATCCGCCGCCACTACGACAACGTCTCCGAGGAACTCGTGGTCGAGGAGACCGAGGAGGAGCCCGTGCGTCCCTCCCGGGTGCACTCCATCGTCCTCGTCTCCAAGATCCACAAGCCGACGCTGCGCGCCCTCTCCTACGCCCGCCTCGTCCGCTCCGACACCCTCGAGGCCGTCACCATCAGCGTCGACGAGGAGGAGACCCGCGAGCTGCGCGCCGCGTGGGACCGCCGCGGCATCGACGTACCGCTGAAGATCCTGGAGTCGCCGTACCGCGAGGTGACCCGTCCGGTGATCGACTACGTGAAGCGGCTGCGCCGCGAGTCGCCGCGCGACGTGGTGGCCGTCTACATCCCGGAGTACGTGGTCGGCCACTGGTACGAGCAGCTGCTGCACAACCAGAGCGCGCTGCGCCTCAAGGGCCGCCTGCTCTTCACCCCCGGCGTGATGGTCACCTCGGTGCCGTGGCAGCTGGAGTCCTCGGAGATCGCCAAGCGGCGGGCCCGCAAGTACGCCGACTGGAACGCGCCCGGCGCCGTCCGCCGGGGGCCCGTCCCCGGCGCCCCACCGCGTGGCAACGGCAACGGCCATCGCAACGGCGACGACGGCCGCCCGCCGCGCTGAGCCGCCGCCCACGCCGTCCTCCGGGCGGGAATCCCGTCGCCGGCCCGGCACTAGGGCACGTTTCGAAAGTCCCGCCCGAGGGGCGGCGCCATGCACGCCCATCTGCTGCGTTGTCGGTCGTCAGCGCAGCCCGCTGCGCTTTCCTCCCTCCGCCTTGCATCTGCACGCTCCCCCAGGGCTTCGCCTGGGAGGTGCCCCCACGACGCCGCCCCGCCCGCTCTCCGGGCGGACGGCGCTACTTTCGAAACACGCCCTAGACTGGACGGCTGCCGCCCCAGCAAGCCCGTCAGCACCCGACGCAGTGGAGCCACCCCCTCATGTCCCAGTCCCCGGACGCCCCCGGCGCCGACCGTCCCGTCGATGCCGCCGCCACCGCCTCCGGTGAGGCGTCCCTCGTCGGCCAGGAGCACACCGTGACCGTCGGGCCCGTCGCCCACGGCGGCCACTGCGTCGCCCGCACCGACGAGGGCCAGGTCCTCTTCGTGCGGCACACTCTCCCCGGCGAACGGGTCCGCGTCCGCGTCACCGAGGGCCAGGAGGGCGCCCGCTTCCTCCGCGCCGACGCCGTCGAGGTGCTGGAGGCGTCCAAGGACCGCGTCCCCGCCCCCTGCCCGTTCTCCGGCCCCGGCCGCTGTGGCGGCTGCGACTGGCAGCACGCCAAGCCCGGCGCCCAGCGCCGGCTCAAGGCCGACGTGCTCGCCGAACAGCTCCAGCGCCTCGCCGGCCTCACCGCCGAGGACGTCAACTGGGACGGCACCGTCGAACCCGCCCCCGGCGACAAGGTCCCCGCCGGGGAGGTCCCCGCCTGGCGCACCCGCGTCCAGTACGCGGTCGACGCCGACGGCCACGCCGGTCTGCGCCGGCACCGCTCGCACGAGGTCGAGCGCATCGACCACTGCCTCATCGCCGCCCCCGGCGTCAGCGAACTCGGCGTCGAGAAGCACCTCTGGCCGCAGATCGCCACCGTCGAAGCCACCGCCGCCACCGGCTCCAGCGACCGCCAGGTTCTCCTCACCCCGCGCCCCGGCGGACGTCTCCCGCTCGTCGAACTCGACCGGCCCGTCTCCGTCCTCCGCGTCGGTGAGAAGGACAAGAACGTCCACCGCGTGCACGGCCGCCCGTACGTCCGCGAGCGTGCCGACGACCAGACCTGGCGGATCTCGGCCGGTGGCTTCTGGCAGGTCCACCCGCAGGCCGCTGGGCTCCTTGTCGACACCGTGATGCGCGGCCTCACCCCGCGCAAGGGCGAGACGGCCCTCGACCTCTACTGCGGCGCCGGACTCTTCGCGGGCGCCCTCGCCGACCGCCTCGGCGAACAGGGAGCCGTCCTCGGCATCGAGTCCGGCAAGCGTGCTGCCGAGGACGCCCGCCACAACCTCTCCGGCTTCCCCCGCGTCCGCGTCGAACAGGGCAAGGTCGAAGCCGTTCTCCCGCGCACCGGCATCACCGAGGCCGACCTCGTCGTCCTCGACCCGCCGCGCAGCGGCGCCGGCAAGCAGACCGTCCGGCTCATCGCCGCCCTCGGCCCCCGCCGCATCGCCTACGTCGCCTGCGACCCCGCCGCCCTCGCCCGCGACCTCGCCTACTTCCGCGAGGCCGGCTACGTCCCCCACTTCCTCCGCGCCTTCGACCTCTTCCCGATGACCCACCACATGGAGTCCGTCGCCATCCTCAAGCCTGCTCCGCAGGACGCCTGATCTGCTGTTTTGCCGATGTGCTTTATGTGCGCTGTGCGCGTTACGGGCGATATCTTGACGCTGAAATGACGCTTGCGACGCTCATTGGACGCTCGTTGATCATGGTTCGGGTCGGTCTTGAGCGGCTGCCTGACGGGTTGGTCGACCGTCGCCTGGGCCGGCCGTTGGCCCCCTTGACGCGGCTGGGCGACTGAACCGTTCCGGGTCTGATGGAGGCTCGATTCCCTGAGAGGATCGAGTCATGACCCGTCCGTCCCCCTACCCTCCCGAGCTTCGTGAGCGTGCGGTCCGCATGGTCGCGGAGGTCCGCCCGAACTACCCGACCGAGTGGGCCGCGATAAAAGCGGTCGCCGCAAAGCTCGGAATCGGTGCGGCGGAGACCGTGCGGACCTGGGTCCGGAAAGCCCAGGCCGACGCCGGCCAGCCGCCGGGGGTCACTTCTGAAGAAGCCGCCGAGATCAAGCGCCTCAAGGCCGAGAACGCCGAGCTGAAGAGGGCGAACGAGATCCTCAAGGCCGCATCGGCTTTCTTCGCGCCGAGCTCGACCGGCCACACAGGCGATCGTAGCCTTCATTGACGAGTTCAAGCAGGTGTTCGGTGTCGTGCCGATCTGCCGTGTCCTGACCGGACACGGACTGCAGATCGCAACCAGCACCTACTACGCGGCCAAGAACCGCCCGCCCAGCCCCCGATCCGTCCGGGACACAGAACTGAAGGAGCACATCGGCCGCGTCCACGCCGACAACTACGGCGTCTACGGCATCCGGAGGGTGTGGCGGCAACTGGACCGTGAGGGCGGGCGTGGGGGGCTCAAGTCCCCCCTCGGACACCATCTCTTACGTCTTTTACCTGCGATGTCGCCGACAGCGGTCGTTCTCGTGGCTCACGGCGTGACCGACGCACAAGGGATCTTGTGCGAGGGCGCGTACGTGATCACGTACGGGCCCTCGCGCCTGCCCGTTCCGTTGCAGACGCGCCCGCGCCTTCCCTCGGGGATGGCGGCGAGTCGAGAACTGCGGCGGGACGACACGTGGCAGCCTCCGTCAGGTCCTCTGCACAATTGCTTCCGCGAGGGATGCCCGGCAGTCGCGTCGTTCGGACGTCGCCTGTGGAAGTAGGGCGTCTGGTATGGCGTCGCCGACGGTGCCGAGAGGGACTTCGGCGCTCCTGCCGTCGATGCCCGGCATCGACGGCAGGGCCGTGTGGAGCGGGCGCGCGTCTCCGGTGGGCGACCCTTTCAGAAGCCGGTGACTGTTCCGCTGTGCAGCGGAGTCAGCACGGTGTCCCGAATGCCGGCGTCGACGAAGGTCCGCTCCCACGTGCCCCCGCCCTTCCGGGCCGGGACGAACTGCTGGCCCAGCATGGCCCGGAATTCCTGGTCCGAGTCCTTCAGTTCGAGCAGGCGGCGGTAGCTGTCAAGATTGTCCAGATGCAGCATCCAGTGGATGCGGTCCTGTTGCCCGAAGGTCTCCTCGTACAGGTACGCCGTGACGTCTCCGGTGAGGGCACGGTTGACGTGGCGCGCCCATTCGAAGGCGAAGTGGCGGGCCTCGTTGCGGAACTCGAACTTGGTCTGAGCGGAACGGAGGATGGTGAGGCCGGTGTCGGCGGAGTGGCGCAGCCGGTCGACCGGGAGTCCCGTCTGGTGCAGCGCGGGAGGCACGAAAGTCTCCGGCTCCTCTCCCTCCTCGTCGTCGTGGTGGTCCAAGCCGTGCTGGGGGACGTACACCCGTTCCTGGAAGGACCCCTCGACGTACATGCGTTCCCAGTTGCCCCCGTCGCGTTGGGGCAGGCGGTCGCCCTCCGTGATCTCCTTGAACGAGGCATCGTGGTCCGCCACGTGCAGGAAGCGACGGTAGTCGTTGGGCATCTTCATGTGGATCAGCCAGTGCAGCCGGTCGACGTCGCCCAGGATCTCCTCGAAGACCATGATCGTGGCGACGCCCGCCACCGGCTTGTTGAGGTAGCTCACCAGGTCGCTGGCGAACGCGCGGCCTTCAGCGCGGAACTCGTGCCTGAGCTGACCGGCTCGGTGAATGATGAGTCCGGCGTTGCCGGAGTGCAGCAGTGAGTCGCCAGTATCCGGCATGGTGGCCAGCGCGGGGAGGAAGGTGCTGCCGGTTTCCGGCCGGTCCGACTTCTCAGTCTGGGCCATGGCGAGTCCTTTTCTGGTCTGGACGAGATGGTGGGTGAGACCGGCTTGTAGCGCCCGGCCCACTCCATGCTTCTCGCGGACGGCCGCCCTGGCTGCTCAGATCTGAGCATTTCCGTGCGCATCCGGCGACGCCGCGTCCGGAATATTCCCGTGGGTGCGTGATCGTCCTTGGTACGCCGACGCTCAGCCGGGCTTCCGGCTTGCCCGTGGGGGCGGAAAAGCCGTACGGATCCCGATCCGAGAACGCTCAGGCGGAGGACCGGACGTTCGCCGATTCCTTCTGCGGAGGGAGCGCCGCCATGCGTCTCCCGGCCTCCTCGCGGAGCCAACCCCTGTCGATCTTGCCATTCGCTGTGAGCGGGGGATCGGAGAGCGGCCACAGATGCCGCGGCAGCATGTAGAAGGGAAGGTGCTCGGCCATCTTTTTCAACAGCGCTGCGGTGTCCAGGTCGCTCACGCGGAGGACGAAAGCGGCGAGCAACGTGCCGGAGGGGGCGGGCAGTGCGAGAACCACGGCGTCCAGATCGGGTGCGGCACGCCGCACCGCCTCCTCGACCTCGCCCGGTTCGACGCGGTAACCGTGGACCTTGACTTGGTCGTCCATTCTGCCGAGGTGTACGAGTTCCGCGCCCTCCCACCGCACCCGGTCGCCCGTCCGGTACCAGCGTGCGCCGTCGACTTCCACGAATCGTCCCGCGTCGTTCTCCGGGTCGAGGTACCCGTCGAAGCGTTGCAGTCCGCTGACACACAGCTCACCCGCGACGGCTGAGGCGTCGCCGTGCTCGTCCAGCAGAAGGCAGCCTACGCCGCTGAACGGCCGGCCTATGGGAACGATGCCGTTGCTGTGGTCGGAATCGGCACGGTCCGGGTCCCAGCGGTGGCCTGTGCACGCCACGGTGAGTTCGGTCGGCCCGTACAGGTTGTCGATCACCGTGTTCGGCGCCACCGTCGACCACTGACGTGCGGTCTCCGTCGGCAGGGGTTCGCCGCAGAACACGGTGTAGCGCAGATCGGGAAGGGCTCCGGCAGACACGGTGCCGCGGCTCTGCACCGCTGCGGCGAGGCTCGGCGTCGAGGTCCAGACGGTGACGCCTCGACGTGCCGCGAACCTCTCCGGGGCCAGCGCCTGGACGCGGTTGAGCACGGTGAGACAGGCTCCGCTTCCCCACGCCGCCCAGACTTCGAACATGGAAAGATCGAAGGTCAGTTCGTAGACCTGGCTGAAGACATCCTTGGGTCCCAGCGCGTACCGGGGAAGGGCGGCGCGCAGGAATGCACTGATGTTGCCGTGCCGTACGGGCACGCCCTTCGGGCGGCCAGTGGAGCCGGAAGTGAACAGGACGTACGCGTGCCCGTCTTCCCCACCGCGCTGTGGTTCGGTCCTCTCGCTCCCGTCGGGGACGACCAGCCGCACGCCGGAGGGGGAGTCGGAGCTCGCTGAGGCGGTGAGGCAGACCTGCAGGGGCGCGACCGCGGCCAACGCGCCTATCTGCACGGCGCCGGCCCTGTCGACAACCAGAGCTTCGAGTCCGGCCGCGCGGGCGACTTCGCGATTGCGCTCGAGGGGATGTTCCGGGCTGAGAGGCACGACCGTGCTTCCCGCGTAGAGTCCTGCGAGAAGTCCGATGTAGGCCTCCGGCGTCTTGGAGGCCAGAACGCCGACGCTCCGGGGTGTCCGGCCGCAGCCGGCGAGAAGCGCCCCAGCCCAGTCGCACGACATGCGGTGCAACTCCTCATAGGTCCAGAACGCGTCCCCCAGTCGCAGTGCGACACTTTCCGGGGCTGCAGCGAGTCCGTCCAGAAACCACTCGTGCAGCAAGGTGACCCTCTCCTTGTCCGCCAAGGTGTCCACGGGCGCCCTCATCCGGCGGGCTCGTCGTGGCCGAGGGGTACGAGGGGTAAGAGCATGTCCCAAACCGTGCGCGGCGTGGCGAAGTTGGCCGGGACGACTGCCTCGTCGGGCAGGGTGAGGGCGTACGCTTCCTCGAGATCGGTGATGAGCCCGAAAACTCCCATGGAGTCCAGGCCGTGTGCGGAGAGCAACAGGTCGGGGGTCAGTGGTGTTTCCGTATCCAGATGCGGAAGGTGGTTTCTTACTATGGACTCGAAGCGATGATTCCACATGGCGAATCGAGCTTCCTCTCGGCGTATCCGGATCCAGGTCGGCGGGCGAGTTGGGGGTCAGCTGTGCCGCGTTTCGAGGTACGCTGTAAGTCGCGGTCGGTGGATGATGAAGCGGGACGACGGAGAGATGTCCAGCAGCCCGTGGGCTCGGAAGGTCTTCAGGAAGAATCCGATGCGGGACCGTGTCGTGCCCACCATGCGGGCTAACTCCTCATGAGTCAGGCGCTGTTCGATGCGGGTGTAGACCGGATCGCCGTTTCCGAGTTTGTTGGCCAAGTCGAGCAGTGTGGTGGCCAGGCGCTGTTCGCTGTCCACGGTGGTCAGATTCGTTATGGCCTGTTGTTGCTCGGCCAGCCGGTACGCGAGGTAGGCTACAAAGTCGCCGACGAGTCCCTCGTCGGCGATGGCGCTGAGGAAGCGGGAGTACGGCATCCGCCGCATGACGCTGTCCTGCATCGCGATGGTCGACTCCGATCGAACGTGGCCGAAGACGCTGCCCTGTTCGCCGAACACCTCCCCCGGGCAACATATACGGAGGAGACATTCCTTGCCGTTCCGGGAGAAGGTGACCGTTTTGAGACTTCCACTCTCAAGGAAGTAGATGTTCCGGTCGGGATCGCCGCAGCTGTACGCGCAATCGTTCTTTGCCAGGGTGACGCGTGTGCCGATCCGCGTACGGCATTCCAGGCTTTCTCTGATTCTGCTCATGAAGCTGGTGGGAGATGTCACCGCAGGGCTTGTGGGGGCGTACGAGATGCTCATCTGGCGAGTACTCCTGTGAGGCAGGGAAGCCGGGAGAACCGGCTGCTGTCGGCAGTCGTCCGGATCTGAGCTGAGCGATTCGGGGCAGCGCACGCCCCGGTGAGAGAACGCGGAGAGCACCCCCGTCGCACCGGAGTGGCGGAGACTCGGGCATGCGCACCAGGGGAGCGCCCTGCGTTGCACAGGACGAGCGGCCGGGAGCCTGGGTGCCCGTGGAGGGAGGAGGCGCGCCCCGCAGTCGCCCCTCGCGGTCGGGGAGTCAGATGGGGCTCAGGATTTCACCGCTCGCAGCGTCAAGTATGCGCAGCGCTTCCATCGGGCATGACTCGACCGCGTCCCACACCTCCTGGTCCGGGGGCGACTCCTCGGGAGTGGGGACCGAGCGGCCATCGATGACCCGAAAGCGGTGCGGAGCGATACCGGCACAGATTCCGGTGCCCATGCACGCGCCGTGATCGGCTTGCACGCGCCAACGGGAGCCAGTGGTCATCGAATCCTCACCATGCGATCGGCAGTCGTCGAGGGCCTCGGAAGAGACCCCCCCTTTTCCACTCGACCTCTTCCGGTGCTACAGCGAGGCGTATTCCCGGGAAGCGTTCCAGGAGCGCCCCCAGAGCTACTCGCAGTTCGAGGCGGGCCAGTTGGGCCCCCAGGCAATAGTGCGCTCCGTGTCCGAAGGCCAAGTGTGGATTCGTCTCCCGCGTCACGTCCAGGCGGTCGGGATCGGTGAACACGCGGGGGTCTCGGTTGGCGTTGACCGCGGCGGCCATGACGCCTTCGCCCGCTCGGACCGTGCCCCCGCTCAAAGCGACGTCCTCGGTCGCGATCCGGGCATTACCGATACCGTTGCCCAGCGGCACGAAACGCAGCAGTTCCTCCACCGCTCGCGGAAGGAGATCAGGGTTCTCGCCAAGGAGCGCCCGCTGGCTGTCATGGGTGAGGAGGACGTACACCATGTTCGCCAGTTGATGGGCCGAGGTCTCGTGCCCCGCCACCAGCAACGTGACACCGAAGGTGATCAGCTCCTCCTCGGTCAGCCGATCCCCCTCGTCCCTGGCCGCCACCAGGTCGCCCAGCAGGTCGTCGTGGGGCTCGGCCCGACGAGCAGCGACGAGATCCCCCAGATAGCGGCGGATGGCGGCATCGGCCTCCTCGGCTTCCTCCCTGGAGTAGGTGGTGGTCGACATGATCACCTCCGACCAGTGCTGGAAGCTGGCGCGGTCGTCGTACGGCACGCCAAGCAGGCGGCATATCACCGCGATGGTGAACTGCTCGGCGAGGTCCTTCACGACGTCGGCGGGCGGCCCCTTGCGTTCCGCGGCATCGAGCAGGGAGGAGAAGAGTTCCTCGAGCCAAGGCTGCAACGCGGCCATACTGCGCGCGGTGAAAGCCTTGGACAGCAGACGGCGCAGGCGAGTGTGCTCGGGCGGGTCCATGCTGAGAATCGTGTCCCCTCGGCGTGCCAGGGGCGTGGTACGAGGGGTGTCCTCTCCGATCGACGCACGGCTGAAACGCGGGTCGGAGTTGGCGCTCTTCACGTCCTCGTAGCGGGTGACCAGCCAGCCGTCGCCGCCGTACGGGAGACGCAGTCGGGCTAGCGGTTCCGTTTCGCGGAGTTCGGTGAGACGGGGGTGGATGTCCAGCCCGTCCACCTCTCCTTCGAAGGGGTAGGTGTGGACCCGTTCCGAACTCGTCATGCCGTTCGAACTCCTCACGCCCTTGACAGCAGGGAACGCGTTGACCGGTGGGACTCCTGGCCACGCGAGACTGGCGGACCGGGGAAGCTTTGGTCTGCTCACTCTTGAACAACCATTCGTACACGGAGAGTGTGATCGTGTGAACCCCAAGGCGGGCCATGTCGTGAGATGGGTCACGACCGGAGTCTGCGGCCTTCGGGGGCAACTGCCCCGTCCGGGGCGCGGATGGTTGCCGCCAGGTTGACTGGCCGACCCGTGTCGACCGGCCCACCGGCCCCATCCTCGGCCTGCCTGCCTGCCTGCCTGCCCGTCACCGGCCGCTGTCGCCCGTCCCTCGGCACAGCCGCCGCTTCGGCCCGACGCCATGGGGCGCCCTGTCGGGCCGTGCGCGATTTCCGGGAGAAGAGCGAGGCGCGCCGCTCAATTCTGGGCAGTGCGGCGCCGGGGCAGGGCTGGAGGCTGGCCGACAGACCTCCGACACCACAGGGACGGCCCGCGTTGGATGCCATCGAAAGATTCCTGCCGCTCCTCGACGCGGTACACGACACGGTCGTCGAGGTTCGGGCCCGTTCCACGGACTACCTCGGCCGACACCCGCTGACCGTGCCAGAGGTCCTTCTGGAGAGGGCCACGGGCCCCGGAAACGGGGGAGCTGCGCACTTGGCCGCCCGCCTCGGGCGGGCTTACGGGGTGACCGTCCGCCCGACCCAGGACGAGCACGGCCCCACCGTCGTCGACCGCCTGCTGGAGCACCGGGCGTCCCGCGGATCCTCCCACCGCGGCGTCACGCACCCAGCCGGCCCGGGCGCCGTCCCGTGGTCGGGAACCGACGCCCTGATCGAAGCCGCCCGTCGTCGGCAGAACGAGTCGGACCGACTGCTGGACACCCAGGCGGCGCACGTCGCCCAGGAACCGCTGCGGCGGGTTGGAGTCATGGGGGGCGTCCTGACGTACCATGCGGCGGGCGAACCGGACCCCTCGCGCGCGCCCGTCGTCGTCCTCAACGCACTCGGCATGGGGCTCGGCCCGTGGCACCGGCTCATCGCGGTCCTCGCGCACGACCACCGCGTCCTCGCCTGGAGCCCTCGTGGCTGCGCCCCGGGAGAGCGTCCACTGCGTCTGAACGATCACGTGGCCGACCTGGTGGCCGTGCTGCACGCCGAGGGTGTCCGCGACTGCCACCTGCTGGCCTGGTGCACGGGTCCCAAGGTGGCTTTGGAATTCCACCGGCGTGCACCCGCAGCCGTACGGTCCATGGCGTTCCTCCACGGGTCCTTCCGCGTGCTCGACCGCCCCGACGACCCGGACACCGCGTATGAACGGAACCTGGAGTCGATGTGCTGGTCGGTCGCCCGCCGGCCCGCGCTCGCGGAGGCGATGCGGCGGATGCTGGCCGGCGACCTGGAAAAACCCCCGGACGCCGCCGCTTCGGACGCGGCCGCCTGTGCCCGGCATGTCCTGTCGGCTCCGTCCCGCGCGCTGGCGGAGGAGGCGCGACGACCCTTCTCGAGTGCCCCGGTCCTCCGTGCGTACGCGCGTCAGCTCCTCGACTTCTGGACGTGTGATCCACTGCCGCACGCCCCACGGGTCACGGTCCCCGTCCTCGCAGTCACCGGTGCACTCGACCGGACCGCGTCCCCGGACCGGCTCGTACGGGACGTCCGCCGGTTCCCCGGCGGTCGTCATGTACAGCTGTTGGCAGCGGGACACCATGTGGTGCACGACCGGCCGCACGAACTCGCAGAACTCCTCGGCACGTTCTTCGCACGGTCCTCGAACGCGGAGCCGGCCGCGGAGCCCGGGCTCGGGTCATAGGGGCCGATCGCCTGCGCCCCGGGCCGGAGCCCCCGCTCAATTGTGAGCGGCACTGCGCAGGTCGGCCCGCTAAGGTCCGACGGCGAAGGACCTGGAGCCTTCGGCGAACCGCGGCCCTGCACGTCCTCACGACTGGAGCATCCCGTGGATCCCTCCGCCCTCCCCGAACCGCCGCCCGAACGGACCGGCACCGCGCTGCGGGTGACGCGTGAGTCGGCCGTCCTGCGCGTCACCCTGAACAGGCCAGAACGCCAGAACAGTCTTGACGGCGCAGTTGTGGACGAACTCGGGCACGCCCTGACCCGGGCGGAGTCCGACCCGGACTGCGTGATGATGGCGCTCGAGGGCGCGGGCGGAATCTTCAGCACCGGCCTGGACTTCTCCAGCGCGGCCGCCGAGGTGTCCGGCGGCGCCTCGATGGCGGCCGGGGGCGAGGCGTTCCTGAACCTGATGCGCCGCTTCACCACCGCTCGGGTGGTGGTCGTCTCCTGTGTGGATGGCCGGGCGGCAGGTGGCGGGGTCGGTCTGGCCGCGGCCAGCGACTTCGTCTTCGCGACCGGACGCAGCCGGTTCAGCCTACCCGAGGCGCTGTGGGGCCTGCTGCCCTGCTGTGTCCTGCCCTTCCTGGTCAAGCGCACCGGTCTGCAACGGGCGCACACGATGGCGCTCGGCACTCAGCCCGTCTCGGCGCGTGAGGCGGAGCGCTGGGGCCTGGTCGACGAGGTGGTGGACGACCCGGAGCACGCTCTCCAGCGTTTACTCGTCAGGACGACCCGGATCGACCCCGTCACTGTGGGAGAGCTCAAGGCGTATATGCGGGCCCTGAGGCCCGACACCGAGGAGACCGAGGAGCACGCGCTGCGGGAATTCACACGGCTGATGAGCTCACCCGTCGTCCGCCGGCGGGTCGGGAGCCTGGCCACCGCCGGCAGGCTCCCCTGGGAAGTGCGTCCCGACGAGGGCGGGGGCCGAAACTGATGACGGTACTGGTCTTTCCCGGGCAGGGCTCCCAGCGCAGGGGCATGGGAGGGGACCTGTTCGCTCGCTTCCCCGAGTTGACGGCCGCGGCTGACGCCGTCGTCGGACACTCGATCGAGGAACTGTGCCGCACTGGCGGCGACGGAAACCTCGACCGCACGGAGTACGCGCAGCCCGCCCTGTTCGTGGTGAACGCGCTCTCCCACCTCGCACGGGACCCGGCGCTCCCCGCCCCCCGGTATCTGGCCGGACACAGCCTGGGCGAGTACAACGCGCTGCTCGCCGCTGGTGTCTTCGATTTCGCCACCGGAGTGCGACTGGTCCACCGCCGCGGCGAGCTCATGGGTCAGGCCGCGGCCGGTGGGATGCTGGCCGTCCTGGGAGTATCCGGTGAAAGTGTGTCAGCGCTGACGAACGGCGCGGACCGTGGACTGGTGGACGTGGCCAACCTCAACTCCGCCTCGCAAGCCGTGCTGTCGGGGCCGACGGACGTACTGCGTGACGTGGCGAGAGAGCTGTCGCGTCACGACGGCGTGCGCAGCGTCCCGCTCAGGGTCAGCGCGGCCTTCCACTCGCGGTACATGAAGGAGGCCGCGGACGAGTTCGCGGAGTACCTGCGCGAGTTCTCGTTCGCCGACCCCCGCATCCCCGTACTCGCCAACGTCACCGCCGCCCCCTACGGGGCCGGCCAGGTGGCCGAACTGCTCGCTCGTCAGATGCACCAGCCCGTGCAGTGGCACCGGACCATGCGGTACCTGGTCGACCACGGGGTCGAGGATCTGGAGGAGACCGGTCCGGGACGCGTGCTGAGCGGCCTGTGGGCCGACGCCAAGAAAAAGTCCGCCACGGAGCCAGCCGGCGGTGCCGCGGGGACCGACGGGGTGTCCGGGTATGGGCGACCGCCGTCGGCCGAACCCGCCCCCGGTCCTGTGGGAGGCGAAGGACACCGCCTCGTCCGAGCAGGTGAGCTGGGGTGCCCGGAGTTCCGCCGCGATCACGGACTCCGTTACTCCTACCTCGCGGGGGCGATGTTCCGCGGCATCGCCTCGGCGGACTTGGTGATCAGACTGGGGCAGAGCGGGCTGAAAGGCTTTTTCGGGGCGGGCGGTCTGGACCTCGGCACGGTCGAGAAGGAACTGCTGCGCATACAGGGTGCGCTGGGTACGGGTGACCGGTTCGGCATGAATCTGCTGCACTCGATCGACGACCCCGGGTACGAGAACGCCGTCATCGACCTATACCTTCGGCACGGCGTCCGTACCGTCGAGGCCGCAGGGTTCACCCAACTTACTCCCGCCGCCGTCCGCTTCCGCTTCGCGGGCGCTCACCGGGATGCGCAGGGCGCGCCCCTGGCGCCGAACCAGGTGATCGCCAAGGTCTCCCGCCCCGAGGTGGCGGAAGCGTTCATGTCGCCCGCCCCGGCGGCGCTGGTGGACCGCCTCGTCGCAGAGGAACTCCTCACTCCCGAGGAGGCAAGGATCGCCACCGAGTTGCCCGTGAGCGGGGACATCTGCGTCGAAGCCGACTCCGGGGGGCACACCGACGGCGGCGCCGCCTTCACCCTGCTGCCGGCCATGCTCTGGCACCGGGACGCCGCCATGGAACGCCACGGCTACCGCAAACGTATCCGGGTGGGAGCGGCCGGAGGCATCGGAGCACCGTCGACCGTGGCGGCGGCCTTCGTCCTTGGCGCGGACTTCGTCCTGACGGGAAGCGTCAACCAGTGCTCCGTCGAGGCAGGGACGTCCGATGCCGTGAAGGACCTGCTCGCGGGGCTCGACGTCCAGGACACCGCGTACGCCCCCGCCGGCGACATGTTCGAGTTGGGCGCCCGGGTGCAGGTGGTCCGAAAGGCCACCATGTTCGCAGCCCGGGGCAACAAGCTGTACCAGCTCTACCGCCAGTACGACGCCTGGGAGTCGATCGACGAGACGACGCGCCGCGTGGTGGAAGAGACCTACTTCCAGCGTCCGTTCGCTCAGGTGTGGGAGGAAGCTCGCGCCCACCACCTGGCCCGGGGCCGCGGCAGGGAGATCGAAAAGGCGGAACGCTCGCCCAAGCAGCGCATGGCCCTGACCTTCCGCTGGTACTTCGCGCGCAGCGTCACCTGGGCGTTGGAGGGCGACCCGGCCCAGCGGGTGAACTTTCAGATCCAGTGCGGGCCCGCCATCGGTGCGTTCAACCACCACGTCCGCGGTACGCCGATGGAGGACTGGCGGGACCGGCATGTGGACGCGATCGCCGAAGCACTGATGACCGGCGCCGCCGAGGTGCTGGGCAGGCGCTTCGCCCGCCTGGTGCACACGTGATGTCCGGCGGAGCCCGACCGGGCACGCGCCGATCGAGGACCGAGACCGAGGAGTGAAGATGACCGTGAGCCCGGCTCCCGTGCACGCGCACCGGCAGACGTCGGTGAGCGCGGAGACGCTGCTGCACTCGACCAACGCGGGCGTGGTGGTGAAGCGGACCGCTCAGCTGAAGCAGGCCCACCGGGCGGAGGGGCGCCGTATCGCGCTGCTTCAGGCCGAGTTTCTCAACACGAAGTACGCCGGTGAGGTGACGGTGTTCGTCTTGGAAGAGGCTTTCGGGCGGCGGGACCGTCTGCACTGGATGATCCACCTGCGGTCCCTCGCCGGCTTCAGGGCCGTTTCCGCACTCTTGGACGGCGACGAGGGCCCGGCGGCGGAGACCGACTGGCAGGGCATGTTCACCGACGGGTCCTTCGAGGAGACGGCACTCATCCCGCAGGGGTGGGGTATGTACGGGACCGACGAGGTGCTGCCCGACGGCACGCGGATCGCGGACGCCACTCCGGGCCTGCGGGTGCCCCCGGCGCAGGAGCAGACCGCCGTGGCCCCGCGGGACACGGTGCACTCGGCGAACGCCGGTCTGATCATCCACCGGGTGGCTCAGCCCCGCTACGCTTTTCGCGCGGAGGCGCGGATGTTTGCCCGCCGCATCACGGAGTCCATCAACACCCGGCTGCCCGGCATCGCCTCTTCTTTCCTGTACGAGGAGGCTTTCGGCCCGGCCGACCGTACGCACTGGCTGATCCACATGCATTCGGAGAACGCGTACTACGACCTCATCGACATGCACATGCGCATGGATGACGAGGTCCGAGACATCTACCTCGACGAAATCATCGCGCCCGAGAAGGGCGGCGGCACCTGGAACCGCATCTTCGTGGACGGCAGCATGGGCGACGTGGCCTGCGCGCCCCTCCCTCCGCTGAGCTGACCCCGTCTCGACTCTCTTACGGAACCCGTCTTTTGCTCACTTCTGAGCGAATAGACGGGTTTTGTCTTTCTATGCTGCTTGCGTCGGAGCAAGGCAGACACTTCCACCTGGGGGAGTACGACACATGGCGGTCGCATCCGGTCCTGAGCCCGGCGAGCACACGCGGGCAGACGACCCCCTGCCAGTGCGTATAGGGGAGACGCTCAGCCGGTTGCTGACCGGGTTGCGGCCCGGCGAGACAGCCGTCACCCCAGACACGCAACTGAAGGGCCTGGGACTCGACTCGATGACGACTGCCCGTCTCTGGCTCGCGCTGCAGGAAGACTTCGGCATCGAAACACCCCTCGGCTGGTTCACGGAGGCAGCCACACTCGGCGAGTTCGGGGCGAGGGCGGCAGAACTTGCCGAACAGGAAGGGTCGGCGGGCGAGACGGGCGGCCACTTGGTGACCGTGACCGCCGACCCTGCCCGGGCGTCGGACCCCTTCCCGCTCACCCCGCTCCAGCAGGCGTACCTTGCCGGCCGCACGCCCGAGCTCACGGACGACCCCGTCGGCTGCCACCTCTATCGTGAGTTCGACGTGCCCGCGCTCGACACGGGCCGACTCCGCGCCGCCTGGCAGCGTCTGATCGAGCACCACGAAATGCTCCGGTCCGCACGCACCGACGACGGCAGGCAGCAGATCCTCACCGTGGGGCCCCGCTGGGAGATTCCCGTCTCGGAACCGGACCCGGCCGCGGAGCCCGACGACTTCGACCTCCGCGCGGCCCGCACCCGCGCAAGGATGTCCCACGCCTGTTTCGGTTCCGACGCCTCCGTGCTCTTCGCTGTCGAGGTGACGCGCCGCGCCGACGGGCACGCCCGGGTGCACTGGAGCATCGACGCTCTCATCACTGACGGAGCCGGGTTGGACCTGCTGGCCGCCCAGTGGAAGGCCCTGTACGAGGACCTCGATCAGGTCCTCCCCTCGCCTCCGTACACAGCACGGGACTGCCTGGTCGCACTCGCCGACCGCACGCACACCGCCGGCCACCGTCGGGCGCTCGCCCACTGGACGTCCCGGCTGGCCGAACTCCCCGGGCCCCCCGCCGTGGTGCGGGACGACGTCGCGCCACGCCCGCCGGGTGCCCCCGGGCTGCGACGCCGCGCGCGCTCCGACCGGCTGACACCCGCGGAGTGGAGCGCCGTGCGCCGGCGCGCCGCCGCGTTCGGCGTCACCCCCACCTCGCTGGTGCTGACCCTCTTCACCGAGGCGCTGGCCCGATGCGGGGCGTTTGAGCCGTTCTCCGTCACCATCACCACTAGCCGACGCACCCTCCTGCCGTCGGGCGCCGACCAACTCGTCGGGCCCTTCACGAGCACGGTCGCGGTGGAGGCCGTCCTTCCCAACGAACTCACCCTGGAGGAAGCGGCACGGCAGACCCATCAGGAGTTGTGGAACGCGCTGGAACACTCCGCGGTCTGCGGCGTCACGGCCCGGCGCGCCCTGCGCGGCCGAGGCGCGGATGCCTCCCCCGTGGTCTTCACCAGCATGCTCGACGCCGCCGCCCCGCAGCGCGAGCGGGGCTTCGCCGACGCCTTGGTGTACGCCACCAGCCAGACGAGCGGTGTGTGGCTGGACCACCAGATGTGGGAGCGATCCGGCGGGCTGGAACTGCGTTGGGACGTCGCTGACGCGATGCTCCTGCCGGGCGTCCCGGACGCGGCGTTCGCAGCGTTCCGCAACGCCCTGCGGACCCTCGCGGGTGACTCGAACGAACGCGAACGACGCCCGCTCAACGAGCTCCAGCAAGCCTACTACGTGGCCCGTCGTACCGCGGAGCGACAGACCTGGAGCGGTTGTCAGGTGTACGTCTCCTACGAAGTGCCCGGAACTGTCGACCTGGTGCGGCTCGAAGCCGCACTCGTGCGTCTCGCGGCCGCCCACGACGTCCTCCGCTCCGCGGTCACCCTGGACGGTGCCGTCGACGTCTCCGCGTGGGCCCCCGAGGAGTGGACGATCCCGGTCATCGAGGGCGCGAGCGTCGAAGAGACCAGGGAGGCGATGATGGCGACGCCTTTCCCACCCGCACGCCGGCCGCAGTGGGACCTTCGCCTCACCCGGGGCGAGGACCACGACACCGTCCACCTGTGCCTGGACCTCACACTCGCGGACGCGGTCAGCATCCACGCTCTGGGGCGCTCGCTGATGCGGCTGTACGCCCGGCCCCAGAGCACCCCGGAGACCGGCGAACCGTACGAGCGGCACCTCAGGGCCCTCCGCGATCGTCGCGCGGCCCCCGAGCAGAGCGAATGGCGCGCCCACTGGGAGCAGGCCCTCGCCGGCTTGCCGTCCGGGCCGGTACTTGGCGGCCCGGCGGACGACGGAGCCGAACCCCGACGGATCCGCCTGCAGGGCCGCGTCGCCGGTTGGACCGCCTTCACCGACCGCGCCGCACGGCACGGCCTGACACCGGACGCCGCACTCCTCACCGCGTTCACGGACATCCTCTCCCTGTACCACGACGGGGATTTCGCGGTACCGGTGGTGCGCTGGGACGGTCCCGACGCGGCGTACCGCCCCGGGGAGTTCACGGCGCTCAGCTGGCTGGCGCGTCCGTCGGGCGACCTGCCGTTCACCGAGCGGGCCCGTGCCCACCTCACAGCCCTCACGAGCGACGCGGCGGTACCGACCAGCGGTCTGGCGCAGCTGCGCCGCCGGACGGCGACGGGAGAGACGGGCCACCCCGTCGTCTACACGTCCGTCCTCGACCTGACCGGCGACCCCCTGCCGGACGGTGTCCGACAGGGGGAGTGGCGCACCTGCACACCCAACGTCTCCCTCGACTGCATCACGACCGTGGAGGACGACGGAACGCTCCACTACTGCTGGGACGTCCGGCAATCCGACTTCGACGAGGCCGACCTGCAGGAGTGGTTCTCCGCCTACGGCGCTGCGGTGCAGCACCTCGTCACCGAGGAGGAGTGGGACTCTCCGGCGGTTGAAGGGCCGGCGCCCCTCACCGAGGAGGAACGCCGGGTGATCCTGCACGAATGGAACGACACCGCGCACGAGTTCGACGGCGATCGGCTCATCCACACCGCCTTCGAGGAACGTGCCCGTCTCACCTCGGAGGCTGTCGCGCTGCGCTGGCGCGGTGGCAGCATGACCTTCCGCGAGGTGAACCAGCGGGCCAATCGTCTCGCTCGAGAGCTTCGCAGTAGGGACGTCGGCCCCGAGACGGTGGTGGCGGTGAGCCTCCCCCGCGGCCCCCTGATGGTCGCCGCGGTCCTCGGCGTCCTCAAGGCCGGCGGCGTCTACCTCCCCATCGAACCAGGGCTTCCCGCCGAACGTGCCGCCGTCGTCCTGGAAGAGGCCGGGTGCGCGACCGTGGTCACCACCTCCGACCGGCGGGGGTGGCTGCCGCCGGACGGCGTGGCCGAGGTACGCGCCGACGAACTGCCCGCAGACCCGGAGGCCGACAGCTCCGATCCCGAACCGGTGGCCGAACCACACCAGACCGCGTACATCATCTTCACTTCGGGCAGCACCGGACGCCCCAAGGGCGTGGCTGTCGCGCACCGGCCGGTCCTCAACCTGCTCGACTGGGCTCGGCGCACCTTCGCCTTCGACGCCTCGGACCTCGGCCTCTGCGTGACCTCGCTCGGGTTCGACCTGTCCGTCTTCGACGTCTTCGGTCTGCTCGGATACGGTGCCGGGCTGTACATCGCCGACGAGGAGCAGCAGCGCGACCCCGCGCTGCTGCTCGACGTTCTCCTGAGCGAGCCCGTCACCTTCTGGAACTCGGCACCCACCACGCTGGCCCAGATCGCTCCGCTGCTCGCCGACCACCATGGCAGCGCCGGCACCGAGACCCTGCGCCTGGTGTTCCTCAGCGGCGACTTCACTCCCCTCTCGCTCCCCGGCGACGTGCGTGCCGCGTTTCCACGGGCCGATCTGGTCAGCCTCGGCGGCGCGACCGAGGCGACCGTCTGGTCGAACTGGTTCCCCATCCGCGACATCGACCCGGAGTGGCGCAGCATCCCGTACGGCAGGCCCTTGGACAACTGCCGCTACCACGTCCTGGACGACTCAATGCAGCCCTGCCCGGTGGGCGTCGAGGGCGACCTGTACATCGGCGGCGAGTGTCTCGCGCTCGGCTACGTGAACCAACCGGAGCTGACCAGCGAGAGGTTCCTCCCGGACCCGTTCCACGACGACCCGGCCGAGCGGCTGTACCGGACGGGGGACCGGGCGTCGTATTTCCCTGACGGCAACCTGTGCCTCCACGGCCGGGCGGACGGCCAGGTCAAGATCCGCGGCTTCCGCGTGGAGCTGGGAGAGATCGAGCACCGCCTGCGGCTCCACGACGCGGTCAAGGACGTCGTGGTCGTCAGCCGCGGGGAAGGGGAGGAACGTACGCTCGTCGCTTACGTCGTCCCCCGCGGTGCGGCACCCGCCCCGCGCGCGCTGCGGGCTCATGCTGCAGCCGCGCTGCCCGACTACATGGTCCCGAACTTCTTCGGCTACCTGCGCTCCTTCCCCGCCACGGCGAACGGCAAGCTGGATCGCCAAGCCCTGCCGTGGCCGGTCCCCGGGCCGCCGGAGCCGGGCGAACGGGCCGTGCCGGCCGCGTCGGGCGAGGCGCCAGGGGACGCTCCTCCGGACGAGTCGCACGGGGACGAGCCAGGCACGGTGGCGGATACCCGCATCGCTGCGGCATCCGCGGGCCCGTCACTCGATGAACTGCGCGACGAAATAGCGGGTCTCTTCGCCGACGCCCTCGGCGTGCCCCAGGTGGACCCCGAGGCCGACCTGTGGGATCAGGGGGCCACCTCCTTCACCATGGTGCAGGTTTCGGGCACCCTGCAACGCCGCCACCACCAGCGGATACCGGTGTCGGCCCTGCTCGACAAGCCATACGTCACCGCCATCGCAAGCCGACTGCACCGGGGGGCGACGGACGAAGTGGCCGCCGTCGCTCGACCTGCCGAATCTTCGACGTCCGAAGGCCGGGGCGACGACGAGCGCCCGGAGGACGGTGAACAGCCGCCGGTCCGGGCGCCGCACAGCGGCTCGCGGGAGGACGGGCCGGGACCCGTGGACTTCTTCTCGCCGGAGGAGCGTGCCCGCTTCAAGGCCGGACGCTGGAACAGCCGACCCGCCCGTCCCGGTGAGCCCGTCGTGCCCCTGAACGCCGAGCCCTTCGATGAGGAGCTCTACGCCTGGCGGGCCAGCCGCCGTGACTTCCTCGACCGGCCCGTACCGCATGCCGACTTCTGCCGCCTGCTCAGCCTTCTCCGGGACGCCCCCACCGCGTCGGGAAGGCGCCGGCTGCACCCCTCGGCCGGGGACACGTACGCGGTGCAGACCTACCTCCATCTGACGGCTGACGCCGTCACCGGCATCGATGAGGGGCTCTACCACTACGACCCGTCCGAGCACGTGCTGCGCCGGATCGACCCTGTCCAACGCGCCCTGCGCAGTGGCCACTTCGTCTACAACCGGGAGGTGTTCGACCGCTCCCGCTTCGGCATCTACCTCGTCGGCCGACGCCCCGGCATCGAACCGTTGTACGGCGAGGAGAGTCTTCGCTACCTCACCCTGGAAGCGGGCCACATGGGGCAGCTGCTGATGATGGGACAGGCGGCGGCCGGTGTCGGCCTGTGCCCGATCGGCGCGCTCTCCTTCGAGGGGCTGGCCACATCCCTGGGGCTCGACGAGGGACACGTCTTCCTCCAGGCATTCCTCGGCGGTGCCGCGTCCCACGCCTCCAGCTCCGCGGCAGGGCTGCGCCCCCCGTTCGGCCGCCCCGCGACGACACCGGTGGGCACCGTGGCCGCCGTACAGACCGGGCCGTGGCCGCAGCTCCCCGCCGCGCCGGAACCGATGGCCGTGATCGGCATGGCGGGTCGCTTCCCGGGAGCGGACGACCTGGACACCTTCTGGGACAATCTGGCCTCCGGAAGGTCCGCCGTCGGGCCTGTGCCTCCCTCCCGCGGTGAGGTCGCGCGGGGAGGAACACGTCCCCGCGGTGGCTTCCTCGACGGCATCGACCGGTTTGAAAGCCTGCTCTTCCACGTCTCGCCGGCGGAGGCGCCCTTCGTGGACCCGCAGGCCCGGCTCCTGCTGGAGGCGGTGTGGAGGTGCCTGGAGGACGCCGGGCACACAGCCGAGTCGCTGCGCCTGTCGGCCGGGCGGGTCGGAGTGTTCATCGGCACGATGTGGCAGGACCACCGGCTGCGCGGTGCCGACCACTGGGCCGACGGAGGCCCGGCACGGACACCGGCGACCGCGTCCGACGTCCCCAACAGGATCTCCCACTTCTTCGACTTCCAAGGCCCCAGCATGGCCGTCGACACCTCATGCGCGTCCTCCCTGGCCGCCCTCCACCTGGCGGTGGAGAGCCTGCGGCGAGGCGAATGCGGGGCGGCCGTCGTCGGGGCGGCCAACCTGCTCGCGCACCCCTACCACTGGGGACTCCTGGAGGGCATGGAACTGCTCGCGACGTCCGGCACTCCGGAAGCCTTCCCCGCCGACGGGTCGGGCTGGTACCCGGGCGAAGGCGTAGCAGCGTTGTTGCTGCGCCCCGCGGCAGCGGCCACAGACGCGGGCGACGTCGTCCACGGACTCGTGGAAGGCACCCGGATGTCCCACGTCGGACGGGCCCCCCGCTACGGTGCGCCCCGTGCCGAGCGGCTCGCCGACTCGCTCTCGCGAGCCCTCGCCGAGGCGGGCTCAGCCCCCGGGGACATCGACTACGTGGAGTGCGCGGCCGCCGGATCCGGCATCGCGGACGTCGCCGAACTGGAGGCCCTCAGCGAGGTCTTCGCGACGTCCGGCGACGCACCGCGCCTCCCCGTCGGTACCCTCAAACCCAACATCGGGCACCTGGAGGCGGCCTCGGGCCTCTCCCAGGTCATCAAGGTCCTCCTCCAGATGCGTCACGGCACCATCGCACCCACCACGGTCGCCCGCCGCCGCAACGACCTCGTCGACTGGGCCGCTCTCCCCGTCGAGGTGGTGGACCGCGGCCGCCCCTGGACGGAGAAGGCGGCAGACGGCCGTCGCACCGCTCTCGTCAATGCTGTCGGGGCCACCGGCTCGTACGGTCATGCGATCCTGACGTCCCGTCCCCCCGACCGCGAGCAGGCGGCGGACGCGGTCCCCGAGTCCGCGACGTTCGACCACGATGCCGGAGGCCCCGACACCCGCCGGCTCCTGCTGCTCTCCGCCGACACCCGCGAGCGCCTCGCCACCGCCGCACGAACGCTGTGTGACCACCTGACCACGCACGCCGCGAACCTGAACCTCCCGGATGTCGCCTGGACCCTGCAGACCGGGCGAGTACCTCACGCCCACCGGCTTGCCCTGACCGCCCGGACCCTGCCCGGGGCGGTCGCCGGCCTTGGCCGCTTCCTCGACGGGCAGGCCGGTTCCGACCTGCGGACGGGCGTCGCCGACCCCGCAGCGGGGGCTGCCGACGGTGACCCCGCCCGGGTCGTGGACCAGTGGTTGCGCGGTCACGAGGTGGACTGGGCCCGTATGTGGCCCGTCCCCGGGCGGCGCGTCACCCTCCCCGGCCACGTGTTCGCCGGGGACCGCCACCGGTTCGGCCCGCCCGCAAACAGCAGCCCTGCTCCCGACGCCGCCCCGTTGCCGCCGGAAGCGGAACCCGCCTCCGCCGCCGGGGAACAGGCGTTACGCCGTGCCGAGCGGTACCTGACGGACCTGTACGCCGAGGCGAGCGGCATCCCCGCCGAACGACTCCATCCGCAGGTGCCGCTTGAGCAGTACGGACTCACCTCGCTGCTCGTCTCCCGGCTCAACGCCCGGTTGCAGGCGGAGGTCGGTCCCGTGACGCAAACGGTGTTCTACGAGTACCGCGACCTCGCCGGCGTCGCCGACCATCTGGTGCGACTGCACGACGGGCCGTGGACCGAGAACAGTGGGGAGTCCGCCGCCGGGGAACCTGCTGACGGAAAGCCCGCTGCCGCGGCAGCCGGTCCAGCGGTGCCCGCTCCTCCCGCCCCGGCCGTGAGCGCCGCACCCCCTGCCCACGGCGGGACACCGGAGGCGGAGCCCCTGGCCGTCGTCGGTCTCGCCGGGCGCTACCCGCAGGCGCCCGATCTGCGCGAGTTCTGGCGGAACTTGGAGCAGGGCAGGGACTGTGTGACCCCCGTCCCCCCGGACCGTCCCGTCGCGGCCTGTGGAGCCCAGCTCATGCACGGCGGGTTCCTGGACGGCGTGGACCGCTTCGATCCCCTGTTCTTCGGGATCACGCCTCGTGACGCCCGGCTGATGGATCCGCAGGAGCGCTTGTTCCTGGAAGTCGTCTGGGAGGCCCTGGAGGACGGCGGTTACAGCCGTGCCCGCCTGCGGGAGCGCATCGGCTCCCGGGTGGGTGTTTTCGCCGGGACGATGTACAACGAGTACCCCTTCTTCGGCGTCGAGCGCTCCCTGTCCGGCGAACCCGAGGACACCGGGTCGGCGGTCGCCGGCATCGCGAACCGGGTGTCGTACCTGCTCGACCTGAGCGGCCCCAGCATGGCCGTCGACACCATGTGCTCCTCGTCCCTCACCGCGCTGCACCTCGCCGCGCAGAGCCTACGGCGCGGCGAGTGCTCGGCAGCCGTGGTGGGCGGGGTCAACCTGTCCCTGCACCCGCACAAATTCCGTCAGCAGGCGCGGCTGGGCATGACCTCCAGCGACCACCGCTGCCGCAGCTTCGGCGCGGACGGTGACGGGTTCGCCCCGGCGGAGGGGGTTGGCGCGCTGCTACTCAGGCCGCTGGGGGCGGCCCTCGCCGACGGCGACCGCATCCACGCGGTCATCCGCGGAACGTCCGTGAACCACGGCGGCCGCACCACCGGCTACATGGTCCCCAACCCCGCGGCGCAGGCGGAACTCGTACTCCGCGCCGTACGGGAGTCGGGGGTGGACCCGAGCACGATCGGCTACCTGGAAGCCCACGGCACCGGCACCCGGCTGGGTGACCCCATCGAGATCAGCGGTCTGACCACGGCGTTCGCCGACGCCCATCTGCCGCCGGGCTCCTGCGCCATAGGGTCGGTGAAGTCGAACATCGGCCACCCGGAGGCCGCCGCGGGCATCGCTGGCCTCACCAAGGTCATCCTGCAGATGCGCCACCGTCGCCTCGCGCCGTCGCTGCACTCCAGAGAGCTGAACCCGGCGGTGGACTGGGAGACTTCGCCCTTCCGCGTCGTGCGGGAGGCGGAGCCGTGGCACGCCCCGGTCACAGCGGACGGCGCTGCCGCGCCCAGACGGGCCGGTCTCAGCTCCTTCGGCGCCGGAGGAGCCAACGTCCACGTCGTCGTCGAGGAGCACGTGCCTGCCCCCGACGGGTCACCGCCTCGCCCAGGAGGGTCGGAACCCGATCCTCAGCTGATCGTGCTGTCGGCCACTCACCCTCACCGCCTCCGCGAGGTGGCACGGCGCCTGGCCGAGCGGCTGCGGACCGACGAAGCGGCGGGCGAACGCGCCGCACTCCCGGAGGTGGCCTACACACTCCAGGTGGGCAGGGAAGGGCTGCGGGAGCGGCTCGCCGTCGTGGTCGCCCAGGAGGAACGCCTCCTCGAGCTGCTCGACGAGGTCGCAGCGGGCAGGACCCCGGAGGAGGTGCTGCGGGGACGTGTCCCCGGTGATGCGCGCCCGGTCGGCGTCTGCGCCGCCCCTCGCCCCGGGAAGGACCGGCTGGCGGAACTGCGCCGCGTGGCCGTCCACTGGGTCGCGGGCGGCGACGTCACCTGGGACGCCCTCCACGCCGAGCGGCGGCGGCTCGTCTCACTGCCGTCCTACCCGTTCCTGCGCGACCGCTACTGGCTGCCCGCCCCGGCACAGGACGGGCCGGAGGAGCCCGGCAGACCGGGACCATCACCGGGCACGGCCGCCGCTCACCTCGGCGACCCGCAGCGGCGCCGTTCCGTTGAGGCGGAGCCGTCCCCGACACTCCACGGACCGGCTCTCTACACGTCCGTCTGGACGCCCGAGGCCCTCCCTCCGGGCGTGGGGGCGCTCACCGGGCGCGTGGTGTGCGTCTTCACCCACCGGACCGAAGCACTGGCCCGCGCCCTCGCCGTACGACTCGGAAGCCACCGCGTCACACTGGTGCTGCACGGGACGGGCGCCGCGCTGGGGGGCGACATCCTGGACGACGAGTCGGCGGCCGACCGTATCGCGGCCCGGTGCGCGGACGGAGCGGACGGAGCGGGTGACGTCGCCGCGCTGGTCGACCTGTGCGACGCCGCAGGGGGACAGCGGGCCGACGATTCCGCGCCGTGGACAGCGCGTCTGCGGCTACTGCAACGGTTGGTGCGCGTGCGGCGCGGACACGACCTGCGCGTCCTCCTCGTGACGGAGGGACTCCACCGGGTGCCGGACACCGGCCCCGCGCTCGACGGCGCTCGCATGGCGGGATTCGTCAGGATGCTGGGTGCCGAGAACGCTCGGGTCTCCGCCACCGTCGTCGATGTCCCGGCAGGGGGGACCCATCCGGAGCGGGCCGCCCGGCTGATACACGCTGAAATGCTCGCCGGGGACGGTCTCACCGAGGTGTGCCACGACGGCGAGGTGCGACGGCGCCGGCGACTCGTGGCCCTACCTGCGAGCCCCGCGCGACCTGTGGAGCTCGACCCGCACCGCGCCTACCTGGTGACGGGCGGTACCGGGGGGATCGGTGCGGCTGCCGCACGACGGCTGGTGCGGCGCGGAGCCCGCCTCGTAGCGCTCACCGGTCACCGGCCGGTGCCGCCGAGGGCCCAGTGGTCCTCGCTCGACCCCGACTCGCGCGACGGCGCTGTGGCGGCACTCGTCAGGGATCTGGAAGCGGCGGGGGCTCACGTTCTCCTGCACGCGGGTTCCCTCGCCGACATCGGGCGGAGCCGCGCGTTTCTCGACCGTGTACGGGACGAGCTCGGTCCGCTGGGAGGTGTGCTGCACTGCGCCGGGAGGGGGCCGCTCGGCACTCCTTCCTTCGCCGGCAAGTCCGTCGCCGACGTGAGGGCCGTGATGGAACCGAAGGCGGAGGGTGTGGAGACGCTCGCCCGGCTCTGCGCTTCCGACGAACTCGACTTCTTCGTGCTGTTCTCCTCCCTCTCCGCCGTGTCCCCCCTTCTCGCGAGGGGCGTGTCCGACTACGCGGCCGCGAACGCCTTTCTCGACTACTTCGCGGAGCACCGCGCCCTGGGGCTGCCGGGACTTCGTTCGGTCAACTGGCCCACCTGGAGCCAGAACGGCATGGGAGCGGACCACCCGGACGGTTGCGCTCCCGCCGGGGTGGGTTCCCTGAGTGAGGAGGAGGGGCTCCGGCTGCTCGAGCGCCTCCTGACGCTGCCGCCGGACGTGTCACGCGTCGTCGTCTGCCCACCCCTGGACAGCGAGCTCGTTTCGCCGGACGCCCTTCTGGGCGCCGATCCCACGCATGAGGAGCCCCTCGCGCCGGGGCGGCTCGCGCGCCCTGGCACGGCGCCCTCCACCCCCGGTGCGGTCCCGGACATCTCCGCCCCGACCGCCGCTGATGTCACCACCGCCCTCCCCGGGGCCCCGTACGCCCCGAGCAGCTCGGCCCTCCAGTCCGGTGCCCAGCACACCCCCTCGGGCTCCCCCGTCCCGCAGCCGTCGCCCGTGGAGCAGCTCGTGACAGAATCGCAGGAAGACGCTCTCGCCTGGCTCACCCCGTTGTTCGCCGAGGTGCTGGCCATCGACGAGGCGGACCTCGACCCGACCGTCCCGTTCGGTGATCTGGGCGTCGAGTCGGTCATGCTGGGCGAGTTGGTCTTCCGCATGGAGGAGGCCACCGCGGCCTCCCTCGACCCGGCAGTCCTGCTCGAACACCCCACACTGCACCAGCTGGCGTCGCACCTCGAAGCCCTCGGCGTCCGCTCCCGCGCCGACGTGCCCCGCCCCTCCGGCCCGGCCCCCGCCCCTGCCACCGGTGCGCCCCCCGTCGAAGACCACGGCGGAATGTCGGGACGCGTCGCCGTGATCGGCATGGCCGGCAGGTTCCCGGGAGCACCCGACGTCGCCGCATTCTGGGACAACCTCGTCGCCGGGCGCTGCTCCGTCACCGAAGTACCCCCCTCCCGTTGGGACGTGCGGGATCTCTACCGGACCGAGTACGCCCACGGCCGCAGCGTCAGCAAGTGGGGCGGCTTCGTCGAAGGCGTCGAGTACTTCGACCCCGACTGGTTCGGTATGACGGAGGCCGAGGCCGTCGCGCTGGACCCGGTGATCCGGCTGTTCCTCGAGGAGGCGGCCACCTGCCTCACGGACGCCGGGTACCGGGAGCAGGAGCTCGCCGGCCGGGCCGTGGGGGTCTTCGCCGGAGCCCGCACCACCGGCTACGGCCGACGGGCCCGCACCCTGCCGGGCGGGGTCGGCATGGGCGGTGACCAGAACTTCGTCAGCGCCCGCGTGGCACACCGCTTCGACTTCCGCGGCCCGAATGTCGTCGTGGACACCGCGTGTTCCTCCTCGCTGGTCGCACTGCAGGCGGCCTGCCGCAGCCTGCGCGAGGGGGAGTCGGAGATGGCGCTCGCGGGAGGGGTGGACGTCCTGCTCGACGAGGAGCCCTACCTGGACTTCAGCGCGGCGCACGCACTGTCCCGCGTGGGACGGTGCGCGACGTTCGATGAGAATGCTGACGGGTTCGTGCCGGGTGAGGGATGCGCAGTCGTCCTCCTGAAGCCGCTGGAGTCCGCCCTGCGGGACGGCGACCGCGTGCACGCCGTGATCGAATCGGTCGCCGTCAACAACGACGGACGCACCATGGGTCTCACGACGCCGAACCCCGTGGCGCAGGCCGAGGTGATCGGGCGCGCTCTCACAGAAAGCGGCCTGCGGGCACGGGACATCGGCATGATCGAGGCCCACGGCACCGGCACCATGATCGGTGACCCGATCGAACTGCGGGCCCTCACCGAGGCGTTCCGGCGGGACACGGACCTGACCGGCTTCTGCGCCGTCGGCTCCGCCAAGAGCAACGTGGGGCACCTGCTGAGCGCCTCCGGGATGGCCGGTCTCGTCAAGGCCGTCCTGGCCGTGCGCGAGGGCGTCATCCCGCCGACGCTGTTCTGCGACACCCCCAACCCCCGTTTCGATTTCGACGCTTCGCCGTTCTTCCCCAACCGGGTGCCGCGGACCTGGACGCCCCCGGCCGGCGGGCGGAGGATCGCCGGGGTGAGCGCCTTCGGGCTGGGCGGCACCAACGCCCACATCCTCGTCGGATCCCCGGAGTCGCCCGCACCATCCGCCCCCGCCCCACGGAGCCCCCTGCCGGCCCCCGAGTTCCGCCGCCGCCGACTGTGGCTGGAACGCGAATCCGTGTCCGTACCCGAACCCGCGTCCGCACCCGGACCGGCGCACACGATTCCCTCGGCACGTCCCCATCAGGGCGAAGACTCCGCCTCACGCCCCTCGCTCACCACCTCCCTGCTCGACATCGGCCCCGGTGCAGCCGCCTCGGCAGGTCGCTGGGTCGTGCCCGCCTCTCGCCCGGAAGGACAGCAGTGTTGAGTCCGCGCACAGGTCAGGAACCCGAGGTGGAGTACCGCCTCGTCGTCGAGCACTCCGACTTCGTCATGCAGAACCACCGCGTCCACGGCGTCTCCGTGATGCCCGGGGTGACGTTCCTCGACCTCGTACTGCGTGTCCTGCAGGCCGAGGGATTCGACGTCGCCCGCGCGGAACTCCGCAACGTCCTCTTCCAGGAACCACTCGCCACGACCGAAGGCCACGAACGGGAGATCCGCGTGGTCGTCACGCGCCCGGACGAGGGCGCACGTAGAGTCACCGTCGAAAGCAGGTGGCGTCGTGACGGCTCCGCCCTTTCCCCGTACCGGCAGCACGTCGAGGCCGAGCTGCTCTTCCGCGACCGGCCGGAGCCGCCGCCGCTCGACGTCCCGGCCTTGCGCGGGTCCGCCCACCGCACCACGGACATGGACGACATGTACGCCCGTGCGCGCGTCGAGCGCATCGTCCACGGGGACGCGATGCGCTGCTTCGGCCGGATCCACCACGGCCCGGCGTGGCTGCTCGCCGAACTGACGCTCGACGCCGGGTCGGCAGGTTTCGACAGCGCCTTCCGACTCCATCCGGCGAAGCTGGACTGCTCCACCATCGTCGCCTTCACCCAGGTCGATCCGGTCGGCGACGACCCGTTCATACCGGTCTTCATCGAGTCCTTCCGCGCGCCGCGCCCACTCGGCGGAACGGTCCACGCGCACGTGCCACAGCCGGAGACGCAGGCTCCCAGCGGCGACGTCATGCACAACAGCTATACCCTGCACGACGACGAGGGTCGGCTTCTCGCCGAGTTCACCAAACTCACCTGCAAGCGCATCCGGCATCCCGAACTCATCGGCAAACTGCTCGTGGACACGGCACGCGCACCCGGCGCCGACGCCGCGTCCGCCCCGACGGGGACGCGGACGGACGGGACGTCCGAAGACACCGGGATGCCCGGGCCCGCCGAGAGCGGTACCGTCGCTCACCTGCGGGACATGGTGGCCACCCGGCTCGGAAGGCGCCCGGTGGACGTCCCTGTCCAGGCCGGCTTCTACGACATGGGTCTTGACTCCGCTCACATGCTGGAGATGAGCAGGGAACTCGAGGGCTACGTGAGGGCGCCGCTGTACCCGACTCTGCTCTTCGAGTTCTCCGACGTTGCCTCGCTCGCTGCCCACCTGGACGCACGGTACCCCGCCGCCGACCGTCCCGCTCCCACTTCCGCCGCGCCTCCCGCAACGACCCCCTGGCCGGAGAACGCTCCGACAGAACCGGAACCGGAATTACTCTGCTACCGCCCTTGCTGGGCAGTCGCCTCGCTCCCGGTGGATCCGCCGGGAGGAGCCGACGGGGGCCCGTTCGTCCTGATCGGAGCGGACGACGGCCTCGTCGACGCGATGGTGGTGCTGGCCGGGGAGGACCGTATCGTGCGCGTCGAGCGCGCCCAGCGGTACGAACAGGTCTCCGAACGGCACTTCCGGCTCGACACCACCGATCCCGCACAGCTCGGCGAACTGTGCGCAGCCGTGACGGACGGCTCAGGGGACGCACCCGTCGCCTACGTCCGGGTGGCGGCGCCGGGCGGCCCCCCGGACGAGGACGACGCTCCCGTACCCCTCGCGCATCGTGAGGGCCATGCCCTGGCCACTGCGGTGACCCGCACCCGGCCCACCGCTGTCGTCGCGCTGCTGTTCCTCCACGCTACCGAGGGAGAGGGGCGGGCCCGGCCGGCGGAGGGAGCTCTCGCCGGGTTCGCCCGCACGGTGGCCGCGGAGGCCCCCCTGCTCCGGTGCCGCACCGTCGGCTACGAGACCGGCCTCCGCGCGGAAGCGCTCGCCCGCATCCTCCTCGCCGAGTCCGCCGACCGCTCGGAGGAGTCGGAGGTCCGCCACCGAGGAACGGTTCGCGAAGCCGTGCGCTTCTCGCCGCTGAGGCCACCCGTCGCGCCCGCGGACGGCACGCCGGCGCCGCGGTTACGTGAGCACGGCGTCTACCTCGTCACGGGAGGTGCCGGCGGAATAGCCGGGCTCCTCGCAGACCGTCTCGTGCGCGAAGTCCGTGCCCGTATCGTCCTGACGGGGCGCCGCGCCCCCGACGCCGCGCTCGAGGAACGGATGCGCGACTGGCGCGCCCGAGGCGCCGAGGTGAGCTACATCCGGGGCGACGTCTCCCTGCCCGAGGACGTCGACGCCGTGGTCGCCCGAACCCGCACCCTCTTCGGCCGCATCGACGGGGTGTTCCACTGCGCCGGGGCCGTCCGGGACGGAATGTTCTTCCGCACGGACGCCTCCGCTGTGGCCGAGGTGCTCGCCGCCAAGGTCCGCGGGACACGCCTCCTCGATGCCGCCACAGCATCCGATCGGCTCGACTTCTTCCTCCTGTTCTCTTCCATCTCCGCGACCCTGCCCAACCTTGGGCAGAGCCACTACGCCTACGCCAACGCGTTCCTGGATCATTTCGCCGAGCACCGGACGGCTCGCCGTGACCGGCACGGTGTCACGGTCTCGCTGGGCTGGTCGCTGTGGGCGGACGGTGGCATGCAGGTGACGGACGACGTCCTGCGCCGTTCCGCATCCGCCACCGGGTTCCACCCCATGCCCTCCGAACGGGGGCTGGACGTGCTGCTGGGAGCCCTCGCCGCCGACACGCCGCGCCTCGTGCTCCCCCACGGGGAGAGCGGACGTCTCGCCGCCGCGTTCCCCGAGCCTTCCGCGGCGGTGTCGGCCATGCGGAACCCCACTCAGCCGGAACACGCGCCCGGCGCACCGCTCTCTTCGAGCGGGGCTCCGGCAGCCGGCTCCGCCCCGCACGACCCCCTTTTGCCGTCCGCCCCGACGCCCGGCCTCCCATCCGAGGGTGAACCCGTGGCCGTCATCGGTTTGGACGGTCGGTATCCCGGGGCCGACGGCCCAGCCGCCCTCTGGGCCCTCCTGGAGGAGGGGCGCGACGGCATCACAGAGGTGCCCGCCGACCGCTGGGACCACTCGGCGGTCTACCACGAGGAGAAGGGCAGGAGAGGGCACACCTACGGCCGCTGGGGAGGTTTCCTCGACGGTGCCGACCGCTTCGACGCCGAGTTCTTCGGCATCTCACGGCGCGAGGCCGAGCGGATGGACCCGCAGGAACGCCTGTTCCTCACCGTCAGCTGGCGTGCCGTCGAGGACGCGGGGTACCGGCCGGACACGTTGGGTGGCGGCAACGTCGGTGTCTTCGCCGGCGTCATGTGGAACCACTACCAGCTGCTCACCGACCCTGCCGACGGGGTGGCCCCCACTGCACTCCACTGTTCGGTCGCCAACCGGGTCTCCTACTGCCTGGATTTCCGTGGCCCCAGCATGGCCGTCGACACCGCCTGCTCGTCGTCCTTGACGGCTCTTCACCTCGCCGTCGAGAGCCTGCGTCGCGGTGAGTGCGACGCCGCAGTGGCCGGCGGCGTCAACCTCGCGGTGCATCCGCAGAAGTACCTGCAGCTCGCCGAGGGCCACTTCCTCTCCGAGGACGGCCGCTGCCGCAGCTTCGGCGAGGGCGGCACCGGCTACGTGCCCGGCGAGGGTGTGGGGGCCGTCGTCCTCAAACCGCTCTCGCGCGCCCTGGCCGACGGGGACACGGTGCATGCGGTGATCCGGGGTTCCTTCCTCAACCACGCGGGCCGCACCAGCGGGTACACGGTGCCGAGCCCGTCGGCGCAGGCGTCCCTCATCCGCCGGGCGGTGGACCGTTCGTCCCTCGACCCGGCCACCATCGGCTACATCGAGGCGCACGGCACCGGTACGTCCCTCGGGGACCCCATCGAGATCGAAGGGTTGCGCAGCGCTTTCGCCGATGTCGACCTGCTCCCCGGGAGCTGCGCGATCGGCTCGGTGAAGTCTGCCATCGGACACCTGGAGAGCGCCGCGGGTATCGCCGCCGTCACCAAGGTCCTGCTGCAAATGAAGCACCGGCGGTTGGCGCCCTCGCTTCACGCCGAGCGCCTCAACCCGCACATCGATTTCGCCTCCTCCCCGTTCCGCGTCCAGCGGGAGGCGGCGGACTGGCTTCCCGCCCCGGGCTGCACAACGCTCCGCGCCGGTGTCTCCGCCTTCGGCGCCGGGGGCGCCAACGCGCACGTTCTCCTGGAGGAGTGGCCGCGCACCGGCGTGCCCGAGGAGGAAGCGGGTGAGGAGACCGCGCCGCGTCTCTTCGTCTTCTCCGCCCGGGACCGGGACGCCTTGACGAGGCTGCTGCGCCGGCATGTCCGCCACGTGCAGCGGCCGACCGTCGGCACCGGCACGACCGCCACGGCGCCCGCAGGCTCGTCAGCCGTACGGGTCACTGCGGAAGTGGCAGCGGTACTGGGCGTCCCGGAAGAAGCCGTCGACCCCAGGGAGCCGCTGGCCGACCTCGGCGTGGACAGGCTCGGCCTGGCGGAACTGGCGCGTCGTCTCGGTGGGCGGGTGCCCGCCGCATCCGTACGCGGCGGTGCATCGATCGCCGAGCTCGCCCATCCCGCCGAAGGGGACGGTACGTACCCCCGGCGCCTCTCCGCCGCGGACGTGGCTCACACCCTGCAGGTCGGCCGCGTCGCTCTTCCCGTCCGTGTGGCTGTCGTGGCCCGCGGACTGGACGAACTGCTCGGCCGGCTGGAGGAGTACCTCGACGGCGAGACCGCGACGTCCGGGGTGTATGCCGGAAGTGCGCCCGGGGAAGGCAGCGCCGACGCCGACACCCCCGCGGCGCGTCACCTCGTCGAGCTCTACCGGGCCGGAGAGTTGCACGAGGTGGCGCGGCAGTGGGTCGTCGGCACGGACATCCGCTGGGAGGACTGTTACGTGCACACGGCCGGCCGCAGACCGCTGAGGGTGCCGCTGCCGGTACAGCCCTTCACCGAGAAGCGGTACTGGGTGGGGGAGTGGAACGAGGCAGGGCAGCGGCCCGCCACCACGGCGGAACCCACCGTCCCCGTCGAGGTCGCAGACTCCTCACCCACTCCCGCAGCGCTTTCTGGGCCGGCCGACCCGGCACCCGTACGGGCGGAGACCTCGGCCGTCCCCCCGGCCTGGCCCGAGCCCGGCGTGCAGGCGGTTCGAGACACTGATCGGGAGGAGGTGAGGCAGGCCGTCGAGGACGCCCTTTGCGCCGAGCTCTATCTGGAGCGCCACGAGATCGACGCCCGGAGCAGCTTCCACGAACTCGGACTCGACTCGGTCGGCGCGGTGCGGGTCACTCAGCGGCTGGCGGAGCGGTTCGATGTGGACGTCGAATCCACCGCCGTCTTCGACCACCCCACGGTCCCGCGGATGACCGACCACGTCCTCGCGCTGGGCCCCGTGAACCGCGGACCGTCCGCCTCGACGGCCGTGCCCGGCTCCTCCCCCCGGTCGACCGATGCCGACGACATCGCCGTCATCGGCATGTCCGGCCGCTTCCCCGGTGCCGAGAACCTCCACGAGTTCTGGGAGAACCTCGCCGCCGGCCGACACAGCTTCGCCGAGATCCCCCCGCACCGCTGGGCCGTGGAATCGGTGTACGACCCTGACCGCCGGGCGGCAGGCCGTACGTACAGCAAGTGGGCGGCCATGCTCCCCGACGTGGACAGGTTCGACGCAGCGCTGTTCAACATCTCGCCGCTCGAGGCCGAAGTCATGGACCCCCAGCAACGCCTGTTCCTCCAGCAGGCCTGGTCGGCGTTGGACGACGCGGGCTACGCGGTCCAGTCCGGTGATCCCTCCCGGTGCGGCGTGTTCGTCGGTTGCGCGCCCGGAGACTACGGAGAACTGCTGGGACAGGCCGGGCGCGCGGACGGCGGCCACGCCTTCCTCGGCTCCACGAGCTCCCTCATGCCCGCCCGCATCAGCTACCTGCTGAACCTCGTCGGCCCCACCCTGGCCGTCGACACCGCCTGCTCCTCCTCACTCGTGGCGGTCCATCTGGCGGCCGAGAGCATCCGGCGCGGCGAGTGCGCCACCGCCCTCGCAGGCGGAGTGGCCCTCATGGTCACGCCCCAACTGCACATTCGCACCAGCAAGGTCGGCATGCTGTCACCCACCGGCAGCTGCCGGCCCTTCGACGCCCAGGCCGACGGCACGGTGCTGGGCGAAGGGGTGGGCTGCGTGGTCCTCAAACGCCTCGACCGTGCGCTGGCCGACGGGGACCACATCCACGGCGTCATCAAGGCCACCGGCATCAACGGCGACGGCCGGACCAACGGCATCACCGCCCCCAGCGCGGTGTCGCAGGCGGCGCTGCTCGCAGAGGTCCACGCACGTGCCGGCGTCACAGCCGACCACATCGGTTACGTCGAGGCCCATGGCACAGGCACACCCCTGGGTGATCCGATCGAGGCCAGGGCACTCACCGACGTCTTCCGACGCACCACCGATCGGGCCGGATATTGCGGTATCGGCACTGTCAAGGCCAACATCGGACACACCACGATGGCCGCGGGGATCGCCGGCCTCCTGAAGGTGCTCCTCGCTCTGCGGCACGGTGAGTTGCCGCCGGCGCCTGCCTTCGACACACCCAACCCCAGGACCGGCCTGGAAGGCAGCCCGTTCTTCGTCGTGCGAGAGCGCCGCCCGTGGGTTCCGGGACCGGACGGCACCCGGGTGGCGACGGTCAGCAGCTTCGGATTCAGTGGCACCAACGCACATGCCGTGGTGGCCGAGGCCCCCCCTGCCCCTGCGCCTCCGCGTGAAGCCGGCGGCGCTCACCTGTTCCCCGTCTCGGGCCAGGACAAGCAGGCCCTGAGCCGGGCGCTGGTGCGGCTGGCGGATGCGCTTGAGGACGAACCGCCGCCGCTTGTCGACGTGGCGTACACACTGGCCGTCGGCCGCAGCCACTGGGCGGTGCGCGCCGCGTTCGTCGCGGAGGACCGCGCCGAACTCCGGCAACAGCTCCGCGACGCCGCCCGCAGCGGCAACCCGCGAACCCCGGGCGCGGAGGTGTCGACCCCGGGCGGCGGGAGACACGGCAACGACCGCCGCGCCGAACTGGAGCGCCTCGCGCAGGAGTACGTCGCCGGGAAGGACCTCGACTGGTCCGGGCTGTTCACCGGCAGGGAAGGGCGCCGGGTGCCGCTTCCCCCCTACCCCTTCGCCGACCAGCGTCATTGGGTCGGCGGCCCAGAGGAGCCGGCCGGCGGAGAAGCTTCGAAGTCGCCTGGCCGGCACCCCCACCTCGGCGCCCCGGTAAGCAGCTCGGACGAGGCGGAAGGGGCGGTGTTCGACGTCGCCGTTCCGGACGGCCACTGGCTGCTGGACCACCACCGGGTCGGCGGGAGACCGGTCCTTCCCGGTGCCGCCGGCCTCGACCTCGCCGCCTCCGCCGCACGGGCCTCCGGCTTGACCGGACCACTCCGGTTGACGGGTGTCCGGTGGCTTCGGCTCGTCGACCCGTCCGCGGCAGGCACCTTGAGGGTGAGGCTGACGCCGGCCGAGGACGGGTACACGTTCATACTCGAGTCGCGCGACCGACAGCAGCGGTACGTCCAGGGCGATCTCGTCACCGCCCACTCGGCGGAGCAGGAGCCGGACCTCGACCTCTCCGAGGCGAGGCGGCGCTGCCCCCGGAGCATCCCGGCCGCGCGGTTCTACGAGGACTTCCGGTCCGGAGGCATCGAGTACGGGGAAAACTTCCGGACTTTGTCGGAGGTGCGCTTCGGCGAACGCGAGGCACTGGGCCGGTTCGCCGCCCTGCCGAGGCCGGGGTTCACGCTCGACCCCTGCCTGCTCGACGGCGCCCAGCAGCTCGTCGCCGCCGTCGAAGGAGCCAACGAGACGGTGCTGGTGCCGTTCGCACTGGACAGCGTGACCCTCACGGTTCCCGGAGCGGTCCCCCAGTACGCCCATGTGGAACGTGTCGGACCCCACCGCTACGGCATCCGGCTGGCCGACGCGTCGGGACGCGTCTGCGCGCGCTACGACGGTCTGCTGCTGCGTGCACAGCAGAACCCCGTCGACGAGATGGTCTACCGCCCGGTGTGGCGCGAGACGGCCCCGGTCGTCCCGCCCGCCGAAGCGCCGGACGACCGCCGTACCGTCGTGGTGCACACGCAGGACGCGCACCGCCTCGCCGAGGCCCTCGCCGCCCGGACGGCGCGCCACGGCCAGGTCACCACCGTGCCGCTGCCGGACGCCGGCGCCGCCGACCTCCGGCCTCTCGACGACCCGCTGGACGTCGTCTACTTCGTCGCGGGCGGCGACGAGCCCGCCGTCCCGCCGGAGGAGGACACCACCGCGTTGACGTTCTTCCGCCTGGTGAAGCGGTTTCTGGCGGCCGGGCGGCAGCGGGAGCGGCTGGAACTGCGCATCGTCACCTCCGGTGCGGTGCCGGCGGACGCGGAGGAGACCGTGGTACCGCACGCCGCCGGGCTCCTCGGTCTTGCCCGTGCCGTCGAGTCCGAGTGCCCCCGATGGCGGGTGTCCTGCGTGGACGTGTCCGCTGCCGACCCGGACCTCGAACGCACGGCCGACCTGATCGTTTCGGAACCGGGCTCCGAACCCCTGGTACTGCTGCGCGGCGGGCGGCGCCTCGAGCGGACCTTCGCCCCTGTGCGACTGCCCGCGCCCGAGGGCACCGCGCCGTTCCGCAGCCAAGGCACCTACGTGATCGCGGGGGGTGCCGGCGGCATCGGCTTCGCGCTGAGCAGGCTGCTTGCACGGATCGCCGGGGCCCGACTCGTCTGGCTGGGACGCAGCCCGCGAGGCCCGGAACACGAGAGCAAGGCCCGGGAGATCGAGGCGCTCGGCGGGCGGGCTCTCTACCTCCAGGCGGACGTCGCCGACGAGGCCGCGCTGCGACGAGCCCTCGAGCGGGTACGGACGGAGTTCGGTGCCGTGCACGGAGCCGTTCACGCGGCACTTGACCTGCGGGACCGCACCATCGCGCACATGGACGAAGCGGAGTTCGCCGCGGGGCTCGCCCCCAAGGTAGCCGGTGTCACCGCCTTCTCCCGTGCGTTGGAGGAGGAGCCGCTGGACTTCCTGCTGATCTTCTCCTCGGCCGTCTCCTTCGTGGAGGCCGGCGGCCAGGCCAACTACGCGGCCGCCAGCACGTTCGAGGACGCGTACGCGCAGTGGCTGGACCGGCGTCGGCCCTACCCCGTCTCCGTCGTCAACTGGGGCTTCTGGGGAAGTGTCGGGGCCGTGGCCAACGACCGGATGCGGAAAGCGTTCACGAAGCTGGGCATCGGCTCGATCGAACCCGCCGAGGGGATGGCCGTACTGCGCCGCGTGATCTCCGCCCGCCTGCCCCAGGTGCTGGCCATGAAGGCGGAGAAGTCCGCCCTGCCCGGCATGGGCATTCGCATCCGGGGCGCCGCGGACGCCGATGCGGCGGCTGTCCGGTCGGCCGCAGACCCGACGGCCCTCGCGCCGGAGACGAGCGCTGCGGCGTCGGTCGCCCCCTCCGCTTCGGCACCTCGGACGGCGACCGACGCCTCCGGCGGCGCCGACCTCGCTCCCGGGGCGGTGCGCGCCTACGTGGCTGGGGTCTTCGCGGAGGTGCTGAAGCACCCGGCGGAGGCCGTGGACGAGGAGGCGACGTTCGAGAATTTCGGTGTCGACTCGTTGGTGAGCCTGAGCATCGTCGACCGTTTCGAGCAGGATCTGGGCGACCTGCCGTCCACCCTTCTGTTCGAGCACATGACGATCAGCCGGCTCGCTGCCCACCTGAGGGAAGAGCACGGCGAACGGCTGGCGACCGTCCTGTCGGCCGGGGTGGACGAGGGGGACCGGGCGGCCGCGTCCGCACCCGCCTTCGTGGGCGGGAGCGGCGAGCCCGCGCCGGCACCGGACGGCGACGGAGAGGACCTTGCGGAGGCCCGGCGGGGCTTCGCGGCGGTCGAGTCGTACAGCCGGACCCTGCTGCGTGACGCCTTCCACCGCATGGAGGGTCGGCCCGTTGCGGGCGAGACCTCACCGGTCGCGGTCTGGGAGAGGCGAATGGGTGTCGTGGAACGTCACCGCCGTCTGTTCCACGCCTCCCTGGAGATCCTGTGCGGGGTCGGGTCCGTGCGTCGGGAAGGCCCAGGGTACGTCCTCACCGGCGCGGCCGAGTCGCCGGACGAAGCCCTCGCGGACGAGATCATCGCGCGCCATCCGACGATGGAGGGCCACGTGCGTCTCGTGGAACGGTGCGTCGACGCGCTCGGCGACGTGCTCACCGGGCGGCGCGATCCCATGGACGTGCTGTTCCCCAAGGGGTCGGTCTCCCTCGTCGAGCCGATCTACCGCGGACAGCCGATCACCGACCACTTCAACCATACGCTCGCCCAGGAGGTCGCCGAAGCCGCACGCCAGGCCCACGGACGGCGGGGGAGCGCCGCCCGCGTCCTCGAGATCGGCGCCGGCACGGGTTCGAGTTCGGGCACCGTGCTCGCGGCGTGCGAGGAACTGGGTGACGGGGCGGTCCAGTACGTCTACACGGATATCTCCCCGGCCTTCCTGAGGCACGGAGAGCGGGAGTTCGGCGCCACCCGCCCGTACCTGTCCTTCGAACAGTTGGACATCTCGAAGGATCCGACGGCGCAGGGGTTCCCGGCCGGTGAGTACGACGTGGTGCTCGCCACCCATGTGCTGCATGCCACTCCCGACATCCGGCGGACGCTGGCACACATCGGCACACTGCTCCGGCCCGGCGGAGTCGCCCTCGTCAACGAGATCACCCGGGTCTCGGACTTCCTGACACTCACCTTCGGGCTGACGACCGGCTGGTGGATGTACGAGGACGCGGAACGCCGCCTGCCCCACACCCCGCTTCTCAGCACGGAGCAGTGGCGTACCGCTGCGGAGGCCGTGGACCTCACGGTCGCGCGCACGCACGGCGTGCCCGGAGCCACACCCCAGGAGTCCGCGCAGTCACTCGTCGTCGTCGAGAAGCCGCGTAACGCGGATGGTGCGGACGAGCCGGGCGACCTCGGACGGGGGACGTCTGCCGCGCGCGCCTATGTGGCCGGGGTCTTCGCGGAGGTGCTGAAGCACCCGGTGGAAGCCTTGGACGAGGAGGCGACGTTCGAGAACTTCGGCGTCGACTCGTTGGTGAGCCTGAGCATCGTCGACCGATTCGAGCAGGACCTGGGCGACCTGCCGTCCACCCTTCTGTTCGAACACGTGACCCTCGACCGACTTGCGGCGTACCTGGAGGAGCACCACGGCGACCGCATACCGGTTGCCGCGGTGCCGCAGCCCGGCACGGAGGAACCCCCGGCGCCGCCGGAGCCGGGAGACCGCGACCCCGCTCGCCCGGCGGAGGGCGCACCGCCCCCGGCACCCGCGCCGACGGCCGAAGTCGCTCCCGCTGGGGGACAGTCCGCAGCACCGCGCGTCACCGGGACGCCGGGGACGGTGACGACCGCCCCGGCCGGAACCCCGGCGGCAACGAGCGCCGACGACCGGCCGGAAGCCGACGACATCGCGATCATCGGAGTGGCGGGCCGCTACCCCGGATCGCCCGATCTGGAAACCTTCTGGACCCACCTGTCCCGGGGCAATGCGTGTATCGGCGAAATCCCGGAGGACCGCTGGGACTGGCGCCCCCACTTCGACACGCGCAAGGGCGTCAAGCACCGCACGTACAACCGATGGGGCGGGTTCCTCGAGGGGGTCGACGCCTTCGACGCGCCGCTATTCGGCATCCTGCCCCGTGAAGCCAACGACATCGACCCGCAGGAGCGCCTGTTCCTGGAGACCTGCTGGGAGCTGCTGGAGAGCACAGGTCACCTCGGAGAACGGACGCGTGAGCCGCTCACCGGAGTCTTCGCAGGACTCATGTACGGAGAGTACGGGCTCCTGGCAGCTGCGGCCGACTGGCCCGAGGGCCGCTACGCCACCGGCCACTCCGCCTACTGGTCCCTGGCCAACCGGGTGTCCTACACCTTCGACCTCCAGGGCCCGAGCCTCGCCCTGGACAGCGCCTGCTCGTCCGCCCTGACGGCAGTCCACCTGGCCTGTGAGAGCCTGCGCCGCGGGGAGTGCGCGATGGCGATAGCGGGCGGCGTCAACCTCATACTGCACCCGGCCCACTTCGCCGCACTGGCCGCGCGGAACATGCTCTCCACCGGTGACGCGTGCCGCGTCTTCGATTCCGAGGCGGACGGGTTCGTACCCGGTGAAGGGGCGGGGGCGGTCCTGCTGAAGCCGCTCGCACGGGCGAGGGCCGACGGCGACACCGTATGGGCGGTCGTCAAAGGCAGCCTGAGTAACGCCGGGGGTAAAGTCAGCGGCTACACGGTGCCCAATCCCAACGCCCAGGCCCGGCTCATCGAGGAGACATTGCGGCGTTCGGGGGTACATCCCAGGACAGTGTCCTACGTGGAGGCCCACGGCACCGGCACGGCACTCGGCGACCCCATCGAAGTGGCCGGTCTGACCCGTGCGTTCCGCGCCTTCGGCGTCACCGAGAGGGGCTTCTGCGGCGTCGGCTCGGTGAAATCGAACATCGGACACCTCGAGGGCGCCGCCGGGATCGCAGCGCTGACCAAGGTGCTGCTCCAGTTCCGGCACCGCACACTCGCACCCACCATCAATCTCCGGACGGTCAACCCCAAGATCGGTTTCGCCGAGTCACCGTTCCGTCCGCAGCACGAGGCGGCGCGGTGGGAACGTCCCGAGGCCGACATAGGCACCGGCAAGCGGACCTGGCCACGCCGGGCCGGCATCAGCTCGTTCGGAGCGGGGGGAGCCAACGTGCACCTGGTGCTGGAGGAGTACACCGAGCCCGAACGACCCGAGGGCTTCGGCGACGGCGGAGCCCCCGTTGCGGATGCGGATGTGGCGGAGCAGCAGGTGTTCGTGCTGTCCGCCCTCAGCGGGGAGGCGCTGCGCCGCCACGCCTCCCGGACCGCGGCGTACCTGCGTACCCCGGCAGGTGCGGAGACACCCCTGCGGGACCTGGCGGCCTCCAGCCAGACCGGACGCCGGGAACTGCCCGAACGGCTCGCGGTGTGCGGCAGCGACCACGAGGCGATCGCGGCCGGTCTGCAGCGGTTCGCCGCGGGCGAACCCCTTGGTGGCGGCGTCCACAACGGCACCGCTTCCGGGAGGAACGGCGACGGAGCGTTCACCGGTGCACCGGCCGACGACCTGAGCGCCGATGCTCAGGACCAGCGGGCGCGCCACTGGGTGAACGGTGGCTCCGTCGACTGGCACGGGTTGTGGGTGAGCCTCACGGAGGCGGGCCGGCCCGCGCCGCGCAGGGCGGTGTTCCCCACCTACCCCTTTGAACGCCGTCGGTACTGGATCGCCGAACACGGCAGGGGAGCCGCCGCCACCCCTGCCACCACCGGGCACGGCGAGATGCCCGACGAACCGGCGGACCTCGTCCCACCACGGCCCGACACGGCCGCAACGGACCGCGCAGCCGCTCACCGCGAGGACCCACCTGCCCCCGCCAGCACGCGAACCTTGACAGAAGGACAGGAGACAACGGTGGGCCGCGACCGACCGATCGTGACCGAGGAACTGGCGACCCACCCGGCGCTCGGCCTCGCCAGGTATCATCTCATCGACGACGCGCCTTGCGTTCCCGGCGTCGCCCTCCTCACCGTCGTAGCCGAAGCGCTTCTTCAAACGCGTGCCGCACCCGCCTACCCGCTGCGCATGACCGACATCCGCTGGGTGTCGCCGGTGAACCTCGACGCCGGAGTGGAGCGGGTGCGTACGACGCTCACCGCGCGCGAGTCCGGCGGCAGCGACTTCGAGGTGAGGGCGGAGGGGGCGTCCGGCCCACGCACAGCCGCCCGGGGCCTCCTTGCCGCGCCGGACGAGAAAGCGCTTCCTTCCGGGCAGACCCTCGCCCTGGAGGAGCTCCGTCGCCGCTACCGCCGGCGGATTCCTTCGGCGGACCTCTACGACGGGTTCGTCACCAGCGGCCTGCGTCACGGGCGTCCCCTCCGCGTTGTCGCCGACCTCTGGGTGGGCGACGGAGAGGCACTGGCACGGCTCGCCAACAGCCACCAGATGCGGCAGCGCACCCACAACTTCCGACTGGACCCCGCCCTGCTCGACGGCGCTCTCCAGGCCGTCTCCGTGCTGTGCCGCGACGAGGAGTCCTACCTGCCGGTGGGTGTCACGGAACTGCAGGCCGAGGCGCCACTCCCGATGGACTGCTGGGCCCAGGTCCGGGAAGTGACTCCGGACGGCAGCCCCAACGGCCACCGATGGTTCGACATTCGACTCACGGACGGCGACGGCTGGATCCTCCAGCGCCTCGACGGGTTGGAGATCGCGCCACGGGTCGCACGTAAGAGCGAGTCGGCGAGCCCGAACGGCCCGGTGCCAAGCGGCACGTCAGCCGGGGGCTCCTCCCCGGAAGGGGCGCACCTCCGGTACCTGCGACCCGTGTGGGAGCCGGCCGCTCGCCCCGTGCGGCGCGAGCCGGCGCGGACTGCGGTCGTGTACGCCGAACCGGGCGACGCGCGAGGGCTGGTGGTCGACCGCCTCACGAGGGAGGGCGTCGGGGTCGTCACCGTTTCGGAGGGCGGGCGTTTCGCCCGGACCGGTGACGGCGGCTACACGATGCGCCTCTCGGACCCCGGCGACCACGACCTCCTCGTCGAGGACCTCGCAACGCGCGACGCGCTGCCCGACGCTCTCGTGCACCTGCCGGAGGGCGTCGGACGAGAGAGCCGTACGCCCACCCGGCCCTCGGACCCACCTTCCGCTGCGCTGCCCGCGGTGCTGTGGTCGTCCGCCGCCGTCCTGCGGCGTCCCGAACGCCCCGCTGTCCGCGTGCTGTACGCCCACCCCGGCCCGCCCGCGGAGGTCGACCCGTACGACAGCGCTGTCGGAGCCACTCTGCGCACGCTCGCGCTGGAACACACCCGCCTCCACGGCGTGCGGCTCGCCCTCCCGCCTGCGCACGACGCGGCCACGGCGCGGACGAACGCCGATCTCCTCGTCGAGGAACTGCTGGGCGCCCAGCCGGGCACCGTGGAGATCAGGCACCTCGACGGGTTGCGGCAGGCCAAGGACTTGCGGCCGTTCACACCCGTCCGGGCCGACCGGCCCCCGTTCCGTCTCCGTGCGGGCGGCACCTACCTGATCACCGGTGGCGCCGGTGCGGTGGGGCGCCACTTCGCCCGCTACTTCACCACCCTGGAATCGGACGCCACCGTGGTGCTCGCGAGCCGCACAGCACCGACCGCGGACCTGGTCGCGGAGCTGAACAGTTTCGGCGCCCGGGTCGTCCACCGCCGAGTGGATCTGCGGGACGCCGACGCGACGATGAGACTGGTGGCCGCGGTGAGGGAGGAGTTCGCGCCCTTGCGGGGCGTCCTGCACGCCGCTGGTGTCACCCGTGACGCCCGAGCTGTGCGCAAGACACCACGCGAGGTCGCCGACGTCCTGGGCCCCAAGGTGGAGGGCACCGTCCACCTTGACCGCGCCACGGCAGCCGAACCTCTCGATTTCTTCGTCCTGTTCTCCTCGATGTCCGGAGAGGCGGGCAACCCCGGGCAGGCCGACTACGCCTACGCGAACGCCTTCCAGGACGAGTTCGCGGCCCGCAGGGTGCGTCAGGTCGCGCAGGGCATCCGGGCCGGGGTGTCACTGGCCATCTGCTGGCCGCTGTGGGCGGAGGGGGGCATGCGGGTCGACGACGCCACGCGGGAGCTGTTCGCCCGCAAGTGGGACATGGTGCCGCTGAGTACGCGGGCCGGTCTGGACGCCTTCGTACGTGCCCTGGAGTCGGGCGAGGCCTGCTGCGCGGTCGTCGAGGGGCAGGCGCCCGCGGCCGCGCGGGACGGAGCGGCCCCCATCGCTCCGCTGTCCCACACCGCCCTCGACGGGTCTCCCGCCGAGGCCGGCACACGGGTGCGCGACCTCGCCGAGCGTGAGGCCCGTCTGTTGGCCGCGGAGTTCCTGCTTGTTGACGAGTCGGACGTCGACGTGCGGGCGGAGCTGCTGGAACTCGGCTTCGACTCCATCACGCTCACCGAGCTGGTGAACAAGGTCAACGAACGTTTCGGCCTGGACCTCCTGCCCACCGTGCTGTTCGAATGCCCGGATCTGGCGGCGTTCGCCGACTATCTCGCCGAGCACCACCGCACCGAGCTTCTCGCAGCTCTGGGGGACCAGGACCACCCGCTCGAACCGCGGCCGGAGCGCGAGCCGCAGCCGGTGGAGGCGACGGAAAGCAGACCTGCCGCGCTTGCCGGTGGAGACACTTCGTCGTCCACCCCAGCAGGCACCGACCAGCCCGTCGCGGTGATCGGCATGGCCGGCACGTTCCCCAAGTCACCCGACCTCGAAACCTTCTGGGCACACCTGGACAGCGGGGACGACCTGGTCGACCACATCCCGCACGACCGTGCCGCGCTCCTCGCCGACCCGGCAACGAGGACCATGCGGGGCGGATTCCTCGACGACGTCGCCGCGTTCGACGCCCGCCTCTTCGGAATCTCACCCAACGAGGCGGCGCTCATGGACCCGCAGCAGCGACTCTTCCTCCAGTCGGCGTGGTGTGCCTTGGAGGACGCGGGTCACCGTCCCGGCGGGCTAGCGGGTTCCGCGACCGGCCTGTTCGTGGGCGTGGCGACCCACGACTACGACGACCTGCTCAAGGAGCACGGCGTCGCGTCCGCCGCCCACGCCGCCACGGGCATCGCCCATTCGGTGCTCCCGAACCGGGTGTCCTACCTGTTGGACCTCCACGGGCCGAGTGAGGCCGTCGACACCGCGTGCTCCAGCTCGTTGGTGGCACTGCACCGCGCCGTGCGGTCCCTGCGCGACGGAGAGTGCGAGATGGCCGTGGCGGGCGGTGTGAACGTGATCCTCTCCCCGGGACTGCTGCGGTCGTTCGCCGACTCCGGGATGCTCAGCCCGGACGGCAGGTGCGCGACGTTCGACGCGGCCGCGGACGGATACGTGCGCGGTGAGGGTGCGGGGGCGGTGGTGCTCAAGCCGCTGGCGCGCGCCCTTGCTGACGGGGACGAGATCCACGCCGTCATCCGCGGCAGCGCCGTGAACCACGGGGGTCGCTCCCCGTCTCTCACGGCACCCAACCCGGAGGCCCAGGCACGGGTCATCGCCCGCGCCGTCAGGACGGCAGGGGTGGCTCCCGACACGCTCAGCTACATCGAGACCCACGGCACCGGCACCCGGCTGGGCGACCCGGTCGAGGTGGAAGGACTGAAGAAGGCATTCACACAGTTGCACCAGGAACGACGCGAGCCACTACCGGACGGCGACCGTGTCGCTCTCGGCGCGGTGAAGTCCGCCATCGGCCACGGGGAGACGGCCGCCGGTATCGCCGGTGTGCTGAAGGTACTTCTCTGCATGCGGCACCGGATACTTCCGGCCAATCTCCACTTCACCGATCCGAACCCGTACCTGCGCCTGGACGACGGCCCGTTCTTCGTGAACGACCGGCGCCGCTCCTGGCAGCCCGTCAAGACAGCCGACGGCTGCGAGGTGTATCGCGCAGGCGTCAGCTCGTTCGGCTTCGGTGGCTCCAACGCGCACGTCGTGCTGGAGGCCTACGACGACGGCGACCGCCCTCACCATCCCTGCCCGCTCCCGGTGCTTGTCCCGCTGTCCGCGGGAACGCGGGAGGACCTCGCCGACTACGCCGGCCGGCTCGCACGTCACCTTCAGGATCATCCCGAGGCGGACCTGGCTCGGGTGGCGTACACCCTGCAGACCGGCAGGACGGAACGCCCCCACCGCTTCGCGGTGGCGGTACGGGACCGGGCCGCGCTCGTGTCCGCCTTGGAGAAGTTCGCCTCCGGCGTGCTCCCGGCCGGGGCGGCTGCCGGCACCGCCGTCCGTCACACCCCCGGGGCACGAGGCGACGAAGGACCGACCCGACTGGCCGCGCTGTGGTGCGAGGGAGCCGCGGTCCCCTGGGACCTCGGCTGGACACCGGCGCCGGGCCGTCTCCGTCTCCCGACGTCACCGTTCGTCCGCACCCGGCACTGGGTGAGCGGTCCGGGTGGGGACGCTCCGGATGGCGTCGCCGCTCCTGCTTCCCGCTCCCAAGAGTCGCCTCAAGTCAAGGAGTCCGTTGTGCCGTCTGTTCCCGCGGAACGCCCAGCAGGTGACGGCACGCCCGGTCCGCTACGTCGCGGACCCAAGGTGACGCTGGTGACCCCGGCGGCACGCACCGCGCAGGAAGCGGCCGCGTCCGCGCCGTCCTCGACGGCAGCCCGGCAGCCGGAGCGGGGCACCGACAACCACATCGCGATGCCCGAACGCCCGGTGGTCGGGTCGCCTCGTCCCGCTCCGGCCGGGCCGGGGCGCGAGGCGGCGCTCCCGGCTGTGGCCACGCTGCTCCGCGACCAGCTCGCCGACATCCTGGGCACCGGAGGCGAGGAGATCGGCGACGATGTTCCCTTCGCCGAACTGGGTCTGGACTCCATCTACCGGATGGACCTGGTGCGGTTGCTCAACACGACCTTCTCCCTGGAATTGAAGGCTGCGGAGCTGTACGACTACGACACGGTCGGCAAACTTTCCGGCTTCGTCGCACCGTTGTGCGCCGGGGAGGACGGCGGCGCACCCGTCGGGCCCGTGTCGCGTCCCTCTCCGACCTCACCCGCCGACCCGGAACCCCCCGACCCTCGAAAAGCCCGGACGCCGGAAGGGGGCCATCCCGCTCCGGAGACGATCCCTGCCGCGCCAGTGGGGATGTCCGCACTGGAGCAGCTGCTTCTCGCCACGCTCGGCGACATCGTGGAACGGAGGGTGGACCCGACACGCACCTTCGCCGACAACGGCTTTTCCTCGTTCGACATGCTCCGATCCGTCGCAGCCCTGGAGAAGAACTTCGGAGCCTTGCGCAAGACGCTTCTCTTCGACCACCCGACGGTTCCCGAGCTGGCTTCGACCCTCGCGACCCTCCACGGTGCCGGGGAAGCCGTCCGCCTCCTTCGGAACGACGGGCCCGGAGCCCCTGCGGACGTTCCGTCCTCGCCCCGGCCTGTCCCGGGGGAGTACCGAGGAGGGGCCGTGGTGATAGAGAAGGCGAGACTGGCGGAGAATCCGGAGATCGCCCGCACGGTCGCCGACCTCGAGCGGCGATACGGCAGGGAGGGCGGCCTGCCCGGACGGGACATCGCCCCGCTCCTCTTCCTCGGCTCCGACCGAAGCGCCTACTTCCACTGCTCGCGCCGCGACGAGGTCATGCTGACCTGGTCCTACGTGGGGCCCGCCGAGCAGATGCCGGCCCTGGCCGCGGAATACGTGCGGTACGGCCGTGCCCACGGCAGGCAGGCCAACATCGTCTCGCTGCTCCGGCTCGAAGAGGAGGCCGGTGTCCACTTCACCGCCACACCGTTCGGCGCCCTGCAACGCCTGGAAGACATCCAGAACTTCTCCCTCGCAGGCGGCCGCATGGCGCGCTTGCGCTACCTGATCGGCAGGTTCGAGAAGTCCGGTGAGTGCCGCACCGTCGAGTACGAGGTCGGCTCCGATCGGACGACCGACCGTGCGATCACCGAGATGATCGACAGGTGGGGCGACGCGAAGGCGATGGTGAACCCCTATGTCTCCACGGTGCGGGACGAGATCGGGCGTGGCATCCTGCAGCAGAGACACCGCATGTTCCTCACGTACGTCGACGACCGTATGGTCAGCGCGGTGATCGTGACGAAGATCCCCTCGGAGCCCGGCTACCTCCTCGACCTGGAGTTCTACCCGGAGGACGCGCCCCCGGGCGGCCTCGACTACGCCGTGGTCAAGATCATCGAGAGGACGGCCGCTGAAGGGTGCACGGTCTTCAGCTTCGGCGGCAGCTTCGGCGCCCGGATCGGCGAATCCCCCAATGCGGCGCCCGAGGTCGAGGCCGCCCTCGCGGAACTGCGGTCTCGCGGCATCTTCACCGGTGACGGCAATTTCCGCTTCAAGAACAAGTTCCGCCCGGACAACCACCCGCTCTACCTGTGCCAGCCGGCCGGCGAACCACGCACGGACGTGTCCCGGTTGATCCTCATGATCGCGGACCCGGAGGTCGGTGCCGACCGCGCGGGGCAAGGGGCGGCCACACCCGAGGCGGCCCCCGCACAGAACCCCGCGATCCCGCCCGAGCGCCCTGCCCCCGCACCGACGGGCCCGGCGGATCTCGCGCTCGACCGGCGTACCCGGCACCTCGAGGCCCACGGCTGGAACCCTCTGCTTCTCCCCGCCGACCTGGTGGACCACGACCTGGTCACCGACTCCTGGGCGGAACTCGGCCCTGCGCTCACCGCGGCGCGAACCGGCGAACTCCAACGGCGTGCGGTTCAGCTGACTCCCGGTCACACCCTCGAAGACATCGACCTGCTGCCCTTCTCCTGCGTGGTGCCGACCCCTTCCGGACGTGCGGCGGAGGCGGCGCTGTGCCGGGCATGGCCCTCGCGCGGTCCCGTGGTCGTGCACAACTCCGTCTTCCCGACCTGGTATTTCAGCCTGATGGACAACGGCTTCCAGCCCGTCGGCGTCCGCACCGACCCCGCCGGTGCCTTGCGCGGGGACATCGATCTGGACCACCTCGAAGCCGTCCTGACCGAGCACGCCGGACGGATCGCCTTCCTGTGCGTCGAGACCGGCGTCAACGCGCAGGGCGGGGCACCGCTGTCCCTCGCCAACCTCACCGCCGTCCGTGAACTGGCCGACCGTCACGCTGTACGACTGGTCCTCGACACCACGCGCGTCCTGGACAACGCCGTCCTCATCACCACCCAGGAGAAAGGACGGCATCACCAGGACCCGTTCGAGGTCGCACAGGAGATCCTGTCCCTGGCCGACGCGGTCACGATGAGCTTGAGCAAGAACTTCGGCACCGACTCCGGGGGGATCGTCGCGACCGACGACCCGGAAGTCGCTGCCCACCTGACGGAGCACCTCTCGATGAGAGGCCCCGCAGTGAGCCGTACTGGCCGAGCGGAGACCCTGACGGCCCTCAGGGACCACCGGTGGGCGGTGAGGGCCGTCCACGACCGCGTGCACCGAGTCGCGCGGATCCACCAGGCACTGAGCGACGCCGGTCTCCCCCTCCTCCCGGGCCCGGCGACCCACTGCGTCCTGCTGGAAACAGGACGCATGCGGGAGCTGCGCGCATTCCGGCAGCCCGTTCCGGCGGTGCTGGCGTGGATCTACCGGCACACGGGCATCCGTGCCGCTGCGCACCTGGGCAGCGGCAAGGAGGATGCGGGGCTGGTCCGTCTTGCCGTACCCGTCGGGATGGAGGACGACGAGGCGGACGAGGTGGTGGACCGTCTGACGCGGCTCTTCGCCGACCGGAGCGGCCTGCGCGATCTCCTGCCGGCCACGTCCGGCCCCGGTACTCCGGCACTGGCACGCTTCCATCCCGCGGAGCACGTCCCCGAAGACATTCGCGAGGCACTCGCCGAGGGGTACACGGCGCAGGACGAGACCGCCGCGGTGCTGCGCGAACTGGCCGAGCACGTCGAACGCCACCTGCTGGAGGTGCCGGGCGGTCAGGTGGAGGTGTGGAGCGCGGGCAACGGACCTGCCCTGCTGCTCATGCTTCCGTTCAACATCGGAGCCGGCCTGTTCGGTCCTCAGTTCACCGCCCTGGCCGACAGGTACCGGGTGATCGTCGTGCACCATCCCGGGGTGGGGGCCACGACTGCGGCGGACGACCTCAGTTACGCCGGTCTCGCGGACCTGGCCCGCCAGGCCCTCGGCGCCCTGGGCGTCCGGGAGCCCGTCCACATCGCGGGAGCCTCCTTCGGCGGCCTCGTCGCGCAGACCTTCGCGTTGCGCCACCCCGAGAGCACCGCTTCGCTGACCCTCGTGGGCAGTTCGTACAAGCTCGGCAACCGCGCAGACGAGGCCAACCGGCTGGGCGTCGTCGTAGAGGAGGACTTCGACCACGTCGAAAGGAACGCCGCGTCCCCCCGCTTCGCCCGTGACCGCGCGCACCATGAGCAAGTGCTGTTGCGCAGCGAGAGCATGGACCCACTCACGGGGCTGCGCTACCTCGACGTCTTCGCCGCCGAACCGGACCTCCTGGACCGCCTTGCCGACGTCTCTGCCCCGACCCTCATCGTCCACGGCCGGCACGACACGGTAATCCCGCTGAAGACCGCTCACCTGCTCCACGGTCTGATTCCTCACTCGCGCTACCACGAAGTCGCCGACGCGGGGCACTTCCCGAGCCTGACCAGCGCCGAGGAGTTCAACGACGTCCTGACCGCCTTCCTCGCGCAGCACCCGGCCGGCGTCGCAGCCCCCTCCGCAACGACGAGGAGTGACCGATGACATCGCCCACCGGCGCCGCAGCCGCACGGAGCCCGGGCGGTACCGGCGTCCGCCGCTCCGTGACCGTACGGCCCGGGATGTGCGGGCCGAGTTCCCTCTTTGTGGGCCTCCTCGGCGACTGGACCTGGGAAACGGTCAGCGAGCTGTGTGAGACGGACGTCTTCACCGCACGCGACGACGCCGGGAATCCGACGTACCTGGCGTTCTACTACTTCCGCGTCCGAGGGAGCGCCTCGATCAATCCCCGCGTCCTCACCTTCGGCGACCAGCTCGACGTCGTGTCCGGCTGCTACGACCAGGGCAGCGAGTCGGTCCTCACGCTCCACCGCATCACGCGTAGCGAGGACGGCGAGGCCGAGCGCCAGCTCGATCCGGAGGAGTTCCACCTCGGCCCACGCGAGAACTGCCTGTACGTGGAGAATTTCAACCGCTGGATCGCACGGAGCACCCCTGGCAGCAACCAGGGGCTGGTGAAGGCGTCTCCTCCCGGCTTCCGGCACCGGGACCTGCCGATGCTGCCGGACCGGTTCTCGCCCCGGGCGGTGTACCAGCGGGCCCGACGAGACCTCACCTTCCACGACCCGACGAATCCCGCCTACGAGGCGATGCCGGACGAGGTGACCGTCACCCACCCCGTCGACGTCCTCCGCGACGTCAACGGAGTCGGGCTGCTCTACTTCGCGTCCTACTTCTCCATGGTCGACGAGGCGCTGCTGGCCCTGTGGCGGCAACGCGGCGGCACGGCCGCGGCCTTCCTCGCCCGAACCGTCGTCGACCAGCAGATCTGCTACCTCGGCAACGCCGACGTGGACTCCGTGCTCACTCTCACCGCATCGTCCTGGCGGCGCACGGGCGTCCCTGGCGACGAGGTCGGTGACGTGGTGGTACGTGACCGCGACACCCGGCGCGTCCTCGCCGTCAGCACCACTCGCACAGTCCCCGCACCGACCGCACCTCCACGGAAGGACCCGGCATGACACTGGCCCACTCCTCGCAACGGGCGGCTACGCACGCCCTCGTGCGCGAGGTCGTCCGAGGCATCCTTCCCGGCGTACCCGACGAGCTGATCGGAGGTGGCAGGCACCTGAAGGACCTCGGTGCCGACTCCGTGGACCGTGTGGAAATCATCGCCCTGCTCGTCGAGCGCACCGGCATTCGCACGCCGATGTCCGCGTTCAGCGACATCCCCGACATCGAGACGCTCGTGGACTTCCTCTGTGAGGAGCAGCGATGACCGAGCCCGCGTACGTCCGCCGCGACGGCTGCGGCATCGAGGCGCTCAACGTGTGGTGCGGACTCGCCGCCATCACCGTCCAGGAGCTCTTCAGGGGACGAGGGCTGGACACCGACCGCATCGACAACCTGATGATGACGCGCCGCTCCCTGGCACTCCCCTTCGAGGACCCGGTCACCAACGCGGTGAACGCGGCACGCCCGATCGTCGACGCCCTCCCGCCCGAGCAGCGTGACCGCATCGAGATCCTCGTCACCTCCACTGAGTCGGGCGTGGACTATAGCAAGTCCGTCGCCTCGTACGTGCACGAGTACCTGGGGCTCAGTCGTCACTGCCGGATGATCGAGGTCAAACAGGCGTGCTTCGGGGCCACGGCCGCCGTTCAGTTGGCGACTGGCTATCTGGCCTCGGGCCTATCGCCGGGTGCAAAGGCTTTGGTCATCGCGACGGACGTGGCCGTCGTCGACGAGCGGGCGGCCTATTCGGAACCGGCCGCTGGACACGGTGCGGCCGCCGTCCTGCTGAGTGACGATCCCCGAGTGATGCCCCTGGACCTCGGCGCCTTCGGCAACTACAGCTACGAGACTCTGGATTCGGCCAGGCCCGCACCGGACTTCGACATCGCGGACGTGGACCGCTCGCTGTTCGCCTACCTCGACTGCTTGACGCACAGTTTCGCGGACTACGCCGACCGGGTCGAGGGCGTCGACATCGCCACGACGTTCGACCACCTCGTGATGCACACGCCGTTCGCCGGACTGGTCAAGGCGGCCCACCGGAAACTGATGCGGGACCGCGGCAAGCCGGCGGGCGAGCTGCAGGAGGACTTCGCACGACGCGTCGTCCCGTCGCTGAGGTACCCCTCGCTCGTCGGCAACCTGTGCTCGGGCTCCGTCTACCTGGCCCTTGCCAGCCTCCTCGACTCGGGCACGGTGACTGCTCCGAGCCGCGTCGGCGTCTTCTCCTACGGTTCCGGCTGCTCCTCGGAGTTCTTCAGCGGCGTCGTGGACGCGGAGAGCGCCGCCACGGTCTCTGCCATGAACATCGGCACCCATGTGGAGAACCGAGCCGACGTCTCCTTCGACGAGTACACGGGTCTCCTGGAGGAGAACCTGAAGTGCCTGGTACCCGTGCAAGACCGGATGATCGACGCCGCGCGCTGGGAAGCGATCGGTCAACGAGCCGTCGACCGCAAGGAGATCCTCGCCTTCACCGGCGTCAAGAACTACCACCGGCAGTACACGTGGCGCTGAGCACGAGTCGGCCGCCGACGACGAGAGAAAGCACGGGAAACCAACATGTCGGGCTCCTGGGTCAGTCCTACCCCGAGCGGCGCCGACGCGCGCCTGCGGATCTTCTGCTTCGCACACGCCGGCGGCGGCAGTGCCTTCTTCCGCCCGTGGCGCGAGCAGACGCCTACGGGGATCGAAGTGGTTCCGGTCGTCCTCCCGGGACGCGAATCACGAATGCGGGAGCAGCCCCATCGCCGCATGACCCCTCTCGTCTCCGAGCTCGTCGCCGGCCTGCGCCCCCACCTGGACCGTCCCTACGCCTTCTTCGGACACAGCCTGGGCTCGGTGGTCGCCTACGAAGCGGCCCGTGCCCTGCGCCGGGCCGGAGACCCCGGGCCGGAGGCCCTGCTCGTCTCGGGGCGACGAGCGCCCCACATGCCCAGCCGGCTGTCACCGGTCTCGGGTCTGGCGGAGAAGGATTTCCTGGCCGAGATGGTCAGGCTCGGCGGCACCCCGGCGGAGGTCGCCGGCAAACCTGAGGTGATCCGTCTGTTCCTGCCGTTTCTCCGGGCCGACTTCGAGCTGAACGAGACCTACCGGCCGGCACCCGGCCCGTTGCTCTCCTGCCCCGTCCACGCCTTTTGCGGCGATCGTGATCCGCTCGCCGCGCCGCAGGAGGTCGGCGGGTGGCGCGAGGTGACCAGCGGGAACTTCCGGCTACGGGTCTTCCCTGGGGACCACTTCTACCTGAAGGACTCCAAGGAAGTGCTCGAGGCGCTGTGGTCCTCTCTGGCACCGGCCCTCAGTCCGCCCGGGTAATGTCGGCTCACGGTGCTCTCCCGCACGGGGAGGACGGCGAGGTGACGGTGTGGCTCTGCCCGAACGAGGCGCTGCCGCCGCCGACGGCCGACATACTGGCCCTGCACTGGTTGGACCCCGACGAGTGGGCGGCGGGGGAGCGGCTCCGCCGTGAACAGGACCGCCGGCAGTACCGCACAGCACGGGTGCTGGTCCGGCGGGCACTTGCCCTGGAAACCGGAATCCCGGAAGCCGAACTGGTCATCGTGCGCTCCCCGTTGGGCCGACCGCGGCTGCGGCTCCCGGAGAGCGTCGCGCCGCGAGGCCGGGCGGCCTTCGACTTCAACCTCTCCCACACCGAGGGCATGAACGCCCTGGCACTCGCCCGGCCCGGCCGTGTCGGCGTCGATGTGGAACGAGTCTCCCGGACGGCGACAGGCCAAGGATCCGCCGCAATCGCGGCGATGTTCTCCGACGAGGAGTGCAGCGGTCTGCGCGCTCTAGAGGAGGGCAGGACGCGTGACAGGGCGACGACCCGGCTGTGGAGCCTGAAGGAGGCATACGTGAAGGCGCGCGGTACAGGCATCGGCCTGCCCTTCGACTCCTTCGCGTTCGCTCTCGACGAAACCGGTCACGTGGTCGGATTCCGGCCCCCTGAAGACGACGTGGAGTCCCGCTGGCGATTCCGGGTGTTCGACGCGGGGCCGGACGTCGTCGCCGCGGTCGCGGTGGAACGGCGCGCCCCCGGTGAGCAGGCGGTCCAGGTGCACCACGGCTTCCCGTGGCGCACCTATCCGGCACATCGGCTGCGCGTCGGCTGACGGCGCATAGCCGTGGGAGGTGTGCCGGGCCGCCGGAAGGCTACGTGCGGTCCCTGTCGGGAAACTCCACCCGGAGATCGAGAGTGCCGTGTCCCAGGGTTCCCTCGCCGCTCACGCCCGACAGTTCGCCGGTGCCGGACCCGGGGACGATGCCAGCCCACGTCACTGGTTCCTGATCGAGAATCTGCGTCGCCCGGTGTTCGAGGACGAACGTCCCCGTGCGGCCGGCCATGGTGCCGGTGACGCGCTCCTGCGCCACGTAGGCGGCGCCCCCGGGGCCCTGCGTGGTGGCCATGTGGCCCGCCGCCGTGCCGGTCACGTCTCCCTCGGTGTAGGTCTTGCTCAGTTCCACCCGACCCGTGCTGGGGCCGCCCTCCACCGGTTCGTCAGGGGTGGCGTCCCAGACGTCGACGGTGAACGTGGCCTGGATCCGTGTGAGTGTCATGCGCGCAGTATCGGGCGCGACGCCTCCCGGGGATGTTCCGGATTGAGCATGCCCCGGCTGCTGCGGCCGCTAGCGTGACCTGGCGTCACGCCGTGTGCGGCGCAGCGTGCACTGTGCTCGTCGGCCGTCGGGCCCGGCGGTAATCTGAAGGAGGCAGGCAGAGTGAGCACCGGAGTGGAAGCCGAGAAGCACCAGGGAGAAGCAGTTCCCTATCCCTTCGCCGGGGGACGGGGGCTCGAACTTTCCGGGGAGTACGCCAAGCTCTTGCAGGACGGGGAACCGATCCGGGTTCAGTTGCCGTACGGCGACCCGGCGTGGCTGGTCACACGCTACGTCGACGCGCGTCTCGTGCTGACCGACCGGCGCTTCTCGCGCGCCGAGGTGACACGCCGGGACGAGCCCCGCATGACGCCGCGTGCCATTCCGGAAAGCATTCTCACCATGGACCCGCCCGATCACACTCGGGTACGCACGCTGGTGTCGAAAGCTTTCACCGCCCGGCGCATCGAGGGAAAACGGGCCTGGATCGGAGAGTTGGCCGCGAAGCTCGTGGCCGACATGAGGGCGGCGGGAGCCCCGGCCGAACTGGTCGGCTCGTACGCGTTGGCCATGCCCATCACCGTCATCTGCGAGTTCCTCGGGGTGCCGGAGGAAGACCGTGCCCAATTGCGCAGCTGGTGCGATGCGGCACTCTCCACAAACGAGCTCACTGACGAGGAGTGCGGTCAGAGCTTCGCGGACATGCAGGACTACTTCGAGCGCTTGATCCTCGAGCGTCGCGCGGCACCGGGCGACGACCTGATGAGCGCCCTGATCGAGGCGCGGGACGCGCACGACCGGCTCACGGAACCGGAACTCCTCGGCCTGTGCATCTCGATCCTTATCGGTGGTTTCGAGACGACGGCCAGCCAGATTCCGAACTTCGTCCACGTACTGCTGGAACGGCCAGAACTGTGGAATCGGCTGTGCACGGACCCGGAGCTCGTTCCCACGGCGGTGGAGGAGCTCCTCCGTTTCGTGCCCTTCACCGCGAACGGCGTCTCCCCCCGTTACCCGCTGGAGGACGTGCGGGTGGGGAACGTCCTGGTGCGTGCGGGAGAGCCGGTCGTCGTGGACACCAGCGCCGCCAATCGGGACGGTCAGACCTTCGACGAACCCGAGGAGGTCCGGCTGGACCGACCCGACAATCGGCACATGGCCTTCGGCCACGGGCCGCACCACTGCCTCGGCGCCCACCTGGCGAGGGTCGAACTGCAGGAGGCCCTCAAAGCACTCGTGCAGGGCATGCCGGGCCTGCGCGTCCACGGCGAGATCGAGTGGAAACCGGACACCACGGTACGGGGGCCGCGCACACTCCATATCAGCTGGTGAAGATTCGGTTGCACCTTCCGAGCCCGGTGGCTTGAACTGAGCCCTGCCCGACGTACGCGGAAGGACAGGCTGTCCCCGGAGTATACGATGACGGTCCGTCACATCAGCTGGCGCACAGTCACGGCCAGTCGATCGTCCCGCACGAGAGGACCACCGCAGGATGACCACCCGAGCAACCGGCACGTACACCACGAAGTCGTGGAACGAGAACCCGTACCACCAGCAGGAGGGTTCAGCCTCCCTGACACGCGCCAGCGTGGAGAACACCTTCAGCGGTGACCTTGAGGGCGAGGGCGTCCTGGAGTACCTCCTCGCCTACGGAGAGGGCGGCTCGGCCACGTACGTGGGCCTCCAGCGCTTCGAGGGCTCCATCGGCGACAGGAAAGGCACCTTCGTGGCGCGTATCGAAGGTGTCTTCACCAGTGCCGCCGACGAGAGGTGGACCCTCGTCGAGGGGACCGGAACCGGCGACTTCGCCGGCATCTCGGGCACCGGATCCGTCAAGTCCCTGGATGAGAAGACGGCCGAGTACACGGTCGAATACCGCCTCTGACGGCGGGACGTGTCACTGGGCCGGGGCCGCGACGTGCGCCCCGGCCCCTGCACGCTCACCCCTGCGGGGCACCGGCTGCGTTCCCCCCGCGATGCGCTGTAGTGAGCATCCCGCCCGCATCCCCGTCCTTACTGTGGGGTGCGTCCGAGCCCGCCGGACCGGCGGGTGCGCACAGGAGACCAGGAGAGTCATGACCGTCCGGCCCACCGACGAGCCCTCGGCAACCGACAAGAGAGCCACCGCGGAGCCGGGCTCCGTCCTCACGCGGCTCATTCTGCTCACGCTGCTGATGGCCGAGCTGCTCATCCAGGTCGACCAGACCATCGTCAACGTCGCGTTGCCGTTCATCAAGCGTGACCTGGGCTTCAGCGAACCGGGCCTGCCGTGGGTGGTCAACGCCTACGCCCTCCTCTACGGAGGGTTGCTCCTCATCGGAGGCCGGATCGGTGACGTGTTCGGACGCCGCCGGGTCCTCATCATCGGCATCACCGTGTTCACCGTGGCTTCCGCCGTCTGCGGCTTCGCAACCGATCCGGCGACGATGGTCGTCGGGCGAGCGGTCCAGGGAGTCGGGGGTGCCCTGACCGCGCCGGTCGTGCTGTCCCTCATCATCACTTCCTTCCCCGAGGGGCCCAAGCGACAGAAGGCTCTGGCGCTGTGGGGCAGCGCCGCAGCTGCGGGGGCACTCTTCGGCCTCCTCCTCGGCGGTCTGCTGACGTCCGGCCCTGGTTGGCCGTTCAGCTTCTTCCTCTCCATCCCGATCGGGCTCGCCATCGTCGTGCTCTCGCTCACCACCCTCACCGACAGCCGTGCCGAGGAGCGGCCGTCGCTCGACGTGGTGGGGGCGGTGACGATCACTGCGGCACTTCTGCTGACCGTCTTCGTGTTCCTGGACACCGACAACCCCTGGAGCGCCCCGCAGCGCGGGGGTCTGCTCGTGGTTGTGGCGGGGCTCCTGGTCCTGTTCTTCGCGGTGGAGCGGCGACAGGAACACCCGGTCGTCCCCCTGCACCTCCTCCGCCGACGGAATACGGGCGGTGCCCTGGGCATCATGATGATGTGGGGGGCCACGCAGATGAGCTACTTCTACTTCGTCACGCTGTACCTGCAGGGTCAACTGGGGTTCTCCGCGCTCAGGACGGGCATCGCCTACCTTCCTCTGATCGCCATCCTGATGGTCTCCGCGCAGGTATGCACGAAGACGGTCGACCGGGTGGGACTCAGGCGCATGCTGGTGCTTGGCCTCAGCTTCCTCGGGGTGGGCATGGCGTGGCTCGGTGTCGCGGCACCCTCCGTCTCCTACCTGGGCGCGGTGCTCGGCCCCACCATCCTCTCCGGCATCGGCCTCGGCCTGACCATGATGCCCGCCGGCTCCCTCGCCACCGCCGGCATCGCACCCACCGACGCTGGTGCCGTCTCGGGCCTGTTCAACACCGCGATGCTCGTAGGAGGCTCGCTCGGGCTCGCGGTGCTGACCACCGTCACGCAGGCGACCGGTGGCCTGGGCGACACGTACAGCTTCCGCGTCGGATTCCTGTCCTGTACCGCCATCATGGCCGCAGCCCTGGCGGTCGCCCTTCTGGTCATTCGCGTACCGTCCGAGCCCGAGGCCGCCTGAGAACCCGTCACCGGCCCCGGCGCCTCGGGAAAGTGCTTCACTTCCGTCCACCGCGTTCGCAACGCATGTCAGCCCCGGCTGCAGCCGAGCCCCGGAACGTCGCTCGGACGCCGTCGGTCCATCCCCTCGCCGACAACGTACGGAGATCTCATGGCCGACGCACTCCTCGACATGCCCGACGACTGGAGCCGCGCGCTCGCCATCGTTGCCCATCCCGACGACATCGAGTTCGGGGCCGGCCCTGCCATCGCCCGGTGGACCGCGCAGGGCCGGGAAGTGGTCTACCTCCTGGTGACCCGCGGCGAAGCCGGTATATCCGACCTCGCGCCGGAGCAGTGTGGACCGGCGCGCGAAGCGGAACAACGCAAGGCCGCGGCGGAACTCGGCGTGCGCGACGTCGACTTCCTCGAAGGGCACGCCGACGGCTCCATCGTCTACGGGCCGGACCTGCGCAGGGACCTGGCCCGCGCCGTACGCAGGTGGCGTCCCGACCTCATCCTCACCTTCAACCACCACGACACCTGGGCCTCCGGCGCCTGGAACACCCCCGATCACCGTGCCGTCGGCCGGGCCGCCCTGGACGCGGTGGCCGACGCCGCCAACCCGTGGATCTTCCCCAGGCTCGCCGAGGAGGGTCTCGAACCGTGGCGTGCCCGCCGCGTGGCAGTCGCCGGCTCCCCCCGCGCAACACACGCTGTGGCCGTCGATGCGGACGCCGCGGAACGCGCTGTCCGCTCCCTCGCCGCCCATCGCCGCTACCTCCTGGCTCTGAGCGAGGATCCGCCGGAGGATCGGGCACGCTTCATTCTCGACCACCTCCTGGCCGCCACCGCGCCCCGGTTCGGGGACCGCAAAGGCGTCGCCTTCGAGCTTGTGGGGTGACACGGATGACGAAGCGGACCACCATCTCCTACCTCACCGACCAACTTCACGCGCACGCGGCGCTGCACCCCGACCGTGTGGCTCTCGTCATCGACGGACGACCGGACCTGCTGTACGGCGCCTGGGACCGTCGTTCGGAGGCGGTGGCGCGGGGCCTGCAGGCGGCGGGCGTGCGTCGCGGTGACCGCGTCGGCATCCACTTCGGCGGCATGGACTGGGCCGATTACGCCGTTGCGTACCTCGGCGCGCTCAAGGCCGGTGCGGCGGTCGTGCACTTGTCCGTGCGCCTGCCCGCCGCAGAGACGGAACGCCGGGTACGGCAGAGCCGCATGGTCGGCATCGTGCATGGGCGGACACTCCCGCCCGACGACCTGTCTGTCCGGTGGACGCGGTCTTTGGACGAGCTGTCGATGGCCGACGGCCCGCCGGTCGCGCTCGCACACAGCCCGCATGACGACGCGGAGGTCGTCTACTCCTCGGGAACCACGGGGATGGCGCGGGGAGTGGTTGTCTCCCACGAGAACCTGGCGACCGCCGGGGGCCCGCCTTCGGTCATGGCCCACGACGAACCGACGCCGATGGTGGCCTCGGTGAAGCTCGGCATCACCGCGAGCGCGACCACGGTCTCGATGGTCCTCAACGCCACCCCGACGACCCTCGTCCTTGCACCTCCCGGTGACGCCGACCGGCTGGGCGCGCTGATCGAGGAGCATGCCGCGAGCACGATCATGATGACTCCGCACCTCGCGGTGCAACTCGTCCGAGACGGAGTGCTGGAGCGCTACGATGTCTCATCGGTCAGAACGGTGGCTACGGCGTCTGCCTTTCTGCACCCACCGCTTGCTCAGGCATTGCTGAAAGCCATGCCGAACGCCTCCGTGATCGGCGCCTATTCGGCGAGCCAGGCCAAACCCGCGGTCACCATCGGCACCTTCGACCCGTCTCGCCCGATGTCCGTCGGTCGCCCGGCACCCGGCACGCACGTACTGATCACCGACGAGCAGGGTGAGGCCCTGCCGCAGGGGCAGGTGGGGCGCATATGGCTGCGTGCCGAAGGCGCGCCGGCCCGCGTCCGCCTGGACTCCGGACCCGAGGAGCAGGGGACACCCCCGGGCGGATGGTGCGACACCGGCGACCTCGGGCACCTTGACGAGGAGGGCGAGCTGCATCTCTTCGACCGTGAGTCGGACGCCGTTCGCACCCCGAGGGGGATCGTCTCCACGCTCCGGGTCGAATCCGCCCTGCTCGCTCACGACTCCGTCGGCGACGTCGCCGTCGTGGGAACAGCGGAGGGCGCCGTGGTCGCAGCGGTCGTTCCTGCTGAGGGAGCCCCTCACGACGCCGGCATGACGTCGGCGCTTCTGGCCCACGCCCGTGGTGCACTCGCCTTCCACGAGGCACCCTCTCAGGTCCTTCTCGTGGACGAACTGCCGCGCAACGACCTCGGGAAGGTGATCAAACGCTCCATTCGCGGCTGGTTCTCCGCTTCCTGACCCCCGGTGCCCCTTCCGTCTTCGACGCCACCTCGTCCGCTCGCCCGCCTCGTCCGCAACGGATACCGCCGAACCGACTGGAGCCTTGTCATGAGCACAGAAGCCGAGATCGAGCTGCACCCTCTCTTCGCCGAAATGGTTCGCTGCACGGCGGAGCGTGACCTGGACGGACTCATGAAGCTGTACCACCCTGACGCCGAGTGGATCCGGTTCACCGGCACCGTGCGGGGAGAGGACGAGATCCGGAAACTCCTGGCCCGCTACTGGGAACTCGACCTGCAGCACGTGGAGATGAACGAGTTCATCCAGACCGATGACACGGTCATGATGCGCGGCACCATGACCGTCCGCGGTGAGGTGGTCGTCACGTTCGGCGTGTACGTGCTCCGCGACGGTCTGATCTGGCGTCAGTGCGGCGCGGATGAGGGCGGATCCCGGGACTGGTGGGCATCCTGAGGCCTGCGGGTCGCTGAGCGAACCCGTACCGACAGGTGGGTCGGCGCCTTCCTCCCGCTCCGGCCCGACGTGCCCGGTGAAAGATCAACGGGCGGCCTCTCGATGCGAAAGGCCGCCCTCGCTCTTCGCCTCCGCCGTCCCGGCAGCGGATGTGAATCCACGCTCCTCGATCCTCAGTACAGGGAGCGGGGTGTCTTCGCCGGTCAGAGCCCGCGTCTCTCACCGGACGACATGCCGGCCACTCCGGGGCCGGGTCGGCGGTCACGGATCGACACCGGTCGGGCTATAACAGCGGTGCACCCCACGTACGTCCTCCGAAGCGATCCGGGACACCTCCGGAGGAAGGAAGCTCTTGCCTACCCAGTCGCCGTTGCCGCATGCACCTGAACCGCCCCGGGTAGGTCGGAGGCTCTAGGTGTGTTGTTCGGTGAGGTTGGTGACGCTGGGGCCGGTACGAAGGGGCGGGTTCTTCAGCGGCAGGATGAGAACCGCCAAGTCACTCGTCCGCCGTCCCAAAGGACCCGCCCGGTGTCCCACCGTAATGTCCAGCTGCCCGAGACCGGACGTCTGCGCTTGGCCCGCTGTGTGGTCGAGGACGGCTGGTCCTGTTCTGCGGAGCGTCCGTTCAGCGGCGCATCCCTCGGACACCGTTTCTTTCCCGGCCGTGCGCGGCGCCGGTAGGCCCGCGGGAAGCGGCCGAGCCCGTGCACCACGTCCGGGGCGCAACCCCGCGTGCGTCAACTCCCGCTGCGTCAGGTCTAATTGATGTTGACAGCTCTGACGCACGCCCAGACGACCGCCGGTCGTCCGCACGCCCCCACGGAGGACACGCATGACCACCCCGTCGCAGCCTCGGGCCGCAGAGACCGAGGAACCGCTGCGGTCTCTCAGTACCGCCGCCGCGCGGAAGCTCGCGACCACCACCAAGTCCGCCCCGCAGATGCAGGGCATCACCTCGCGCTGGCTTCTCAAGGTCCTCCCGTGGGTGCAGACCGAGGGCGGTGTCTACCGTGTCAACCGGCGGCTGACCTACGCGGTCGGGGACGGCCGCATCGACTTCGATCAGACCGGCGCGACCGTCCGTGTGATTCCCCCGGAGCTGGGGGAGCTGGGCATCTTCCGCGGATTCGAGGACGGAGAGGCCCTCTCGGCGCTGGCCGACGCCTTCACACAGCACGACTTCGAGGCCGGTGAGGTGCTGGCTCGCGAGGGTGAGGACGTCCAGTACGTGCGCCTGATCGCCCACGGCAGGGTCCGCCGTACGCGATCGAGCAGGTACGGCGAGGACTTCGTGCTGGAAACGGTGGCTGAGGGCGACCGGTTCGGTGAACAGGCGCTCCTCGGGGAGCCCGCCACCTGGGACGCCACCGCGACCGCGCTGACGTCCGGCACTCTTCTTCAGCTGCGGCGTGACGACTTCGAGCGCCTGCTGGAACGCGTTCCGTCACTCCGCGAGCACGTCGGCGCGTTCCGCGCCCTGTCCTCGCAGGAACAGAACAGGCAGGGGGAGGCCGAGATCGCGCTGGCCTCCGGTCACGTGGGGGAACCCACCCTGCCCGGCACCTTCGTCGACTACGAGCTCAAACCGCGTGAGTACGAGCTGTCGGTCGCGCAGACGGTGCTGCGGGTCCACACTCGCGTCGCCGACCTGTACAACAAGCCGATGAACCAGACCGAGGAGCAGCTGCGGCTCGCGGTGGAGGCGCTGCGCGAGCGTCAGGAGCACGAGCTCGTCAACAACCGTGAGTTCGGTCTGCTGCACAACGCGGAGTACAAGCAGCGCATCCGTACCCACTCGGGGCCGCCCACTCCGGACGACCTGGACGAGTTGCTGTCCCGTCGCCGCAACACCCGTGTGATGCTGGCGCACCCGAAGGCCATCGCCGCGATCGGCCGTGAGCTGAACCACCGCGGGCTGTACCCGGGGAACGCCGAGCTCAACGGCGAATCCGTCCCGGCGTGGCGCGGCGTGCCGATCCTTCCGTGCAACAAGATCCCGGTGACCCCGCAGGGCACGTCCTCGGTGATCGCGATGCGGCTGGGGGAGGACAACCAGGGTGTCATCGGTCTGCACCAGACCGGTATCCCGGACGAGATCGAGCCCGGTCTCAACGCCCGCTTCATGGGCATCGACGACAAGGCCGTCATCTCCTACCTGGTGTCCACCTACTACTCGGCCGCGGTACTGGTACCGGACGCGCTCGGCATCCTCGAGGACGTCGAGGTCCACCACCGCCGCGACTGACCGGAGGAGGACGGAGAGATGGCCAGGCCCTTCGAGCTGCCCACGTTCTACGAGCCGTACCCGGCCCGCCGCAGCCCCCACCTGGAGACGGTCCGCACCCATGCGCGGGCCTGGGCGAGGAGCATGGGCATGCTCGAGGGCTCGGGCATCTGGGACACCGACGCGTTCGATGCGCACGACTACGCCCTGCTGTGCGCCTACACCCATCCGGACACCTCCGCCGAGCGGCTGGCGACCGTCACCGACTGGTACGTGTGGGTGTTCTTCTTCGACGACCACTTCCTGGAGAGGTACAAGTACACCCGCGACACCGTCGCCGCGCAGGAGCACCTGCAGCGGCTGCGGGCGTGCATGCCGGTCGACTCCGTCGCCCCGATGCCGGAGCCGCGCGACCCGGTGGAGAGGGGGCTCGCGGATCTGTGGCGGCGCACCGTGCCCGTCATGACGGACGACTGGCGGGAGCGGTTCACCGAAGCCACCCTCGCCCTGCTGGACGAGTCGATGTGGGAGCTGTCCAACATCGAGAGCGGCCGGGTCTCCAACCCGCTGGAGTACATCGAGATGCGCCGCAAGGTCGGTGGCGCCCCCTGGTCGGCCGGTCTCGTGGAGTACGCGGCGCACGCCGAAGTGCCCGCCCGGGTGGCTTCCTCCCGACCGCTGCTGGTCCTGCGCGACACCTTCTCCGACGCCGTCCACCTGCGGAACGACCTGTTCTCCTACCAGCGAGAGGTCGAGGAGGAGGGCGAACTGTCCAACGGCGTGCTCGTCTTCGAGACCTTCCTCGAGTGCACCACCCAGGAGGCTGCCGACAAGGTCAACGACCTGCTCACCGCCCGTCTCCACCAGTTCGAGCACACGGCGCTCACCGAGGTTCCGCCGCTGTGCGCCGAGCACGGGCTCACGCCCGACGAGCAGTCGAGGATCGCCGCCTACACCAAGGGGCTGCAGGACTGGCAGTCCGGCGGCCACGAATGGCACCGTCGTTCCAGCCGCTACATGCGGGAGTCCGGCCCCGGCCCGGAGGACGGGTCCCGCCTTCCCGCCGGCCCCACGGGCCTCGGCACCAGTGCGGCCCGCCTCGCGGGTTCGTACGTGCACACCATGCCGCAGCGGCGGCGCGGCTACACGCATGTCCAGCAGCCCGCGGCGGGTCTGCCGGAGCCGGAACCGCGCATGCCTTTCGCGGCGAGGCGTTCCCCGCACCTGCACGCCTCCCGGGAGCGACTCGTCGCCTGGTGCCATGAGTTCGGGGTCACCGCGGAAGGCGTGTGGGACGAGAGGAAACTGCGTGCGGCCGACCTGCCGCTGTGCGCGGCAGGCATCCACCCGGACGCAACCCCGGAGGGACTCGACCTGACCTCGGGCTGGCTGGCGTGGGGCACCTACGGAGACGACTACTACCCGCTCATCTTCGGGCGCACCGGCAACCTGGCAGCGGCCAGGCGCTACACCGACGGGCTGTCGGATTTCATGCCGGTCGATGCGGGGACGCCTCCCCGGCGGGCGGACACGGCGTTGGAGCGGGCTCTGTACGACCTGTGGGTGCGCACGACCGCGCCTATGACGCGGGAGGCCCGGATCACCTTCCGGCGAACCATCGTCGACATGACGGACGCGTGGGTGTGGGAGCTGGTCAACGCGGTGCAGCGCAGGGTGCCCGAGCCCGTGGACTACATCGAGATGCGCCGCAAGACCTTCGGCGCCGACCTCACGATGAGCCTGTCGCGCATCGGGCACGGCGGCGTGATTCCCGGTGAGGTGTACCGTTCCCGTCCCGTGCAGGCGCTGGAGCACTCGGCGGCGGACTGGGCCGGCTTGCTCAACGACGTGTTCTCCTTCCGCAAGGAGATCGAGTTCGAGGGCGAGATCCACAACGCGGTACTGGTCGTGCAGCGGTTCCTGGACTGCACACAGACGCAGGCCCGTCGGATCGTCGATGATCTGATCGACGGAAGAATGCGGGAGTTCGAGCACGTCTGCAACGTGCAGCTTCCCGTCCTGTGCGACGACCTGGAACTGCCTCAGGAGACCCGTGCCGCCCTGAACCTGTACGCCCTCGAGCTGCAGAACTGGATGTCCGGCATCCTCGTCTGGCACCGGGGCTGTGATCGCTATGACGAGGAGGAGCTTCTGCGGGACATGGGCGGCCTGGGTACCGCGGTGACGCGCGCGCGTGTGGGTGCCCTCGGCGTCTGAGAGGGTCCTGCTCCCCGGCGCACCCCCGCCCCTCAGGCCGGTGGTTTCACATCCCCCGCCGTGTCTTCGAGGCGGCGGGGTCGGCGCTCCGTCGTGCTCCCCCTCCGCTGTCGTGCTCACCGGCCGGCAGCGCGGTCAGCGCGCCCGCCGGGTCGCGCGCAGGACGACGTCGTCCACGTGGTGGGTGCTGGCCGCGCCGGGGGGCCGTGGCCGGGTCTCCTGGATCTCGACCTCCCAGGTGTCCGGGTCGGCGGTGAGCGCGGCGGCGACCTCGTCGACCCCGACGAAGGCCTCCGGGTCGTACATCCGGGTCTGGGTGGCCACGTCCACCGGGTCGCGCAGGGGAGTGAGGTCGTGGTGCACGACCAGGAACGTGCCACCCGGGGCCACGGCGGCGAGCAGGCTGCGCAGTCCGCGCTGGTCGGGGGTGCGCTTGAACGAGCCGTACTGCAGGGAGACCAGGTCGAACGCCTCGGCGCCGAAGGGCACGGGATCGTTGGCGTCGCTGCGCAGGAGGTCGACGGCGAGTCCGCGCCGATCCGCCTCGGCGCGCACCCGGGCGAGCGCGTTGCCGGAGATGTCGGTGGCGGTCACCTTCCAGCCGCGCTCGGCCAGCCAGAGGGCGTCGGCGCCCTCGCCGGTTCCGACGTCGAGCGCCCGGCCCGGGGGCAGGCTGGCGACCTCGTGGACGAGCGTGCCGTTGGGGTTGCCGCTCCAGGCCCGGTCCGGGCCCCCGTAGCGGTGGTCCCAGTCGGCCTCCTCGCCCGAACGCCGGACGGCGTCGTGCAGATCCTCTTCGGCGAGGCTGAAGGCGATCATGGCGCCGACCTGGCTGCCCTGGGCGGCCGACGGCAGCACCTGCAGGCTCGGGTCGGTGACGTTGCCAGCCGCGTAGATCCCCGGTACGGCGGTCTCGCCGCGCTGGTCCACCGTGAGGACGTCGCCGGCGCCGGTCGGGTGCGGGGTGGCGGTGAGCCCGGTCCCGGCCAGCATGTCGACACGTGCCCGGAACCGCGGGCCGACCACGACGGCGTCGGCATCGAGGACGCGACCGTCGCCGAGTTCGACTCCGGACACCTCGCCCTCCGGCCCGGTGCGGACCCGGCCGACCTCGCCGTGTTCGACGGCGACGCCGGAGGCGGCGAGCGCGGCGACGGCCTCCTCGTCGAGTCCGGCCGGATCGTGCAGTACGACGGTCAGCCGGTCGGTCAGGTGCCGGAACAGCGGGGTCGGGTGGAGGCCGAGAGCGTGGGTGACGATCTGCACCAGGCGCCGGTCACGCACTTCGAAGCCGTGGCAGAACGGGCAGTGGATCACGCCCCGTCCCCATCCCTCGGCGACGCCGTCCAGAGCGGGGAGTTCGTCGAACAGGCCGGTCGCGGCGAGGACGCGGCGGGCCGTCAGTGCATGCCCGCCGGTGAGGTCGAGCCGGAACCGGCCGTCGTCGAGACGGTGCACCCCCACGACCCGGCCGGAGAGCACCTCCCCGCCGTACGCGCGTACCTCGGCGCGCCCGGTCTCCCTCAGCTCGTCGGGCGCGACGCCCTCGTGCCCCAGGTACCCGTGCATGTGCGCGGCCGGGGCGTTGCGCGGGGTGCCGTCGTCGACCACGACGACGCTGCGTCGCTGGCGGGAGATCTGCAGGGCGGCGGCGAGACCGGCGGCCGAGCCGCCGATGACGGCGACGTCGCAGTGACGCTCCTGGGCGGGGTGCCGGGTGTGGCTGTCGTGACCGGTGTTGTCGGGGTGCCCGGCGTGCTGGGAGTGGGCCGAGGTGCGGGTCTCCGCGGGGTGGTCGCTCATGGGTCCGACGGTACGACGCCCGGCGGTCTCCGCAAAGCGCCTTGCGGAATCAGCAAGAGGGCGGGAGGATGGGAGCATGCACGGAGTCGCCGACATCGAGGCCCTGGCGCGGTCGCGCCTGCGCAGCATGCGCACCACCCTGGGGTACTCCCTCGACGAACTGGCCGAGCGCACCCACCTCAGCCCGTCGACCATCAGCCGCGTCGAGACGGGCAAGCGCACGCTGAGCCTCGACGTGCTGGTGCCGCTGGCCAACGCCCTCCAGGTGAGTCTCGACGCGCTCTTCGAGGCGCCCACCGACGACGACGTCGTCATCCGCCCGGTCGCCCACAGCAGCGGCACGCGGACGACGTGGCCGCTGAGTCGTCCGGACGGGCGCACGGTCGCGATCAAGATGCGCCTCGAACCGTCCGACGCGCCGCCGAGTCAACGGGTGCACCCGGGCCACGACTGGTTCCTCGTGCTCGACGGCCGTGCGCGCCTGTGGCTGGGCGAGCGGCAGATCGACGTCGACACGGGGGAGGCGGCGGAGTTCGCGACGATGGTCCCGCACGCGATCACGGCCCTGGACGCTCCGGCCGAGTTGATCATGGTCTTCGACCGTGAGGGGCAGCGCGCCCACGTGCACCAGTGAGGCGGCTCGGGCTGGATTCCGACGGGGGCGGAAGCCGTCGAGCCGCCCGAGGGTGCACCGCAGGCCAGCCTCAGGGGATGTCGGGGGTGGTGAAGCCTCGGAAGGTGACCGGCCTGCGTGAGGTGAAGCCGAGCCGTTCGTACAGGGAGATCGCTGCGGTGTTCGCCTCCGCCACGTGGAGGAAGGGCCGTTCGCCGCGCGCCACGATGCGTGCGGCGAGTGCGGTGATGAGGCGGGAGGCGTGGCCCTTCCCGCGTGCGTCGGGTGCGGTGCAGACGGCGCTGATCTCGGTCCACCCCGGAGGGCGCAGGCGCTCTCCGGCCATGGCCACCAGGACGCCGTCCGACCGGACGCCCAGGTAGGTGCCGAGTTCGTGGGTGCGCGGCCAGAAGGGCCCCGGCTCGGTCCGGGCGACGAGATCGAGCACGTCGGGCACGCTGTCCGCAGCCAGCTCGACGAGGTCGGTGCCGGGCGCGGATTCCGGGCGGCCGGGGCGGGCGTCGCCGTTCCAGATCATCTGACGGCCCTCCAGGGTGAAGACCGGCTGCCAGTCCGGCGGCGGGAGGGACGGGCAACTGAACATGTCGGCGAAGGCGCCGGGGCCGAGCAGGCGGGCGAGGTCGGCCCAGTCTTGAGCGTCCGGGTCGGTGGCCACGGCGGAGAAGGTGGCCACGTCCGGGAGGTAGGTGGCGGCGCCGCCGGCTCTTCGGGCGAAGGCGGCGTGCCGGCCGCCGAGCGACCGGCCCACGGGGTCGTCGAGGGCCGGGTCGTCGAGGACCGGGTGGCCGAGGACCGGCTCGTTGTCCTTCGTCATGGCGCAGTTCCTTTCCCGCGGGCAGCGCGGTCGGCCGGATGGTGGCCGGCCTCGTCGGGTCACCGCCCGCGGGGCCGTCCACGTCCTCGCGCGCGACGCGGATACGGACTCCGGTCCGGAGCGTGACGCGCGTCGGACGCCGTCGGTGCCGGGGGTCGCCACGGTGGAGGCAGCATGTCGGCCGTGGGCGCGAGCCGTGCGGGCGTTCGTCCAGTCTCCCCCGCCCCGGGTCGTCGGCAGGCGGCGGCCCCGTCCCCGTGCGGTGAACGGAGCGGAGGAAGCACTGGTTGGGACGCCGTCGCACGACCGGCGAGCCGGGTGTCTCCTCGGAGCCTCGCGCATCTGACGGGCCATAGACAAAAGCTGACGGGCCGACAAAAGGTCTATGTGATCTACGAGTTCATTGCAGCTATGCTGCCGAGGGCTCGGAGCGCTGACGCAGTGGATCTCCTCTGCCGCTCCCTGTCCTGTTGCCGTGTCGAGGGTGTGCGCCTCGGCTGACCGGTCTTCCCGTCGCTGTACGAAGAACACCGCCTGTTGCGCGCGTCGCTTCAATATTGTGAGGATGCTGATGGTTCGTGCTGGATCGTCCCCCGGAGTCCCGCGGTCCGTACCTGCGGCGGCGTGGTTCCTGCCCGCCGCCGTGACGGCGGCGGTGACGGTCGTCGCCGCCCTGATGGTGCAGCCCGTGGCGCGCGCGGCGGTCGTCTGGTGCGGTGCCGCGGCCACACTCGCCGTCGCCGCGCTCGCGGCGGAAGTGGCCCGTCGCGGCGCGACGGCCGCCGCCGAGCGGGCCCGGCACGCCGAACGGGAAGAGGCGCTGCGCAGCCGCCTGATCCAGCAGGAGGCGGCCACGACGGCACTGGCGCAGCAGCGTCTACCCGAGGCCGTCGAGCGCCTGCAGGAGGGCGAGTTCGCCGAGGACGTCCTGCTGTCCATGGAGTCCACCGGGGAAGGGCTCAGCGACGAGTTCCGGGCAGCTCACCGGGCGCTGCTGCACAGCGTCGTCCAGGCCGTGCAGGCCGAGGAGACGCTACGGGACTCCGCCCAGCGCGGTGTGGTCAACATCGCCCGCCGTGTGCAGGCCGTCATCCATCAGCAGGCCCGCGACCTGCGGGAGATGGAGGAACGGCACGGCAGCCGGCCCGACTTCTTCGCCGACCTGCTCAAGCTGGACCACGGCACCGCGCTCATCGGCCGCCTCGCCGACAGCATCGCCGTGCTGGGCGGGGCACGCCCCGGCAGGCAGTGGAGCAAGCCCGTGGCCCTCTACAGCGTGCTGCGCGGCGCGATGTCCCGCATCACCGACTACCAGCGCGTCGAGCTGCACTCCGTCGTCGACGTCGCGATCACCGGCCCGGCGGTGGAACCGCTCATCCACGCGCTCGCCGAACTGCTCGACAACGCGACCCGGTACTCGCCGCCCAAGGCGAGGGTGCATCTGACGGCGAGCGAGGTCCACGCGGGTGTCGCCGTCGAGATCGAGGACGGCGGCGTCGGCCTGAGCGAGGAGGCCAGGTCCCGCGCCGAGCAGATGCTCAAGGAGGCGCAGGCCGGGATCGACCTCAACGACCTTGGTGAGGCACCGCGCCTCGGGCTGGCCGTGGTCGGCCGCCTGGCCAGGGCCTACGACTTCCAGGTGTCGCTGCCGCCGTCCGCCTACGGCGGGGTGCGGGCCGTGCTCGTCGTGCCCAAGCAGCTGGTCACCACGGCGCCGGTCACGGTACGCGCCCACGGCATCGGTGCCGCTCCCGGCGCGGACTCGCGAGCGCACACCCCGGCGGACGCCGGATCGGGCGGCGGAGTCCGCCCCGGCGCCGGTCACGAGCCGCGGCGGGCGACCGCCGCCCCGGCACCGGCCCACGGTCTCCTGGAGAACGCCGAAGAGGCGGCTCCCGCGGAGGAGCCGGTGCGCAACGCGAACGGCCTGCCACAGCGGCGCCGTCGGCGGCAGGGTCCGAACGGCCCGGGTCGCTTCGGTCCCGCGCGCCCGGATCCTGCCGCTCCGCCGGTCGAGCAGGGAGAGGCCCCCGCACCGCAGCCCGGCATGTGGATGGCCGACCTCGCGAGCGGGTTGTCCGGCGAGGAGCGCACGACGCCGGCACCCCGCCACAGCAGTACAGACACGACGTCGGATGAGGGTGAGTGAGCGATGGATCGGCGGGTCGACATGGACTGGATGCTGAAGGACCTGGCGGAGAGCGTCCCGCAGACACGCCATGTGGTGGTGCTGTCCTCGGACGGCCTGTGCATGGCGCGGCACGCCACCGACCAGGACACCGCCGACCGAATCGCCGCCATCGGGTCGGGGCTGCAGAGCCTTTCGGTGGCGATCGCCGCGGAGTTCGAGCACAGCAGCGGCCGGATGCGGATGGTCGTCATCGAGGTCGACGGCGGCTTCATGTACCTGATGGCGGCCGGTGCGGGAGCGCATCTCGCCGTGCTGGCGGACGAAGGAGTCGACGCGGGTCTCGTGGGCCAGTGCATGCGCGACCTCGTGGCGCGTATCGGCGCCCACCTCACGAGCCCTCCGCGGCATGACGGGTCCTCCGTATGAGCGGAGGAGACGAGGAGTGGGAGGACGCGGAGACCCCCGAGCGGCTCTACGTCATCACCGGGGGCCGCACCGACTCGCCGGAGACGGCGGGTCTGGGGCTGGTCACGCTGATCGTCGCCCGCGTGCAGCCGAAGGTCGGGATGCAGCCCGAACACGCGGCCATCCTGCGGATGTGCGGTGCCCCGCTGTCCCTGGCGGAGATCTCCGCCTACCTGCGGCTGCCGGTCAGCGTGACCACCGTGCTGCTGACGGACCTGTTGGACGAAGAACTGGTGCAGACGCGCAACCCTGCATCCACGCTTCCGGACATCGCACTGATTGAGGCGGTAATCGATGGACTCAGCAAGCTCTGAGACGGTCACGGGGCCGCGGAGTGAGGACGCGCTGCCGTCGTCGACCAACGTGGCGGTCAAGCTCGTCGTGGTGGGCGGCTTCGGCGTCGGAAAGACGACGCTGGTCCGTTCGGTCAGCGAGATTCGTCCGCTGACGACCGAGGAGACGATGACGCAGGCCGGCGCCACGGTCGACGACAACACCGGCGTCGAACGGAAGACGGCCACCACCGTCGCGATGGATTTCGGCCGCATCAGCCTCAACCAGGAGATGGTCCTCTACCTCTTCGGCACGCCCGGACAGGAGCGGTTCTGGTTCCTGTGGAACGGCCTGTTCGACGGAGCACTAGGCGCCGTCGTCCTCGTCGACACGCGACGCCTCGAGGCCGGCTTCGACGTGATGGGCCGGCTGGAGGAGGCGTCGGTCCCGTTCATCGTGGCCGTCAACGCCTTCCCGGACGCCCCCACCTACGCCGTGGACGACCTGCGCGACGCGCTCGACCTGCCGCCGAGCGTACCGATCGTGGCGTGCGACGCCCGGCACCGCGATTCCAGCCGTGACGTCCTGATGACGCTGATGCACCACCTGCGTTCCCTGGCCACGACTTCGGAGGCGATGTGAACTCCCCGAACGAACCCACCGTCGGGCCGGGGCCGGCCGCGCCACCGCCCGGATGCCCCGCGCACGCCGCCGGGACGGACGGCCTGCGGCGTCTCTACGGGCCGGAGGCCGACGCCGACCCGATGGCGCTGTACGAGAAGCTGCGCGCGGAGCACGGGGCCGTGGCTCCCGTGCTGGTGCACGGGGACCTGCCGGCGTGGCTGGTGCTCGGTCACCGGGAGAACCTGGAGGTGGCGCGGACCTCGACGCTCTTCAGCCGCGACTCGCGCCGCTGGCGCGACATGGCGGAGGGCAACGTGCCGCCCGACCACCCCCTCACGCCGATGACCGCGTGGCAGCCGCTGTGCGTGTTCGCCGACGGCCCCGACCACGAGCGGCTGCGCCGCGCCGTCACCGACAGCCTGTCCCGGTTCGAAGCGCGCGGCATCCGTCGCTACGTCACCCGCTTCTCCCACCAGCTCATCGACGACTTCGCCGCCGTGGGACGGGCCGACCTGGTCGACCAGTTCGCCGCCCAGCTCCCGCTGCGCGTGGTCACGCAGCTGTTCGGCATGCCGGAGGATTACGGACCCCGGCTCGTCGACGCGGCGCGCGACATGCTCGGCGGCACGGAGACGGCGGTGGCCAGCAACGACTACCTCACCGAGACGCTCCAGCAGCTCGTCGAACGCAAACGCGTCACGCCCGGCCACGACGTGGCCTCCAAGCTCATCGAGCACCCGGCCCGGCTGAGCGACGACGAGGTGCGCGAGCACCTGCGCGTCGTGCTGGTTTCCGCCAACGAGCCGACGGTCAACCTGATCGCGGGCACCCTGCGGCTGGTGCTCACCGACCGTCGCTTTCGCGCGAACCTGGCCGGTGGCCACATGACGCTGCCGGACGCTCTGGAGCAGGTGTTGTGGGACGACCCGCCGATGACGACCAACCTCGGCCGCTGGGCCACCGGGGACGTCGAGCTGGCGGGCAAGCGGATCAAGGAGGGGGACCTGCTGATCCTCGGCCTGGCCGCGGGCAACGCCGACCCGGCCATCCGCCCGGACACCTCCACCGCCCTGCACGGGAACCGCTCCCACCTGGCCTTCAGCGGCGGTCCGCACGAGTGCCCCGGCCAGGACCTGGGCCGGGCCATCGCCGACACCGGGATCGACGTCCTGCTCAGCCGGCTGCCCGACCTGCGCCTGGCCGTACCGGAGGAGGAGCTGACCTGGAACGCCTCGCTGATGTCGCGTCCGCTGGCCGCCCTGCCCGTCCGCTTCACCCCCGGGCGGCTCCGGTCGGCGAAGGATTCGCCGGCCCCGGAGGAGACCGCGGGCGCCGAACTCCCGCCCCAGCGCAGCGTTCCCTCCCCTCCGGCCCCCGCGGACGTACCCAGCCGGACGGCGCCCGGGGTTTCCACGTCCCGCCGGCCCTTCCGCCGTCTCCGGTGGCGCCGTTAGGGACTGTTCGGCCTCGCCGGTTCCGGGGCCCCGGGCGCGCGACCGGGTGAGACGCGTGTCGTCCGTGCGCGTGCGGGGCCTGGGGCGGGTGCCGGGCCCGGGTTTCGGCAACCGCATATGATGGCGCAATATGCCCTCTTGACATGCCAGTTCGATATCCGGGGTCTTGAGTGCCCCGGGACGATGTGATCCACTTCTGGCCGTCTTCGACACACCGATGCAGCCACCGCGATACCCCCGCGGTGGCTGCATCGGTGTGTCGTGGACCTGGTCGCGGTGCAGGCGGCTCCCCGAGACCCCGTGGAGAGCGGCCGTCCGCTGAACGACTGAGGTGATCGCTCGTGCACCACGGGTTGCTCGTCCCGCCCGTCTACTCTCCGATACCCCCGGCCATCCACCCGCGGCACCAGGCCGTCGACCGTCAGAACGCCGCATGGGCGCACGCCTTCGGCATAGGCTCGACGGAACTGCGTGACAAGCTCGTCGCCAGCGAGATCGGCACCTTCGCCGCGCGCATCCTCCCCGAAGGCGACGAAGAAGTCGCCCGGCTCCTCGCCGACTTCATCCTCTGGCTGTTCGGCGTCGACGACGGCCACTGCGAGGAGGGAGAACTCGGCGCCGACCCGGGGCTGCTCGCCGGTGAGCTCTCCCGCCTGCTGCGCGTCGCCCAGAATCCCGAAGCGCCGATGCTGCAGCAGGACCCCCTCGCCCGCGGCCTGCGAGACCTGAGCCGCCGCATGGCCCACCACGGCACGCCGGCCCAGGTGACCCGCTGGGTGGACGCACTGCGCGAGTACTTCCTCTCCGTGGTGTGGGAAGCCGGCCACCGCAGTCACGCGACGGTCCCCGACCTCAACGACTACACCCTCATGCGCCTCTACGACGGTGCCACCTCCGTCGTCCTGCCGCTGCTGGAGATGGGGCACGGCTACGAACTCGATCCCGGCGAGCGCGACCACCGGTCGGTCCGGGCCGCAGCCGAGATGGCCTACTTCGTCATCACCTGGGACAACGACCTCTTCTCCTACCACAAGGAGAGCCGCGCCGGTCAGCACTACCTCAACGTGCTGCGCGTCCTCCAGCACCACCGAGGACTGGCCCCGGAAGACGCACTGCGGACCGCAGTCGCCCAGCGCGACCGCGTCATGGTGCTCTTCGAGAGGCTCTGCGACCACCTGACGTCCACCGTCGACAGCCCGCGGCTGCGGCAGTACCTGCGCAGCCTCGGCCACTTCATCCGGGGCGCGCAGGACTGGGGCATCAGCTCCCACCGCTACACCACCCCCGACGACCCGGCACGGCTGCCCTCCACCTTCCTCGACGCCCCGACCGACGACAGCAGCGAGCCGCTGGACATCCCCTGCGTCGCCTGGTGGTGGGACCTGCTGCCCCGAGCGCAGGACGCCCCCTCGCCCCCGCCGGCGCAGCAGAAGACCCTCCTCACCGAACTGATGGCGAACTGACGGCCAGGTGCCGAGACAAGGAAACGCCGTGATGGCCGCAACCAGCGCCGCCGCTGTGCCACGAGCACCGGGCCGCATACCGCTCATCGGACACGTCCTCCCACTGGCCCGCCGCCCGCTCGACTTCATGCAGTCGCTGCGGCACACCGGCGACTTCGTACGGGTCGACGTGGGAACCCTGCCCATCTACTTCGTCAACAGTGCCGAGCTGACCCACGAACTGCTCGTCACCAAGGCGCGCCACCTGGACAAAGGCCGCTTCTTCGTCCGCGCCCGCGTCCTGGTCGGGGACTCCCTGCCCACCGCTCCCAGCCACATCCACAAACGGCACCGGCGGCTGATGCAGCCCAGCTTCCACCAGGCCAAGATCGCCGGGTACGCCGCGACCATGGCCGCCCGCGCGCGTGCCATGGCCGACGCGTGGACCGACGGGCAGACCGTCCAGGTCGACCAGGAACTCGCCGAGTTCTCCGTGGGCACCCTGGCCGAGACGATGTTCTCCGCCGACATCAGCCGGCCCGCCGCCGAAGCCGTCCGCGTCGACGTGCCGATCCTGCTGCGCTACGCCCTGCTGCGGGCGGTCACCCCGCGCCTGCTCGACCACCTGCCGATTCCGGCGAACCGGCGCTTCAACCAGGCGGCGAAGAGGTTGCGCACGGTCATCGACGACGTCATCGCCGCCTCCCACAAGGAAGGCGACGTCGACTACAACGACCTGCTGTCCATGCTGCTCAACGCCCGCGACGCGGACACCGGGGAGAAGCTCACCGACCGCGAGATCCGGGACGAACTCGTCGCCATCATGTTCGCCGGCACCGAGACGACCGCCTCCACCCTCGCCTGGACCTTCCACGAACTCGCCAAGGCACCGGAAGTGGAGAAGAAGCTCCTCGCGGAGATCGACGAGGTGGCACCGGACGGGAACATCGCCTTCGAGGACCTCCCGAAGCTGACCTACACCCGGCAGGTGATCGACGAGATCGGCCGTATGCACTCGGTGCCGCTCCTCATGCGCCGCGTCACGAAACCGGTGGAACTCGCAGGTCACCGCCTGGAGGAGGGCACCGAACTCGCCTTCAGCCTCTACTCCCTGCACCGCGACGAACGCCTCTACGACGACCCGCACACCTTCGACCCGGACCGCTGGTTGCCCGAACGCCGGGAAGGGCGGCCCCGTGAGGGGTACATCCCCTTCGGCGCGGGGAACCGCAAGTGCATCGGTGACGGCTTCGCGCTGACGGAGATCGCCATCGCGATGGCCACCGTCCTCTCCCGCTGGCGGTTCGAGCCCCTCCCGGGCCACACGGTCCGCGAAGTCGCCTCCGCCGTCGCACACCCGGACAAGCTGCCGATGCGGGTCGTGTCCCGCCGGACGTAGCCCCCCGGCCGCCCGGCCGGTCCCGTCCGGCCCGTGTCTGCGCGGACCGGGCGGGTCCCCGGCCGTCCGCCCCCTGCGGGACTTCTCGTGCGGGGGTGCGTCAGCCTCCGACGGCCGGCAGACGGCAGAAGCACGAGGCGTGGTCCGGAACCACTGCCGCTCGGCCCTCCCCTCCACGGCTCCCGGCACCCGCGCCCCCGGGCAGGACCGTACGTCGCCGCTCTTCGGCGGGGCGGCTCGTACCGGTGGGCACGCGGAACCGCCGCCGGGGCCGTCGGGCCCATGCTCGTGGCGTTGAATCCGATCGCGCCGCTTCTCCGGTAGAAGGAGGCATGACTCTCTCGTCCGAGACGGAGGACCGCACCTGTCCTGTGAGCCCGCAAACCCCACTGTGGTCCCGCTGCGGCACGCAGACTCCGCACCCGGACGTCGACACTCCGGGAGCCGTAGAGGCACTTCTGGCCTCGTGGCTGGAGGACCGTGTGGTCGAAGCGGCTTCACTCGATGAGGTGTTCTGCGACGAGGTCGCCCGGCCCGTCGCGGACTTCGTCCTGCGCGGCGGCAAGAGGCTGCGTGCCTCGTTCCTCTGGTGGGGGTGGCGTGCTGCGGGGGGCTCGGGCCGGGAGCCCGAGGCGAGCGGCGCGCTGAAAGCTGCGGCTTCTCTCGAGTTGCTGCAGGCGCTCGCCCTGATCCATGACGATGTGATGGATCGCTCAGAGACGCGGCGCGGAAGGCCGGCCCTCCACATGGACTTCGCCGCCCGCCATCGCGGGGTCGGCATGAACGGCTCGCCGGAGGCGTTCGGCACGAGCGGTGCCGTGCTGGCCGGTGATCTCGCTCTGATGTGGGCCGAGGACCTGTTCGCCGAGGCGACACGCGAGCGCGCAGCTCCACGTGGCGAAGACCTCGGGTGGCGGGCCATGCGGGCCGAGATGGTCGCCGGCCAGTACCTGGATCTGCGCACGCAGGCCGTCGGAGCGTTCTCCCCCGAAAGCGCCTTGCGGGTGGCGGCGCTGAAGACGGCGGCCTACACCGTGCGGCGGCCACTGGGCATGGGCGCGGCCCTCGCGGGCGCTTCCCCACACACCCGCAGGTGCCTGGAGGCCGCAGGGCACAGCGCGGGCCTCGCCTTCCAGCTCCGCGACGACCTCGACGGCGTGTTCGGCGACCCGGCCGCCACCGGAAAGCCGGCAGGGGAGGACGTGCGCGAGGGGAAGGCCACCCATCTGGCGGCCCTCGCGTGGCAACGGGCGGAAGCGTGCGAGGACCATCAGGCGCTGGAGGTGATGAGACGCGTCTTCGCCGACTCCCACCTGGGCGCCGAAGCCCTGGAGGAGTACCGGCACGCGCTGGTCCGGGTCGGCGCACGTGACGCCGTGACCGAGCGGATCGAGGCGCTGGTGAGGCACGCCACCACAGAGCTTGCCCGCGCCCGGCTCGACTCCGACGCCGAGCAGCGGCTCGTCGACCTCGTCCACGCCGCCACCCGCGTCGTCCCCGGAGCCCCGGGGGTTGCAACGGACCGGAGGAGTACGTGACGCGAACGGTTCCCGGCCCCACCGACCGCGTCGTGGTGGTCGGCGCGGGACTCTCCGGGCTCTCCGCAGCACTGCATCTGCTCGGCTCCGGTCGGGAGGTGACCGTCGTCGAACGCGATGCCGGACCGGGCGGCCGGGCCGGCCGCACCGACCTCGGCGGCTTCCGGCTCGACACCGGCCCCACCGTGCTCACCATGCCGCATCTCCTGGACGAGGCGTTCGCCGCCGTGGGCACGTCGGTCAGGGGCCGACTGGAGCTGACACAGCTTCACCCCGCCTACCGGGCGCTTTTCGCCGACGGCTCGAGCCTGGACGTGCACACCGACGCGGAAGCGATGGAGGAGGAGATCCACCGCTTCGCCGGGCCACGCGAGGCAGCCGGGTACCGCGCTCTCCGCTGTTGGCTGCAGCGCCTGTACCGCGTGCAGATGCGCCGTTTCATCGACGCCCACTTCGACTCTCCCCTCGACCTTCTGCACCCGGACCTGGCGCGGCTGGCCGCACTCGGCGGCTTCGGCCGCCTGGAGACCCGCATCGGCCACTTCCTGCGCGACGAGCGGCTGCGGCGCGTCTTCACCTTCCAGTCGCTCTACGCCGGGGTGCCCCCGGCCAAGGCGTTGGCGGCCTACGCGGTCATCGCCTACATGGACACCGTGGCAGGCGTGTACTTTCCCACCGGTGGCATCCACGCCGTCGCTCGTGCCATGACCGCGGCAGCAGCCGAGGCCGGAGCCACCTTCCACTGGAACACCGAGGTCGGCAGCCTGGAGCGGTCCGGCGACCGGATTCGCGCCGTGCGCACCGCCGACGGTCGCCGCCTGCCCTGCGACGCAGCCGTCCTGACCTGTGACCTGCCCGCCGCCTACGGCCTGCTGGGCCGCACACCGCGCCGACCGCTTCGGCTGCGGCACTCACCGTCCGCCGTCGTGCTGCACGCCGGAACCGACCGCACCTGGGACGAGCTGCAGCACCACACCCTCTCGTTCGGTCACGCCTGGCATCGCACCTTCGACGAACTCACCCGCCACGGGCGGCTGATGACCGACCCGTCGCTGCTGATCTCACGCCCCACCGCCCACGACCCCGGCCTCGCCCCACCGGGTAGGCACCTGCACTACATCCTGGCGCCCTGCCCCAACACCGACATCGGCCCGAGCCCCGCCGCCTGGCGCGACCTGGGACCCCGCTACCGGGACCAGCTGGTCGCCGAGCTCGAACGCCGCGGCCTGACCGGCCTGAGCACCTCCATCGAGGACGAGCAACTGGTGACCCCCGCCGACTGGACGGCCCAGGGCATGGCCGCAGGCACCCCCTTCTCCGCCGCCCACACGTTCGCGCAGACCGGCCCGTTCCGTCCCCGCAACCTGATGCGGGGCACCACCAACGGCGTCCTCGCCGGCTGCGGAACCACCCCGGGCGTCGGCGTCCCCACGGTCCTCATCTCCGGGAAGCTCGCCGCTCAGCGGATCACCGGAGCGAGGGCGCTTCCCGCGTCCCGTCACCACCACTGCGCCGAAAGCATGCCGCACTGCGGCAGCCGCATCCCGGCAGGAGGCACCGACCATGACGGCACGTGAACTGACTGCCGCCGGCATCACCGAACCGGGCCTGCGCCGGGACTACACGCTGTGCCGGGCCCTGAACGCCCGCCACGGCCGCACCTACTTCCTGGCCACGCGCCTGCTGCCGCCCGCTCGTCGCCCGGCAGTGCACGCACTGTACGGCTTCGCCCGCTGGGCCGACGACATCGTCGACGACCTCGCCGCCGATGCCGCCGTCCACGAGCGGGCGGCAGCCCTGAGCCGCTGGGAGCAGGAGCTGGCCGTCGGCCTCCGTACCGGCTCCAGCGGCGAACCGGTGGTGCGAGCCGTGGCGCACACGGCCCGCACCTACGGCATCTGCCACACCCACTTCACCGACTTCATGGCGTCCATGCGCATGGACCTCCAGGTCCGCGCCTACCCGGACTATCCGGCTCTGCAGACCTACATGCACGGTTCGGCGGCCGTCATCGGCCTGCAGATGATGCCGGTGCTGGGCACCGTGGTCCCGGCGGAGGAGGCCGAAGCCCACGCTGCCGCGCTCGGTGTCGCCTTCCAGCTGACCAATTTCCTCCGCGACGTCGGCGAGGACCTCGACCGTGACCGCGTCTACCTGCCCGGCGACCTGCTGGCCGCCCACGGCGTCGACCGGGGCCTGCTGCAGTGGAGCCGTGCCACCGGACGCCACGACCCACGCATCAGCAGCGCCCTGCGGGCCGCCGACGCCCTCACCCGCGAGGTGTACCGGGAGGCCGAGCCGGGCATCGCCCTGCTCGATCCCGTCTCCCGCCCCTGCATCCGCGCCGCCTACACCCTGTACTCGGAGATCCTCGACGCCGCCGCCGACGCCGGCTACCCGGTGCTGCACCGCCGCGTCGCCGTCTCGCCGGCCCGACGCGCCGTGGTGGCCGCACGCGGCGTCACGGGAGTGGCCGCCGCCCGGCTGCGGCGCGCCCCGTCCGCCGCACGGCGACGCCCCGGGAAGCCGGAACCCGTCCGTCACCCCGTTCTGCCGCGAGAGGACTCGGCATGAGCCCGCTCCCCGCACCGCGCCGCCGGCCTCGTCTTCCGCTCTCCTGGCGCCGCCGGCCCAGCCGCTGGGACGCTCAGGAGCCCACCTGGCGGGAGGCGAGCCCCGCGCTCATCGCGGCCGCCCTGAAGACGGCGTCCGCTCGGCCGACCGGCAACTGGTATGTCGTCGCAGGCAGCCGCGAGGTGCGCCCGGGCACCGTCCTGGGCCGCACCGTGGGCGGTCTGGAGGTCATCCTCTGGCGCGGGGACGACGGTGCGCTCCGTGCGGGGCCGGGCGCCTGTCCCCACCTCGGTGCGCCGCTGCGCGACAGCCCGGTGCGCTGCGGGAGAGTGGTCTGCCACTGGCACGGTCTCGCGCTGGACGGCGCGCCGTTCGCCGGCTGGGAGCCCTACCCCGCCCACGACGACGGCCTGCTGGTCTGGGTGCGACTGGACGCGCTGGGAGGCGAGTCCCCGATGCAGAGCCCGCTCGTCCCCGCCCGTCCCTCCCTGCCCGGCGCGGTCGGCGCCGTCATGAGCGCGCAAGGCGTCTGCGAGCCGGAGGACGTGGTCGCCAACCGGCTCGACCCCTGGCACGGCGCCTGGTTCCACCCCTACTCCTTCGTCGACCTCACGGTGGAGAACGCCGCCGACGAAGGCTTCACCGTACGGGTGTCGTTCAAGGTGGCCGGCCGGCTCGTCGTCCCCGTGCGCGCGACGTTCACCGCCCCCGGACCCCGCACCGTCGTCATGCGGATCGTCGAAGGCGAAGGCGAGGGGTCCGTGGTCGAGACGCACGCGACCCCCCTCGGGCCCGACACGCACGACCGGCCCCGCACGCGTGTCGTCGAAGCCGTCGTCGCCACCTCTGAACGGACCGGGTTCGTCGCCGCGCGGCGCGCCGCCCCGCTGCTGCGTCCGCTCATGAGTGCGGCGGCCGCGCGCCTGTGGCGCGACGACCTCGCCTATGCCGAACGTCGCTACCTGCTGCGCTCCACCGGTCGTTTCCCCGGCTGACCGCTCCACCCGGTAGCCCGAACGGGGCGAGCAACGGGGCTGCGGGTCAGGCCAGGGCCGCTGCGGCCCTCAGCGCGGCCGAGCGCCCCGCCCGCGGCACGGTCCACAGCGTCTGCCCGCGCACACCCCACTGCCGCAACAGGGCGTTCGCCGCCTGGAATCCGGTGGTCGCGGCTCGCTCCATCAGGGCCACCGGCAGGTCGGTGCGCACCAGATCGCCGGCGAGCATCAGCCGTGCGTGCGGCGTGGTCACTCCGGGGCGGCGCGGGTGACCGCCCACCTCGAAGAGCGGGCAGTCCGCCCGCCATTCGTGCCGTACATCGATGATCCGCGCCTGACGCGTTTCCGGATACACGGAGTGCAGGTGTGCCGTCAGTTGCTCCTCCGTGGCCGCGCGGTCGGTGCCGTCGGCCACGGCGTAGGCATGCAGTTCGACGACCGAACCGCCGGTGCGCTCCGCCCATCGGCGGGCCTCACCCTCCCATCGGTCGAGGACGCTGACGTTGTCCAGCGGGCCGTAACCGCTGGTGCCCAGGAACCCCGGCCGGTCGGCGGCCACCGGGCGGTCCAGCCACAGACGGGAGACCAGGAACGGCGGCGCGGCGCGCAGCCCGGCCACGCGCGAGCGCCAGTCGGCGTCGCCCAGGCCGGGGGAGCGCCCCACGAGGGACTGCAGACCCGCGGTGTCCAGCGCGAGCACCACCGCATCCACCTCCTCGCTGGCCGGCCCGGAGACGACCGTGAACCCTGCGTCCCGCGGCTGCACGGTCTCCACCGGTGTCTTGGTCCGGACCCGTGCACCGTGGCGGGCCAGGTAGCCGGCGAGCGGCTCCCACAACACGTGCGGGAACGGTTCGCGGGGGACGTCGAACAGCAGGCCCTCGCTGGAGCCGAGGAAGTAGATGTGGAACATCAGGACGAGTTCGGCGGCGGAGAAGTCGCGCGGGTCGGCGAAGAAGCTGCGTGAGAACACCTCGAACGCGAGATGCCGGGCGGCGGGCGGGAACCCGATCGCGTCCAGGTACGAGGCGGCGCTGGCGCCGTCGAAGCGCGCGTACACCTCCGGGACCCGCACATCCAGCAGCGACAGTGCCGCTCGCGGCCGGATCCGGGTCAGATCCCGCCAGGCGAAGGCCTCGCTGCGGGCCACGAACGCCGCCGCGTTCCACGGCGGCGTACGGGGCAGTCCGCGGAACCCGTCACGCAGACCGTCGTGGTGCCACAACGGATAGTCCGCGAGCGGCGTGAGCATGCCGAGGGATCCGTCCACACGCCGCAGCAGCCCCCGCAGGTTGTAGTACTGGCGAAAGAAGGCGTGGAAGCCGCGGCTCATCGTCACCCGGCTGCCGTCCGCGAGACGCTCCGGCCAGCCCAGCAGCCGACCGCCCAGCCCGGACTCCCTCTCATACACCGTGACGCGCGCACCACGTTCGGCCAGTCCGGTCGCCGCCGCGAGCCCGGCGATGCCGCCGCCGACCACCGCGACGCGCGGCGGCGCACCCGTCAGCCGCGGCGCCCCCGGCGGCGGCTGCAGCGCCTCCGCGCGCGGGTCGCGTCCACGTCGTCCCCGGCCGTGAGCATTCACACGCATCACGCGGCACCCCCTCGGCGCGCGACGAAGGTGTGGACGATGCCCCACTGCCACCCGGTGGCCGGAAGCACCCGCACGTCCTCGAACCCGGCTCTCCGCAGCCGGGCACGGAAGTCGGGGGCATCGTCGAAATCCAGGACGCTGCGCCACAGATGCCGGTACAGGCGGCCGTCGCCGCGCAGTGACGCCACGGGGACGAGACCACCCCGGCAGACTCCCGTCCACAGCGCGCGGTGTGCCCGGGCGCCGCTGAGGGTGTACTCGTGCACCGCCAGCCGCCCAGCCGGAGCCAGCAGATCCCGTACAGCGGCCAGTACCCCGTCGGGATCGGAGAGGTTGCGGAAGAGGTACGCGGCGAAGACCGCGTCGAACGGGCCCCGCACCCCGGCTTCGGTGAGCTGCTCGGCGGGGCCGTGTACGAACTCCACCGCACCGGGCGGCCACGGTTTGGCCTCCGCCCGCTCCAGCATCCCCGCCGACGCGTCCACGGCGGTGACGTGGGCCCGTGGCGCGGCGGACAGCAGTGCGGCGGTGGAGGACCCGGTGCCGCAGCCCAGATCCAGGATGCGCAGCGCCGCACCGCGGTCAGGAAGGCGCAGTCGTCGCGCGGAGCGCCGGAGCCCGGCCCGGTAGCCCGGGTTGGCGGCCGTGAAGCGGTCGTAGGTGCCGGCGGCGTGGTCGAAGGCGGCGGAGAGTTCTTGGTCGTGCAGCAGGGGCACCGCGTCTCCAGGGAGGGTGTGAGCAGGAGTCAGGTCGTCGTGGGCGGTCGGGGCCGCAGCCAGGGAAGTTCGGCCACGGTGCGGAGCATGGGCAGCACCGGGGTGCTCGCCCCGACCCGCAGGTCTTCGAACGGTGTCGTCGTTCCGTCCAGAAAACGCAGTAACCGCCTGGTGTCGTTACGCGTGAACAACCGCTCGAAGAACGCGGCGCCGTCCACCCGGCCGGCGTCCAGGGCGCGCAGCATCACCGCGTCCATCGCCCGGGACCTCGCCGTGTGCGCGGGAGGGGGCGTGGGAGTGCGGCCGGCGAACAGGGCGTCGGCCACCGCGCGCACCTGGCGCTGCGCGGCGGTGAACGTGTAGCCGGTGGAGGGCCGCGTCGCGCCGCCGGCCGTACCGATGCGGAAGACGGAAGCACCGACGCGCCGGGGGAAGCGGCCGTCCGTCATCGGGATGGCGCCCTGCTCGGTCGCCTCGACCTCGAAGCGGCCGAGCCCCAGGACCTTCCCCGTGTAACGGCGCAGGGCCTCGTCGTACTGCGCCACGGTCAGGGGTCTGCGGGAGAACTCGGTGTACTCCACCAGGGCTTCACGTGTGCTGAAAGGGAGGACGTAGCCGAAGGACAGGCCCTCCTGCGGCTGTTCGGTGCGCAGATCCATCAGCACCGCGGCTCCCGGATCGAACGCGGAGTGCTCCGTGCGCAGGAACCAGCCCCGGAAGTGCTGCCACAGCAGGGTCCGTGCCGGAGGCAGGGCGTGTGGACGGGAGTCGAAGACCCACCGGGCGCACACCGTACGCTCCGCTCCGTCCGGTGCCGTGCAGTGCACGCGTGCCTCCCTCTGCCCGGAGTCGATGCCGGTGACCGTGGCATCGAGACGGGAAAGGGTGCGAACGGCCGCGAGGCGGCGGTCGGTTTCCCGCTCGTAGGAGGGAGAGCGGATCATCAGGTAGCGCATCGGCGAGATGTCCGATGCGACGACGCGGCCGGTGGGTCCGTGCACGCGGACCCTCGGCCAGGACGCCGTGGCGAGCGCTTCGAGTTCTCCCGGTTCATCGTGCCAGAAGCACCACGTCCGCTCGGGCGGGCGCAGCCGCCTGAGTGGCGTCTCGATGAGAAGGACCGTCAGCCGAGGGGCTGCCGGCGGCGGGTCGGCCAGCATCCGTGCGAGGGAGAGACCCGCCGCTCCTGCCCCTACGATCGCGACGTCGACGTCAGGCACCGGCCGCACCGCCCCGGCCGGTCAGCGGCAGGGAACCGCGGACCACGCTCCTACCCGAGTGGGCCGTGGTGCCGTCATACGGCTGGGCCGATACGTCCAGCAGGGCGTACACGTCGGTGTCGACTCCCTTCGGAAGGGTGAGTGTGGAGCTGCCTCCCGTGCCCAGGGTGCCGAGCGGAATCAGCTTCCGGTGTGTGCGGTCCATGAGCCACACCTCGTAGTACCCGGCCGTGGACGGCAGACCGTGCACCGTCACCCGGACGCGGCCCGGCGCGCCGTCCCGCACGAGCTGCACCTCGCCCCGCGCCTCGCCGGTCCCGCCCGCCCCGCCCGCCTTCGGTGGGGTGAGGGCTCGTGCCCCGGCCGCTGTGGGTGACGTCTCGGGCTGCCGCATCTCCCACCAGGTTGCGGCACTGCCCGCGGCGGCGCCGCCCAGCACCAGGCAGACGACGGAGGCGACGCCGGCCAGGCAGCGAGAGGTCCGCCAGGTGCGCCGGTTGCGGGTGAGCCCCGTCGCGGCGGGCGTCTCGCGGTCGGTGGCAGCGGATGCCCCGCCCGTGTCACCCCGCGTGGCACCCCGCGTACGGGCGTCCTTCGTCACGTCGGCCAGCAGCGCTTCCCACACCCTGGGCGGCGCCGGTACCGGGAGGTCTTCCGCCGTCAGCGACCGCCCGGCGTGTGCGACCCGCTGGAAGGACGCGAGTCGCTCGATGCAGGCGTCGCAGTGACGCAGGTGGCCGGTCTGCCACGGAGCGAGGGTCGCCGCCTGCCCGTCCAATGCGTGTGCCGCGAGGTCTGCCGGATCGATGTGACGCACTGCGGAAGACCTCCTTCTGGCACCACCCGGGTCGGGGGTGCCGTGGCGCACACAGGGCGATCATGCCCGCTGCCGGGGTTCTGCGGTGACGACCAGGTTGTTCCGGTAGCCGGTCCCCTCGTCGTACGGGGGAGCGCAGGTGATGAGGGTGAGCACCGGAGGCCCTTCCCGGCGGAACAGTCCGGACGGCAGCCGTTCCTGGTCGACGACCTCGCGTGCGGTGATGCGGTACCGCGCCCGGTCCGCTCCGTCCCGGCGGATCGATACCTCGTCGCCTGCACGGACGTCGTAGAGAGCAGCGAACTCCCCGAGCTCCCCGGTGGCATGGTCGACATGTCCCACGAGCACCGCGGATCCGCGGTCCTTGCCGGGTGCGACGCCGAAGCGGTACCAGCCCGCCGAGTCGGGCGACGTGGGGACTTCCACCGTTCCGTTCTCCAGCACTCCCACCGGCTCCACGCGCGCCGCGAGGCCGACCCGGTCGATGCGGATGCTCGCCGGCTCGGCGGGCGGCCCGGTCGGCAGCGCGTCCGTCCCGGGTCGCCCTGCTCCGCTCGCGCTCGGTGGCGTCGAGTGGGGGGCCGGAGCGGGCGCCTCGGCGCTGCGGGTGTCGCCGGTCGTCCGGGTGCCGAAGTCCGGCGGCGGACCGCCTCCGGGCAGCAGGACGAACGCCGTCGCTGCCGCGGTGCAGAGCACCGCGGCAGTGAGGGCTGCCCGGACCGGCGGCAGGCGTCGTCGCATCGGATGCCTCCTGCGATCCCCTCCCCTCAGTGACGGGAGGCCGCGGCCGTCTGCCGGCGCTGACGCAGTGCCAGGGCGCCGGCCGCCAGGGCGGCCGCACCTGCGGAGCCGGCCAGCCAGAGGGCTGCGGAGTTGGTGCCGGCCTGCGTGTCGCCCATGCCGGCCTCGACGCCGCCCGGTTCGGAGTGCATCCCGGAGAGCGTCTGCACCTTGAGCGCGAGGTTGTCCTCCTCGGCGCTGCCCCAGGCGTAGACGATGTTGCTCGTGCCTTCCTTCAGGGTCAGGTCGGCCGGGCCGATGGCCACGTCATCGGTCCCGGCGAGCGTCACGTCTGCCGAGACGGTGCCCGCGTCCACCACGCCGGACTTCTCGTTCGGGTTGGTCAGGTCCTTGAACACGGCCTTGTCGTTCGCCCGCACATCCACGGCCGGGGCGGCGGCGACGTGCCGCACCGTCAGGCGGGACTTGCCGGCGTCCACCTTCGCGGTGTCGTTGACGAACGCGGTCAGTTGCGGCTCGCCGTCGGCACTCAGATGAGCGGCGACGGTGGCGTTGGCTCCGGCGGGCACCTCGACGGTCTTCTCGATCGCGGGGTCGTCCGACTTCGGGTCGGCGCCGTCGGGGAAGACCTTCAGGTCGTAGCTGCCGGCCGCCAGCGGCAGGGGCTCCGTCAGCGTGCCCGGCTCGAAGTCCGGGATCAGCTCCTTGTCGCCGGCGTAGACGTCCACGGTCATCCCCGGGACCCCGTGGAAGACGGACACCATGGCCTTGTCCTGCTCGGAGGCGCCGGCGGGTGCAGCGGCGGTCAGGCCGAGGGCGCAGGTGCCGAGAGCAGCCGCAACGGCGGTGCTCTTGCGGATGTACGACATCTCTCTGGTTCCTTTCGCGGGGAGCTCCGCCCGGCGCGGAAGCTGCTGACCTGAATTCCGGGAATCGGGGTGTTCCGGATGCACGCTCGGCCGACGAATCGGAGCATGTATGTGCAAGGCGGGCGCCGGTGGGGGCACCGGGCGACGCCGCCGTCCCGCAGGGGATGTGCCCCCTGACGCCCCGGTGGGACTGGCATGTGCATGCAGCGACAGGGGCGGGCAGCGCGAAGCACGCACTACGGCACCCGTGCACAATCACCGACAAACCGGTCACCCGATCCCGGTGGGTACGACTCCGCGCGCCTCACCGTCAGGACCCAGGACACCGGGTGCGAGCTGAACGCGCGGTGGGACTACGCGGCCTGAGCGGACAGCCGGCAGAAGCACGAGGAGTGCACCGGGACGTCCGCCCTGGCCCGCGCGAGGCGCAACTGCTGCTCGACGAGGGCGGCTTCGCGCGTGCGGCCCAACCGCTCCAGGCACTCGTGGTAGCCGTGGAGGCTCCATACGTTGCCCGGGTGCTGCTGGGACCGGGGGATGCTGCCGTCCAGACCCAGGTCGGCCCGGTACACCGCCTCGGCCTCCTCGACGTGGTCCTGCTCCAGCAGCAGCGCGCCGTAGGCGTGCCGGGTGGGCTGCATCCACCCCCAGGGTTCGTCGTAGGGGAGGTGGTCGTCGAGCTCGATCGACCGTCGCAGCGCGGCGTAGGCGTCGTCGAGGTTCCCCCTGCGGTACTCCAGTTCGCCCTCCAGCATCGAGGCCGCCACCGCGAGGATGTCCTGACAGGTGTTGTTGAACAGCATGCGCGACTCCGGCACCCGCAGCCGCGCCGCGTCGAACATCGCCTGCTGGGCGGCGGCCGCGTCCGTCCGGCCGGAGGCGGCGTGGGCGACGGCCTTCGCGTAATGCAGGAGAGCTGTGGTGACGCAGTACAGCTCGGAGTCGCCGGGCAGTTCGGCGTCGATGATCTCCTGCCACATGCCGAAGCGGATCAGGACGTGCATGCGCAGGGGGAGGAGGCCCTCGAGCCAGTCCGCCATCGGCGGCACCTGCACGCGGAGGAGTTCCTCGGGAACCGCGGCCTCGAGCGCGTCGCACGTCTGCAGCGCAGCCGCCCGCTGCCCGAGCAACATCGCGCCGTAGATCTTGAAGTGGTAGTCGTGGCAGCGGTACAGCGTGTAGAAGTTCATCGGGCCGGAACGCGCCACGCACTTCTCGTCCGCCTCGATGGCACGCGAGTTGGACGAGACCACGCGGGCGTAGTCGCCGCACAGGACGTCGAGGTGGGTGGGCATGTGCTGCAGGTGGCCCGCGTCGGGGACGAGGTCGCGGAGCCGGTCGGCCATCGGCAGGGCCTGTTCCGGCGTGGACGACATCTCCATCAGGTGGATGTACAGGTGCAGCACGCCGGGGTGGTCCGGCCCCCCGGGCAGCCCCAGCGCGTGGTCGAGGACGGCGCGCGCCTCCACGGCACGGGACCCCGGCGCCGGCTCACCGGTCCACTGGTCCCACAGCTGCCAGGGGGTGAGGTTCAACAGCGCGTCGGCGAACAGCGCGGCCACGTCGAGGTCGTCGGCGTGCTCGCCGTACACGCGGCGCATCGCCTCGGCGTAGCGGTGGTTCCACACCGCCAGGTCCGGCACCGCCCGCGGCCGCGGGTAGCGGTGCCGCAGCGCTCCGACGAGCGCCCGCTCCACCGGCGCAGCCCTCTCCGCGAGCCGTGCCGCCTCCTCGGACGCTTCGAACGCCCGGGAGACGCTCGTCGCGAGATCGACCGGGTCGAAGGCCTCCCACGGCTTGTTGTAGTTCGGCCCCAGAGCGAAGGCGATGCCCCAGGGAGCCATGGCGCACCCGGCGTCGTGGGCACGCGCCCGCTCGAAGCAGTCGATCGCCTCCTCGTGGTGGAAGCCGTAGCTCCACATCAGACCGCGGTCGAACCAGACCTGCGCCGCCTCCACCGTGGTCGACACCGGCCGGCTGTAACGCCCGAGGTCGTAGTAGTCGCTCATCGCACGCACCCTCCGGCCGTCTCCACCACCAGGAGCCCAGCACAGCGGCGGACCGACTCCCTGCCGCGCCCGCGGCCCCGCTCCGCCTGCCGCGCCGACAGCGGAAACGCACGCCACACGCCGACGGCACCTCCGCCGCCACAGCGCGCAGACGCCCTTTCATGGTGACCCTTCCACCTGCCGCCAGCCAGTCGGCGACGCCGAGATCGGCCGGCGACTTCCCGGTTCCCGCGTGACGCGCCGATTTCCGTGCAGGGGACCTCCCGCTCATCGGGAGGTGCGCGGCCCCCTACGACTCCGTCGGAGCTGCGGGCTTCTGGACGGGATTGCCACTCGGTAGGCGCGGAGTCGAGCATTTCAGCACGTCGGAGCTGACGTAACGTGCGGTGTCCGCTGCCAGTCGCGCGGCACTTTTGGCGAGTCTCTCCGAGGGCACGTCGGACCCTCTCCGGCGGTCGGGAAGGAGCACCTGGACCGATGCGCCAAAGTCACCGTTTTGTGCAGTGCGCCCCTTCGGGCTTCTGCAGTCGAATACGAGTACAGATTTTTCCGGGGTCGTGAACCCGATCGCAGACCCCAAGGTGATCTTTATCCGGTTATCTGGATAATATCTCTTGTAGCTCTTGAAGAGATCTTCGGCCTGCGCGTCAGTTTTTATGAAGGTGGCGACTTTCACCACGGAAAAGACATCACTCTTCTTCTGGGTGATCCAGATATCGCAGTCGCCCTCCGTGGCCCCACCGGTGCTGCCCAAGGCGTCGATTCCACCTCCTTTCGAGGGCATCATTTTGGTACTTGTGTAGGGTCCCGGGTACATCTGCCGCAGTGCACTTGTGGAGATACTTGTGTCGCAGAGTGTACTCTTGAGGAGGCCTGTGTCCCGCTTTGCATCGCCGTCGGCGGAGCAAGACGTAATAAGGAGGCAGGCGATAATTGTCGTTGCCGGCACGGCTGCGAATTTTCGCAAGTCGATCAACCCCTCTTGCCTGCGCCAACTGCGCCAACGGCGAATGTCTGCTGGGACTCGCGGGCCACAGTGTGTCCCATTTGTTGGGAGTCACTTGCGTTGTAGCCGTGATTCCGAGCTGATTCTCTGACCATCGAGTCCATTGCTCTTTCGTGCGACTGTGCGCCGGAAGCATATGTGTCTCGCGCATCGAAATTGGCTTCTGTGGTGTAGTCCTGGCGAATGTGACCCACCACCGCCGTGCTGAGTCCATCGTAAGTGGCGCCCACTGCGGCACCTGCAACGGGAGTTGCGTAAATGCCTGTGGCGGTGCTGACTCCTAGTCCGACCCATTTGTTGACTTCGTCGACGGTGGAATTGAAGTCATTCGCTTCCGCCGTCTTGTGCCCGTGGACAGCCTCGGCGCGTGCTTCGCTCATGATGCCGGCAATCTCGGAGCCTGGAGTGGTGACGTTGATAACGCGATCCTCTACCCGCCCGAAGTCCTGGCCGTTGCCATCCGCCAGTGTTTCGTCGACCAGTCCTTGGGTGTAACCGATCTGAGCGCCGGTGACCGCCTTGTACGCGTCCGGGTCCTGGCCGATCGAGGCCATGAAATTGATGGCGTTGCCGCGGTCGATACCTGCCTCGCCGCCTACAGGGGCTCCGTTGGTCGGAAGGTCCTGGGTCGTGAACGCTTGCTGGAAGTCGCCCATGTAGTTGGCGGTGATGTCGCCGAGGCTGTCCTTGATGGGATCAAGGCGACCGTCGCCGTCGATGAGGTCCGCGTTCTCGGAGCTGCCGAGCGTGGTGACGAGTTCGTTCACGAGCTTGGCTTGTTCGGGCGTGTGGGCCGGCATCGAGGTTCCGTCGTAGTCGTACGGCCTCCCGGTCGTGGCCGCCTCGAGGGCGTGGCCGAGGTGGTCGATGTCTCCGTCGCCGCCGTGCCACTCGCGGTCCTTGAGGAGGTAGTCGAGATTGTCGACCTTGCCGTCGTCGGTGTCCGTGCTGCCGGAGAGGAAGTCGGTGGCCGCTTCGGGGTTGTGACCGAGGGCGTCGGAGAAGCCGACCATGGGGTCGGAGGTGATGAGGTCGAGAGCGGAGCCGCCGCCCCAATAGGATTCGCGGTCGGAGCCCCAGAACTGGTAGCGGTCCTGCTCTTCCTTGATGAGTTCGGTGCCGAAGTCGTTGAGGAGGCTCGAGTCCCATTCGCCGTTGGCCATCAGGCTGCTGGTGAGCTGGTAGCCGTTGTAGTCGTGGGTGCCTGCACGGCCTCCGGAGGAGTGGTAGTCGTTGTCTCCTGCAGCCATCAGGTCCTTCTCGAACCTGTCCATGGCCCGGCTGTCGACCGTGGTGGCGGTGCCGAGTGTGGTGCCGAGATTCTTCTGGATCTTCTTGAGCAGTTCCTTCTGGTCGTGGCCCGAACCCGGGGGCGGGTTCATCATCGTCATGTAGGACTGCAGTGTCCCGTCCGCCCCTCGTGTCCTGGCGAACTTCTCCGCGAAAACGGGGTCGTTCCCGTGTTTGCTGAGCAGTTTGTTCAGCTCACTGAGCTCGGTGGGGGAAGCGCGACCCGCCATGAGTTCGGCCGCCCGCTCGGCGTCCTTCTCGGCCTGGGCGACCTGTTCGAGGGTGGTGTGACCGGCCTTGGTGAAGGTGTCGTCCTCTTCACCGTTGCGGTCTGCCTTCAGGGCGGTTTCCGCGGTCTCGTCCGCCTCGGTGGCCTTCCGGAGGATGTCGTCGATCTTCCCCGCGTAGCGGTTCACGAGCCGCTGGCGGCCCGCACGCCAGTCGTCCATGCCCGGGTCGTGGCGGGCGGCCTTGTCCTGGTGCGTCGGGTGGTGGTCCGAGATCGCACCGTTGCCACCGACCTGCAGGTGCTTCTCCTGCATCTCCTCCTCGAGGGTGCGGAGCTGCTTCTGGAACTCGTGGAGGTCGTGATGGATGTCGTCCAGCAGCTTCGCCATGCGACCGGCTTCACCGGCTGCGGCGTCCATCTGCTTCTTCACCTGGACGATCTCGCTCTGCGCGGCGGCGGCGGCCTCGCCCTCCCAACTGCGCTCCAGTCGGCGTCTCACCCGCTGGTCGTAGTCGTCTCCAAGGCCCTCATAGGCGGATTTGACGGATCGCCAGTCCTTCGCCGCCTGCTCCAGGCCCGACAGATCGGCCTGGTCCAGCTGTTCGTAGTTCATGACGGCCCCCCTCAGCCGAAGTCCTGGCGGATCTTTTCCTGGTTCGCCGACTCCTGTTTCTCTCGCTCGGTGTACTTCACCTCGGAGTCGTGGAGCTTGCGGCTGATCCCGTCCAGCCGGTCGTGCAGATGCTTCACCTGGCGGTTCCAGCGATCCGCGAGCGCGACGAGCCCTTGCGGCGTCTTCCAGCCACCCGCCCTGTTGATCTTCGGCCCTGCCGCCCGGGTCGTGTCGTCGGCCTCGTTGTCCTTCCGGCGCAACTGGCTGCGGATGCCCACCAACGCATCCGCCGCGGCGGTCAGCTCCTTGGTCTCGACCTTGGTCCGACTCATCTCCCCATCCCCGTCACGTAATCGTCTGCGTGCTCAGCGTGAACGTCGACCGGTCATGCTACAGAGCCCCGGGCGCGGTCGAATCGGGGGGTTCGCGCCATGGTCCCTGCGGACTGCCTGCTCACGGGCGTCGTTCTGCGGATGCCGACGATCCCCGCCGCCTCGCCGTCGCGGCCCGTGCCGAGTGAAGCAAGGCCCGCCGTCGAAGAACTCGGCCGGCTCCGGCGCGAGGTACGTCATGCACCGCAGGTGAACACGTGCGCCCGGAACGGCGGCTGTCGGAGGCGACGGAGGACCTGCGCCGGAGCGGAAGATGAGTACCGCTACTCAGGCTCGGGGCGATAACCGCCGTCGATGATGAAGGCCGACATCGTAGAGACCGGGAGCACGCTCATGCTCAACCGCATCGCTGCCACGCTGGTGCCCGCCGCAGGCCGGCTGTCGGTCACCACCGACCCCGATGCCGCATTCGCGCCGGGCAGCATCCTCGCTGCCAACCACACCTCCCTCGCCGATCCCGCCATCGTGGTCGCCGCCCTGCACCGCCTCGGTATCGAGCCGGTCGTCATGGCAGCCGCGGGACTGTGGCGCATTCCCCTGCTGGGGTGCGCTCTCACCCGCGGAGGACACATCCCGGTTCGTCGCGGACACCGGCGCGCCGCGGACGCGCTCGACGCCGCAGCCGACGCCCTGAGCAAGGGGCGGCTGGTCCTGATCTACGCCGAAGGGGGCTTGCCCCTGCGGCGGGGTGCCGCGGAAGCGGCACCGGGCACCTTCCGCAGCGGTCTGGTGCGGCTCGCCGAACGCACCGGTGCCCCCGTCGTCCCCGTCGGTCAGGCCGGCGCTCGCCGGGTCACCTCGGGCGGCGCCGTCAAGCAGCTCGCAGGGCTGGTCACGGCGCCGTTGCGCCGGCCGGACCTGCATGTGCACGTGGGCGCGCCACTGGCCCTGACCGGCGACCACCCCGCGAGAACGGCCCGGGCCCACGGGGCGGTGACCACCGCATGGCGTGTGGCCGCATCCCGCCTCGGCGAACCCGCTGCGCTCGCCGCATGAGGCTCCGCACGGGAAGCCGTCGCGACCCGGCTACCGACGTGTCAGCCGGATACGGATAGGCCCCCGCACCTCAGTCTCCGTGACGGGCCGCCCAGCCTGGGTCACCTCGACCGTGCCGGCCGCTTCCAGACGCCAAGCCGCCCGGCGGGCCGCTTCCATCAGGGCCCGCCAGCCCTCGCCGTCACCCTCGTAGACCTCGCGTGCGGCGTCGGACGGGCAGATCGAAGCAGTCTCGGCACGGCGCTGCAGCAGGCTCACGATGGCCCGCTCCAGCCGCTGGTCGAGCTGCTCATCCCTCTCCACCACGCTGTCCAGTCTCGCACCGGATCCCAGCACGTCGTGCGTGACTCTCTCGGGTGAGGGGCGGCTTCCTGCTCGACGGGTGGGACGATCACGTCCTGCCGTGCTGCCTGCGTGCGGTGCGCAGGGTGTGCGCGGTGTCCAGGAGGTGGGCGGCGGAACGGCGCCCTGCGGCGGCGGCAGGTGGTTCGGTGCCGCGAAGACGATGCAGAAGTTCGGTTCGCCACCCGGGTTCCGGGCCGAGAGCGAGCTGCAGCAGCAGAGCGTCCTTCTCCTTCGGGGGCATGCCGGCGATCAGCGGGGCGAGTTCCCTCTTCGTGGGCCTGGCCGGCTTCCCGGGGGCGGCTGTCCTGGGCCGCGGCTGCCAGCAGGTCGTCGTCGACACGCAGCAGGTCCGCGAGCGCGCGCTGCGGGCCCGTCAGTTCGTCGAGTCCGCACGGAACGGGCGGCTCGGGACAGGTCTGGTACTCCTCCTCTTCGTCGTCTTCGAGTTCCCAGGCGGCGAGCGCGGAGAGCCAGGCGAGGTAGAGGGGGCGCAGGTCGCCGTCGGCGAGTTCGTCGCGTAGTCCGATGAGGGCGGCCAGGGAGTCCTCGGCGCCCTCCACCCATTCGCCGCTTTCGTCGTCGCTGGTGAGGTCGAGCAGGAGGTGGGTGCGGGTGGTCCATGCGTCGACACGGTGGTCGAGGCAGTACGGCTTCACCGTGGCCAGGGCCAGCGCCCGCTTGGGCAGGCGGAGCATCAGTCGATGGGTGCCCCAGTTGGTGACGTACAGGTGTGCGTCGAAGTAGCGCTCGGTCATGCGACGCGGACCCCCGCGCAGGTCACCCCACTCGTAGGTGTTGGTGAAACTGGTGGCGGTGATCTGGGCCCGGGTGGAGATCGCCCGCAGCTCTTCCCGTTCCTCCCGGCGGAGTGGGCGGTCGAGGGCCTGGAACTCGTAGTACTGGTACTCGCTCACCTCGCGGACGTGACCGCTGCCGCACGTGTCCAGTGACGCGGAGGCGTGCGCACCGACCGCCAAAGACGGCTCTGCCTGCTCGCGACGCGGTGTGCTCCACCTGCCGGGCTGTTCGTCCGAAGCAGCGTCAAGTGCGACGTTGTTGAGGGCTACCTGGCCCGGCCCTGCGTACGCTTGACCGCGCGAGCGGAGAGGAAGGCGCGAAGCCGGGGGCGTCCAGCGGTTCCGGGCCGTCTCCGGGGGCCTCGGCGGCAGCAGCGCGGCAGTCGGGACAGAGATCGTTGTCGCTACCAGGCGCCGGGGTGAACAGGCGCGGCTGTGTGTGGCGCGTGCGGCACTCGCGCATGCCGGTGAGACGCGGCTGCGGGCGTGGGCCGGACGGCGGCGGGGGAGGAGTGTCGGAAAGGGCGTTCGCCAGGCGCCAGCGGAGGAGGGCGACGGTCGAACGCGCACCTGCAAGGCCCTGGGTGAGGGTGCGCCGCAGTTGATCGCGTGGCAATCCGGTGTCCAGCCAGCCGACGGCCAGGGGAGCGAGGTGAAGGGCGGTGTGCCGGGGGAGGCTGAGCCGTGGGTCGTCGCGTCCGAGTGAGTGCAGGAACGCCTCTGCGTCCAGCAGGCGGGTGGACGGCTCCTCGGAGCGCTGCGCGCCGCCGTTGGTCGCTGCCGGCTCCGCCTGGGCGTGCGGCGGCTCTGTCGTCACCTCCGCTGCACGCTCGGGTGCGGACGAGGCGGGTTGGTGGGTGTTCTTCCCGGTGTTCTCTTCTGGTTGACGGCCGACGGCCTGGTCGGTCGGCTCACCGGCGGCCGGTTTCCGGTCACTCGGCCGCGCTTCCGTGAGGCGCGCCCCACCGGGCGCGGGCTGGAGCCCGTCGCGTACGGCAAGCGCTTCCTTCGTGCTCAGCGGTGCGTTGGAGACGAGCTGGACGGTGACGAAGCGACCGCCGCCGGTCTGCGTCCGCCACTCGTGCAGGTAACCCTCGTCGCGGAGTTGGCGTTTGGCGTTCTGGAAAGCGCACTTGCCGATCCCGGCGCGCCGGGCGGTGTCGCTGAGGCACTGCCGGTCTCCGGGCGGGAGCGACAGCTGCCAGTTCAGGAGGGTCTTCGCGTCCGACGACAGGCGGGGATGGCGAAGGATGGCGTTCGGGATCTGCGCGAACGCACGCGCAGGCGCGATAGCATGCCGGAGCATTTCGGGGACTCCTTCGAAGTCCTCGGGGTGTAGGCCCCCGGGCTGGTGCGCTAACACCTCCGGCAGCTGCCTCATGTTCGGAATGGGGCAACCTGTTCAGACGGCAGCGTACACCGCACGGTGACGGTGTGACGACTACTCGTCGCGCAGTGTGATGATCGGCGCGGACAGTGTGGGTGGAGAGCCTCAGCAGGCAGAGTGCTCATGTCCCGGGAGCGAGCACCATCCGGGCGACTGCGGTCATCGCCAGGAGCGCAGGAATCACGAACCACCATTTCCGCAGACCGGCGAGAGCGACGAACGCGGCTGTGACGGCGACCGCAAGGACTTCCGTCAAGAGCCCCAAGCCGGCCATCAACCGGACCGTGTCCGTGACGCTCGTGTCCCACGCCCCCTCCGAGGTCGTCATGAGGGCGTTGAGGATGAAGAAGCCTCCCACGGCATGGAGAATGACCAAGGCGAGGCAACACACCCCCTGGGCGGCCGTCCGCGCCCACGTGCGGGAACGCGGACGGGTCTCGGAATCAGTCACGCAGAGCCTGCCTGGCGTCTTCGGCGTTGTTCGCGAAGCCTCGACCGTAGGCCTGAGCGGCGTCGCTCTCCCAATAGGGGCCTCCGTTGTACCGTGCCGCGAGCTCCTGTTGCTGAGCTGGGGTCATCTCGTCCGCCGGAACGTCGGCGAACTCGCTCTCGGCCTTGAGCTGGGCAAGGTACTCCGAAGCGATGTAGATGTTCGTCCCCGGGTTCTGAGTGGCCTCCTCGACCTCGTTCCACTGGGCCGGCGTCATGTGCTGAGGGTCGTAGCCGAGCACTTCCGCGGAGCGCCGGAGCTGGATGGCCATCGGCCCCATGGATGTCTCGTCGGCTTCGCCGCTGAGTCCGACCTTGTCTGCCACCCACTGAACTTCCGGCCAGGCTTCGTGCTGGTTCTGGCGGTAGTTGTGGGCGATGTCGTCGGCCCACCCCGGGTCGCCCTGCACTTCCTGCCAAGCGATGCCTGCGACCATGTCGGCGGGCAGCCCGGTGTGCTGAGCAGCGTCCCGGATCTGCTCCCGGTTGGCGTGGATCCAGTCGCGGCGGTCCTCGTCTGAGTTCGAGGGGAGCCAGTAGTTGTTTCCCTTGGCCTCCGGCATTCCCTCGAGGCGAGAACGTATCTCCTGCAGCTTCGGGGACACCCGACCGTCTCCGACTTCGCGTGGAATGCCGTCGACCTTCGGTCCCGTTCCGGGAAGAGCGACGAAGGGGTCGTCCGCGGCCTCCCGGACTTCGTTCTCGAACCCAGGCATCCCGGCCAGAAGAGTCGACGGATGAGGGACGTCGCCACGGAGGTCCGGCAGCGAACGATACGCTTTCCGTAGATCGGCTGTGCAGTCTTCCCGTGCCTCCCGTTCGAGGCGGGCGGCGTCTGCGTAGGCCTGTTCGATCTGGTTGTAGTAGTTCTCGGCTTCGTCTCTGATCTCGTCCACATCGACTGCGATCTCGGCGATCCAGTCGAGCACGCCGGTTCGCTTCCGCAGATCTTCCCACTGCCTCATCGGCTCGGCCTGCTGTGCGGTCTCGGTCACCGGAGTGGCAACCCGGGACATGACTTCGGAGAGCTTGCTCTCACAGGACGTGCCGTCCAGGAAGCGTCCCTTGGCTTTCTTCACGGCGTCCGCGTAGTCGTTGAGAGCCTTCCGCGCATCCCGGTAGGCCACCGACAGATCCCTGGCCAGGTACTCGGCCTCGCGGAGTTCTCTCTCGTAGCGGTCGTTGGCCTCGCTGGTCCAGTCCGTCAGCTTCGCCTTGCGGAAGGAGTCGTCCGTCGAATCCAGTAGTTGGTGAAGGCGCTGAAACTCGTCGGCGTTCTGCTCGATCAGTGCCGGGTTGCACAGCTCGAGGAATTCGACGTCAGCACGGTAAGTCATGGCTCACCTGTCCTCGGGGCGAACGAAGTGGCTGTCGGCCAGGATGTCGTTCAACGACCCCTGGACGCCGGCTTCTGTCTCTGCGTACGCCACGCTGTTGGTCTTCAGCTTGGTGGACAGGGCGGCCAGCAGCGAAACGGTGTCCAGAAACTGGTCGTTGGTGAAGTGCGCGAACGAGTAGATCTCCTCCGAGACCTCCTGATGCGACCGCGGAACGCGGGCCGTGACGGATAACTCGCCGTCAGGCCTCCCCTGGTACAGCAGGCCTGCCATCTCCAGTAGCAGATGCGAGCTTCCGTCGATGGACTTGGCACTTGCCGAGAAGCCGCTGGCATGAGATGTCATGTACGCCCCCCAGATCGTCCATGATCGGGTGATACCCATCTTGGGCTTCGGATAGTCGCCAACCCGCATGAACAGGTCGTTTGGCGTGAAGCCGTCATCCAGTCGCAGGCAGGCCCGGTGCCGAATCGGTTCGAGCCTTCTCCCGCAAAGTCCCGACTTCGACGGGTACTGACTCTGGCCTCACCGCTGCGAGGTCTCGCTGAGATGCTCGTCCTAGTTGTATTGCTCATGAGCGTTGTTGACACTCACAGGTCTTGATCATGGCGAAGGCCTCCGTGTGTGGTGGAGGTGTCGAATCTTCACCGCACGGAGGCCTTCGTGTCCCACCGTAATGCCCGTCTGACTCCTTTGAGCAGGCGCCTGCTGGTCGATCGTGAACCGTTCCGGGGTCGGTGGAGGCTCTATGGACTGGCTCCAGCCGCCGGTTGCGGCTGGTGCTGAGCGTAGTAGGTGGCTTCGCATTCGGCGGGCGGGATGTCGCCGATCGCGGTGTGGATGCGGTGGTGGTTGAACCAGTCGACCCATTCCGCGGTGGCGACCTCGATCTCGGCGAGGGTCTTCCAGGTAGTACGGGGTTTGATCAGTTCGGTCTTGAACAGGCCGATCTGAGATTCCATGAGCGCGTTGTCCAGGGCGTCACCGACGCTGCCGATCGAGGCGTCGAGACCGGCGGCCACCAGGTGCGTGGTGAAGGCGAAGGACGTGTACTGGCTGCCGGCGTCGGAGTGATGTATCAGCCCGGGCCCGGCCGGCGTGCCGGCCCGGTCGCGTCGCCACAGCGCCATGTCGAGAGCGTCCAGGACGAGCTTGGCTCGTTTGCTGGTGGCCGCTGACCAGCCGACGATCGTGCGGGAGTACACGTCGACTACGAAGGCGACGTAGACCACGCCGTTCCAGGTGCGCACGTGGGTGAAGTCCGCGACCCACCGCTGGTTGGGGCCACGCGCGGTGAAGTCGCGATTCAGCAGGTCAGCGGCCCGCTCGTGTCCCTCGTCGCGCACCGTGGTGCGGATCTTCCTTCCACGTCTGGCGCCCTGAAGGCCGAGTTCACGCATCAGCCGGGCCACGGTGCAACGGGCCACCGGTATGCCCTCACGGTCCAGTTGCCGCCACACCTTCCGGATGCCGTAGACGCCGTAGTTGTCGGCGTGGACGCGGCCGATGTGCTCCTTCAGTTCTGTGTCCCGGACGGATCGGGGGCTGGGCGGGCGGTTCTTGGCCGCGTAGTAGGTGCTGGTTGCGATCTGCAGTCCGTGTCCGGTCAGGACACGGCAGATCGGCTCGACACCGAACACCTGCTTGAACTCGTCGATGAAGGCTACGAGCGCCTGTGTGGCCGGTCGAGCTCGGCCGCGAAGAAAGCCGATGCGGCCTTGAGGATCTCGTTCGCCCTCTTCAGCTCGGCGTTCTCGGCCTTGAGGCGCTTGATCTCGGCGGCTTCTTCAGAAGTGACCCCCGGCCGCTGGCCGGCGTCGACCTGGGCTTTCCGGACCCAGGTCCGCACGGTCTCCGCCGCACCGATTCCGAGCTTTGCGGCGACCGCTTTCATCGCGGCCCACTCGGTCGGGTAGTTCGGGCGGACCTCCGCGACCATGCGGACCGCACGCTCACGAAGCTCGGGAGGGTAGGGGGACGGACGGGTCATGACTCGATCCTCTCAGGGAATTGAGCCTCCATCAGACCCGGAACGGTTCAATCGTGTCCGTTCCGGCCGCCCGGTGGCCCATGTGGCTGCGGAGATGGGCATATCCCGGGCCACGGCCCACAAGTGGGTCCACCGGTGGCGAGCCGAGGGCGAGCCGGGCCTGTGTGACCGCCCCAGCCGCCCGCACACGACACCGCACCGCACCGATGCCGATACCGAAGCACGGGTCTGCCGGCTGCGGACCGAACGCAAACTCGGACCCGCCCGCATCGGCCCGATCCTGGGCATGCCGCCCTCGACCGTGCACCGGATCCTCACCCGGCACGGCCTGCACCGGCTGGCCTGGATGGACCGGCCAACCGGGCGCATCATTCGCCGCTACGAACGCGAGCGGCCCGGCGAGCTGGTGCACGTGGACGTGAAGAAACTCGGGCGGATTCCCGACGGCGGCGGCTGGCGTGTCCACGGCCGCGCGGAAAGCCGCCTGACCAAGACCGGAGTCGGCTTCGACTACATCCACTCCGTCGTCGACGACTACACCCGCCTCGCCTACAGCGAGGTCCACCCCGATGAGAAGGCCGCCACCTGCGCAGGCTTCCTCCGCCGAGCCGCCGCCCACTTCGCCGCCCTCGGCATCGACCGCATCGAAAGGGTGCTGACCGACAACGCCTGGTCCTACCGCAAGAGCACCCTCTGGAAGCAGTCCCTGATCTACCTCGGCGCCACCAGCAAACGCACCCGCCCTTACCGACCGCAGACCAACGGCAAGGTCGAACGCTTCAACCGCACCCTGCTCGACGAATGGGCCTACCTGCGGCCCTACACCAGCAACGAGCAGCGGACCGCAGCTCTGCAAGACTTCCTGCACACCTACAACCACCACCGCTGCCACACCGCACTCGGCGGCCAGCCACCGATCAGCCGTGTGAACAACGCTCCGGGTCAATACACCTAGTGCCCGATCCCCGCCGGATAAGCGGACGGCATTACCGCCTCGGAACGCTAACCGCGCTGTGCCTGACGAAAGTGCTCGTTGGCGTTCCGGGACGGCGTCAGCGTCGTGTCGGCCGCTGCCCCGGCAGTAGCCGGATGGCAAGCACCGAGCCGTCGGGGTGAAGGGAGACAGGCCCGCCCCACTTCTTGTCCCAAGCGAGCTGAGGGAGCGTGCGGCGGGCGGCATGTACACGCCTGCGGTATTCATCGACTTGCCCATCGGAGAGAAGCTCGAAGAGACCCGCTTCCACGCCGGAGAACGCCTCGACGCGGGGGCCGTTCAATCGGAACACGTGGTCTGTGCCGCTAAATGTTGCCCCAAGGAGTTCGTGACTGACGTCCTGGACGCTGCCGCTCGCGGCGTGCCCGATGCCCTCGAATCGCTTGCGGCCTTGCCGCTCGGTCAGATACTGGGCGGTCGCCTCGCCCGAGCCGGTGAAAGCCGTGAGCCCCGCCGCCGCTGTGTGGCCGAGGGTCTGCTGGAACCAGGCGTGGTACTTGGGCGTCACATGACAGCCGGGTACCGACTCCGGGATCGAGTCCCCCACTTGGGGTGGCTGAATTCCTGGGAAGACGTTCTCCTGCACGGGAACCGTATCCAGACTCACCTTCCCCTCTCCGGGGAGGTTGTTCAGCCAGCCGCCCCGTCCCGTAGCCTGGAGCGCATGAACGGTCACGACGCCGTTCAGCGACAGCTCCGTGCTGAACAACAGACTCGGAGTTTGGTTCCAGTCGCCGATGTGCACGGCCTCGGCGTGGGCCGAGGCTGATGCCAGTTGGCCGGCAGAGTCGGTGGCGTTGCCGTGGTGGCCCTTGCTGGCGACGGGGATGACGAGTGACGGCTCCCCTGGACGCCAGACTTCAGCGAAGTACTGCGGACGGTAGCGGTACTTCACCGTGGGGCCCTTGTCCCTACTGGTGAGCGCCCACCCCGCACGCAGAGCGGTGTCCGCAGGGACGATCGTCACGGAATGATCTGGGAAGCGCCGACCCAGCAGCTGCTTGGTGAGGGTGAGTGCGAAGCCGATACCCAGTTCGCCGGACTGTAGGTTCTTGTACTGCTCCGCGATCTGCCGTCCCTCGTCCGTCAGACCGAGGAAGCGATCCGCTTCGCCTGCGAGAGCCTGGTTGTACTTGAGAGCCCCCCAGTGCTCGGCCAGCCCTCGTCCCGCGCCGCGCCCCGACAGCGTGGTTGCCCGGCCAAGCGTGTGCAGGACGTCCCAAGGACTGACCTCCTGCTGGCGGCTCAGTTCCGTGCGGGGGATCGTGGCCAGGCAGGGTTTGCGGCGGAGGGGTTCGTCTTCCTTCTTCGCCCTCTCCTTGTCGTTTGCGGCTATTGCAGAGTTCACGCTGCCGACCAACTCGTCTCCGGAGCGCACGGCAATGTTGGACGACTCGAGCAGATCCAGAAGTACCTCTTTGACGGACTTCAACGGGTCCTCCGTGCCTCGTGCGGGTTCGTGGACCTCACGAAGGTACGGAGGACCCCGACGGAGCACGCAAGTAGGCAAAGGCGCATTCACCCCTCGCCGAGTCGGTGCCCCCCCAGGTTCCTTCTCCCCGGAACGGGCGTCCGGAGGGGGAATCCCCACAGGCTTCAGGCTGGGGATTCCGTGGAGAAGCGCACCGGCTCCGCCAGGACGGTGCGCGCACCGTCGAAGTCGGCTAGTCGCGCCGACAGCGTGGCTACGGCGAGGCGAGGGGGGAGTGCAGCGGAGAACTTGAGGCCGCGCACGGCCCGCTGGTCGACTTCGGGCAGGACGAGTGCCGGCCCGGTCTGGGCGGACTGGAGGGCCGTACGCCACTTCTCCGGGGTCAGATCGGCACGCAGACGCAGGGAGACGTCGGTCGGGCGCTGGACCGGGTCGGCGATCGAGGCCAGTGTCGCACCCAGTGTCGCGTTGGCGCGGTACCCGGCCCACGTCCACCAGCGGACGTCGTCGCCCTGCCGAGTCACGAGTGTTCCGCCCGGGTGGACGAGTCGGGGCGCCTCCTCGTCACGCCAGTCCTGAAGGCAGGACTCGGCCCGTCGTGTGAGGGAGACCGGCGGGTCGGCTCCCAGAAGGATCTCCCGCATGGCGCGGGTCAACGCGTAGGACAGCCCGGTGAGCGTGCCCCCCGACCACTTGGCTACTCCGCCGCTGTCGACCGGCTCGACGAAGACCCGCTTGCGTCCCCAGTCGATGTACGTCACCTGCCAGCTGCGGCCGGCCAGCAGCAGCCGCCGTGGCCCGGGACGCTCCTCGGTGAGGACCGACGGATCCATCCGGCCGATCTCGTTGCGCCCGGACAGGACGGTGAGCTGGGGTGGTGCCGTGAAGGATGCCGTCAGCTCGATGAAGTGCCGGCGTCCGAAGCGGTGCTCGGCCTGCGGGCCGATGAACAGCATTCCGCCGTCGGTGTCCAGGAAGCCCTGCTCCCGCAGGTGACGCAGGATCGGCGCGGCTGAGCGGTCGAAGGGGGGGAGGCCGTTCCACTGCTCCGGCCAGAGCCGGTCGCCCAGTTTGTGCTCCTGGAGGGTGACGGCGAGCAGCTGCTGGGCGACGAGATGACACGGTTGGGGCGGTGGGACGACCGGTTCGACCCAGTCGCGGCCCCAGAGAAGCAGCAGCCCTGCGGCCTGCAGCAGGGTGTCCTTGCGGGTGGCGAGGAACAGGCAGTTGCGGGTGCTTCCCGCGCGGCGTCCGGTGCGGCCGACGCGCTGGAGGAAGGAGGCGACGGTGGCGGGCGCGTCGATCTGGACGACGCGGTCCAGGTCGCCGACGTCGATGCCGAGTTCCAGGGTGGAGGTGGCCACGATGACGCAGTCGCGTGCCTCGGCGAACGCCTGCTCGGACCGTGCGCGTTCGTCGGCCGAGAGCGAGGCGTGGGACAGGAACACGGTGACATCGCGCGCCCGGAGCGCGGCGCCCAGCTCCTCGACCTGTCGGCGGGAATCGCAGAAGACCAGTCGCTTTTCACCCTTGTGCAGGACCCCGAGGACCTTCGCGGCGTTGGCCAGGGAGCCCACGTAGTCGAGCTCGATGTCTCCCGGTGGCGGGGCTCCGTCGGCAGCGGCTGACGGCCTCTGCGGATCAGCGAGGTCCGGGGCGACGACGCGCCCGGTGCGCCGTCCGGCGCCCGACCCCTGGAGCCAGGTGAGGAGTTCCTGCGGATTCCCGACGGTCGCGGACAGCCCGATCCGCTGGATCTCGTGGCCCGTGACCCGTTGCAGGCGCTCCAGGACCGCCAGGAGGTGCCAGCCCCGGTCGTCGCCTGCGAACGCGTGCACCTCGTCGATCACGACGGCCCGGATCCCGCCCAGCAGGTGTTCGTGGTCCGTCTTGACGCCGATCAGCATGGCTTCCAGTGACTCGGGCGTCGTCAGCAGGATGTCGGGTCTGTCGGCACGTATACGGCCGCGCTGGGACTGCCCCGTGTCGCCGTGCCACAGGGCCGCACGGCGTCCGAGCCACTGAGCGTAGACGTCGACACGGGTCACCAGATTGTTGAGGAGGGCCTTGAGGGGGCACAGGTAGAGCACCGAGGTGCCGCTCCACTGCTGAGCGGCCATGGCGGACAGGACCGGCAGGCAGGCCGCCTCGGTCTTGCCGCCGGCGGTGGGCGCCAGCAGTACGGCGTCCTCTCCGTCCATCACCGGGTCGATCGCGGCCTTTTGCAGGGGACGCAGGTCCGGCCAGCCCAGCGTGTTGACCACGTGGTGCAGGATGACGGGATCGAGCCGGTCCACGGGATCTGCGTCGGGCGTCGTCATCACAGGTCCAGGTCGATGTCGTCGGCGGACGACGATCCGGCCAGGTTGCGCTCGACGTCGGTGAGTTCGTTGCCGCGCACCGTGAACGCGTAGTGCTGTCGCGGGTCGAAGTCTGGAAACTGGTCCACCCGGTCAAGGACGTCGCCGACGAGCTTCTTGAGAAAGAGCCGGGGCGCGACGCCGGCCTTGCCGCCGAGAGCGCCCCCGACCGCGCGGGCGAGGTCCGCGACGTAGGCGTCGTCGACCAGTGTCGTGATCCGGTCCGGTGAGTCTGCGCCGGACGCATAGAGATCGCGGATGCGCGTGCCGAGGCTGGTCAGTGACTCCAGGGTGAATCCGGGCAGGCGCAGCTGAACCGCCCGCGGGTTGTCGAACCGGGCGTCGGTCGTGAAGTCGGTGGCGAGTCGCTGGGCGAGCGGCGGCAGCCGCTGCACACCCTGCTGGCCGTCGAAGAACGCGGGCGTTCCGGTGATGACGAGATAGAGACCGGGGAACCGTCCGGAGTGGACCTCGTCGATCAGCTGACGCAGGGCGTTGAGCGCCTTGTCGCGCGCGTCGGAGCGCACGCGCTGCAACGTCTCCACCTCGTCCAGTACGACGAACAGGCCCTGGTGCCCGGAGTCCCGCAGCACGGTGAGCAGCCCCTGCAGGAAACCGAGGGCACCGAAGTGGTCCAGCTCGCCGCGCACGCCTGCCGCCCGGCGGGACGCCGCCGCCACATGAGGCTGGCCGCCGAGCCAGGCGAGGACGGCCGCCGCGGTCGGCTCGTCGCCCCCGGCGAGCGCGGAACGGTAGCCGCGCAGCGCGGTGGCGAACGAGGGGGCGTGCCGGGACACCTCGCTCAGGCGGGCGGTCAGCAGCTGCTCCACCGCGCTGCCCAGCTCCTCCTCGTCCGCTCCCTCGGCGAGGGCGTCCTCCTCCAGCCCGTAGAACCAGGCGTCCACCACGGGCCGGAGCGCGCTCGGCGGGAAGCTGGTCGTGGAGAGCCGCTCGGTGAGGCGGCGGTAGACGGTTTCCAGCTTGTGGAGCGGCGTCTCCGTCTCCGAGATCTGGATCTCCGCGACGGCGAAGTTGCGTTGTCTGGCGCGCTCCCCGAGCCAGCGGGTGAAGAACGTCTTGCCGGAACCGTACTCACCCCGCACGGCCTTGAAGACGGACCCGCCGGAGGCGACCGTCTCGATCTCCGCGTCGAGCGCGGTCTCGAAACGGTCGAGCCCGGTGGCGAGGAGGTCGAGGCCGCTCTCGGGCACCGCACCGCGCCGGAGTGCGTCGAGGGCGGTGCGACGCCGGGCGGCGGAGACGGGAGAAGAGCGCGGATCGATCACCGGCTCATTGTCCCATCCGCGCCGCTTCGCCGGTCGGACGGTGACGTCACCTGCGGCGGAGGCTGCCGTATCCCAAACCGTCGGTCAGAGAGGCGACGAAGTCGCTGCTCTTCGCGGTCTTGTCCGGCCCGGCCCGCTTCTCCCGCTGGAACGCGTCGAAATGCTCCTGGAGCGACGCCCACAGCGACTGCAGGCGGGTGTCGCTCGGGAAGGCGTCCTCCCGGGCGGCGTTGTTCAGGTTCTCCGGCTTGCTGAACACCCGGCCCACCAGGTCCACGGCCCCGAGCATGGCCAGGTGGAAACGGAGGTTGGTGTGCAGGGAACGGGAGACGGGGTCCGAGGTGGACTGCAGGAACTCATCCACCCGGCGTTGTGCACGGGCCAGCCACAGGTAGACGGGCAGTTCCGTCTTGTCGGAGAACACGCGGCGGTAGTCCGTGTCCGACTTGAGCAGGCTCGAGGGACGGGCGCGGGCGTAGTCGGGCTGACCCAGCGCCATGGCCATCACGGACTGTGCCAGCAGCGGGATGCTGACGATACGGTCGGCGGTTTTGCCCTGGTTCCGGTAGAAGTTCTTTCGCCGGTCGTAGAACCAGTCGTGTTCGAGGAAGTACGACTCGATCTGCCGCTGGATGTCGTCCGTGGCCCGCAGCGAGGCGACGGGCACGCTCGTCTGCCGGTTGGTGGCGCGGATGACGGAGTCACGGGCCGCCTGGTCCACGGTGACGAGGATCCGGACCTGCACCAGCCTGTCGAAGACGGGGTCGGTCGGATCGCTCAGGTAGAGGTCCTTGAGCGTCTCGTGGAGGGTGTAGGAGGTCTGCAGGCCGTTGACGACCTGCACGTCGGACAGGCTGAGCCGCTTGCCGACGGAGGTCGCCTGCGAGCACACGATCGTGATGCCGTTGTTGAGCCACCAGAACTCCGGCGCGTCCGGGTCCCGGAGAGCCGCCGTGATCTCCCGGTTCACCTCCACGTTTCCCTGGTAGTCGCGGACGTTCCAGTCGAAGATGTGGGACTTGATCGCCCCGCTCTCGTCGCTGAGGAAGTCGAGGTACTCACCCAGGGAGACGAGCGCGAGGTGGCTGGTGCCGTGGGTGATGCTCTCCCGGTAGGGAAGCTCGAGGGTGTACGAGGGGAGGGTGCTGGCGCGTCGCCAGAGCTCTCCCGGGCCGAGGAACTCGACCTCTCCGGTGGAGATGGCGAAGGCGTTCTCGAACTGCGCTTCGAGGAGCTTGGCCTTCGCCTGGACCTTGGGGTGTACGTCGCTCGCCTCGCCGCGCGTGACGTAGGAGAACTTGATCAGCACGGTGGGGTGGCGGGTGAGCAGCCGCTGCAACGCCGTGCGGAACAGGCGGAAGCGGGCCAGGAGCTCGTCGGCGTACAGGACACCGACGGTGGCTTCGTCGACCTCCATGTCCAGCAGGTTCTTGCAGGTGGACGCGGCTTTGTCCAGGGCCACCTCCGAGAACCCGGCGCTGGTCTTGGCCTGGATGAGCCACAGGGTTAACCGGGTGCCGTGCTCGACGTTCGCGGCGCCCGACTGAGGCTGGAGGATCTCGCTGTCCTCGTGCAGCAGCCGGCCGCCGAGGAAGACGTACGCCCCGTCGATGCCGCCGTCGTCGGCCCCACCGATGACCCCGGCTTCGATCTCCTCGTCGGAGAGTCCGAAGCCGTGCAGGGCGTGTTCGCTGGCGAACCTCTCGAATTCGGCGTCGAAGGAGAGGGGTACGCCGCGCGCGTGGCGGCGCTCCTCGATCATCTGGTTGATCAGCACGCGGTCGTTGGCGCTCATGTCTCCGGACTCTCGGTGGGCGGCAGGGCGAACGGAACGTCAGGCTAGACCGAACTGCATGCGGAGCAGGGAGAGATGGAGGCGAACGGTGCGGCCGTCCGGCAGCGTCTCCAGCACCTGCACACCGTCGTAGTTGAGCAGTTGGCGCAGGATGGCGGCGAAGCCGTCCGCGCGAGTGGCGGGATACGAGACGCGCTGGGCGAGTGCGGTGACCGGCAGGGTGCCCCCGGCGTCGACGAGTGCACGGATCGCCTTCTCAACCTTGTCCAACGGCGGCTTGCGTGCGAGGAGGCTCATCTGCCCCGTGAACGTCTCCGAAGCGAGCAGCGCCGCGACCAGGGCGTCGTCGGGGCCCACGAGTTCGGGGGTCACCAAAGCGTCCTGATCTTCACGCGCCGGGGCCATGGTGACGTCGAACAACGCGTCGTGCGTACGGGCCAGGTGCGTCTGGGAAGCCGTCGGCCTGCGCCGTGTCTGACGGGCGGGGGCGGATGCCGTCTCGCGGTGAGGGGCGGTGCCGGCCGTGGACGTGGCCGCCTCCCCCTCCCACCAGGCCGGTCGCTGGTCCCCGAGTTCCCGCCAGGCAGGGGGAGGTGTCGCCCCGAACGGCAGGAAGGCCAGGACCGGGATGGTGAACTCGGCGAGGGAAGCCCCGCCGTGGTACCCAGCCTTGCGTGCTGTGTACCGCGAGTCGGCGTCCCACAGGGCGACGATGGAGCCGTCCGGTTCCGGCGCGACGACCCGGCTGCCCTGCAGCGCGACCTCCGCCGTACCCACCGCGCCGCCCGGGGACCGGTGGCGGGCGGACAGGGCCGAGCCGGTCTCGACCTTCCGGCCGCGCCGGTCCACGACATGCCCGTGGTCGCTGGTCAGCACCACCGCCATGCCCTGGGAGGCCGCCACACGCAGCAACTCCTGCAGGCCGGGTACGTGCTCTGCCCGCCAGCTGCCGTCGCCCAGCTTCTGCTCCTTGGCGAGCCGGTCGTCGATCGCGTTGAGGACGACCGCCACGTGCGTACGGCCGTCCATGAGCGCTTCGGTCAGCGCGGGACCGAAGACGTCCCCCGCACTGTCGGAGCGCAGATCGTCCTTGTGGAACACCGCAGCGGGTGCGCCACGCCAGAGCGGCAGGGCGGGGAAACGCTTGGCCTCGTCCTTCTGGGAGCCGTGCGACAGCTTTCCGGAGAACAGCGAGGTGCGGGACACGGAGGTGAGGGTGGGAAGCGCCGCCGCCATGGCGCGCCGTCGCGGCGAGTCCTCGCCCACCGGGTCGAACTCGGCCCAGGAGGAGCGCAGTTCCTCGCCCAGCTCGGTGGCGATGGCCGCGCTCATGCCGTCCAGGACGATCAGTAGCACGCGCCGGTCGGTGGTGCCACGCACCACCGGCTTCACGACCCGCTCCAGGAAGGTCTCCACCGTCAGCGGGCCACTGCGGGGGTCGTTGCCGTCCGCGGTCCAGTGCGCCAGCTCGCGGGCGAAGTCACGGTCGATCTCGTGGCGTCGCTCGCGCGCGCGCTCGGCCAGCGCGTCGTAGGCGGCTCGCAGCCGGTCGTCGGGATCTCCGCCGGCCTCGATGTGCTCCAGCGCGCGATCCACCCAGGCGGTCTCCCGGAGGTGGCGGTCCATGGCCTCACCGACGCCTTGCGTCTCGACGGCCGGTTCGGTGGCCAGCCACCGCAGGAGTCGCCCTGCCATGCGGGTCCGCTCGATCCGCGCCCGCACGTCCGGCACGTCTGCGCGCCGGTGCTCGCTCAGGGACTGTACGGCCGCGTCGAGCGGTCCCGGCTCACCGGCGGCGAGGGCCGTCCCGACCTCGGTGAATCGGGCTTCCAGACCGGCCGGGAGGAGGGGACTGGTCCGGGCGGCGGCTTCCGCGCCGAACTGGCGGACGAGTACCGAGGCACGCTCCAGGACCGTGTCGCCGGTCCGCCGCGCCTCGCGGGCTTCTTCCGGGCCGGCGCCGTTCCTGGTGGCTTCGGCGAGCAGGATGCCGACGTATTCCTCCGCGGCCCGGCCGAAGGCCGTCGCCATGGCGTCGAGCTGTTCTCCCCGCGCCGGGGGAGGGTCCCCGAACCACCGTTCCGCGCGACCGCGCGCCTGGTAGACGGCCGCATCCGGTTCGGCGTGGCACCACAGCGCGGCACAGACGAGACCGAAGGCCACCGCGTCCGGCCCGTGCTCGGCCTGGACCAGGGCCATCAGCGCACGCCCGCCGAGCCCGGCCTGGTCTGCCTCGCCGAGGAAGGAGGACAGGCCGGTACGCTCCGGGCCGCGCAGCGCCAGGAACCGCTCCGGGCCTCCCGGGAGAAGGGACCATCCCAGGAGGGTGTGGGTGTCCAGCCGGTCTGCGGACGCGGTGTGGTCCTGCGGCAGCGTCTCGTCACGGTAGCTGCCCAGCCCCAGGCGTCGCAGCGCCAGCGCGGACAGCGCGGTCCTGCGGGACAGGACGTGGCCCCCCAGCCGGGGCCAGCCGCCCCGGGGAGGCGCCGCGTCCAGCAGTGCCTCCCCGGCCCACTTCTCGTCCCGCAGCCGCAGTTCGACCTGCTCGGCCCCGAATGCGTCCCGCACGACATTCCACCTGTCCACCGTGTCGACGCGCTGCCGGTGGGCGCGAGCGAGGAGGGCCGGGTCCAGTTCGTGCTGCTCGCGGTCGGTGAGGATCACCAGGACGTCCGGGCCCGTCGCCGCCTCCGACAGGTGCGCGAGCAGCAGCTCGTGCACGGCCAGTGGGGAAGGGGCAGCCGCGATCCGGGCCGACCGTCCGTCGCCCCAGACGTGTTCGGCGGGACCGTCCCACTCAGGTGCGGAGCGCAGCAGCACGGCCCGTCGCCGGTCCCGGCCTGCCAGGGCGTCGGCGAGCGAGCTCTGTGCGGACAGGAACTGGGTGATCGTCGGGAGAGTCAGCCGTGTCGCCACCGCGCTGGTCGTCGTCGCGCTCATCCTTCGACGACCCGCCAGGTGATCTCGACCGTGGCCCCGGGCTGCTGGGCCACCAGGTCTGCGATCTCGGCCTGCAGCTCGGCCACCGCCCTCCCGGCCGTCGTCAGGCCGCCTCCGGAGTGCTTCACGCGCCCCTTCGCTGGCGCGCCGGTGCCGGCTGTCTGCTGCTCGGGCACGGGCGGCTGACTGGTCGGGGTGTCGAGGGGCACGTCGCCCGAGCGCGGGGCCGGGGGAGCGGGCTGCGGAGCCGGTGTCGCCCGGTTGCGCTTGACGAGCGCCAGCACCTCGCGCTGGGCCTGGGCCAGTGCCTCCTTGAGGTCGTTGGTGCGCTGGTCGCTCTGCGCGGCGTTGCGCAGGGACTCCAGCAGTGCCTCGCCCTCGGGGCCCTCGGAGGTGGCCAGGTCCAGGGTCGTCCAGGACGTGGAGTCCAGCGCCTGCGCCACCTTCCGGGCCTGCTTCACGGAGGTTCCGAACCGGTCGGCGCCGATGTCACCGAAGTCGAAGGCGGCGAGCGTCTCGACGGTCTTCCGGGCGGAGGCGGCGCCCTGGCCGGCCGAGCGGGTGAGTTCCTGGAGCAGGGTGGACGCCCGCCGCGCGAGTGCCAGGCGCCCGCTCTCGGCGGTCTCGTCGAGGCGGAGGAAGCCTGCGTGCCGCTCCAGTTGGGCCACCAGCTCCTTGGCGTCCTCGTGATGGTTCTTGGACTGCTGGGCGATCTGCCGGGCGAGCTGGTTGACCATGCGGCCCCGGCGCAGCGTGGGCGCCGGCTCGCCGAAGAGGGCCGTGAACCGCTGACGGGCCGTCTCCCACACCTCTTCCGAGGGCAGCGGCTGGCTGCGCAGCGCGTCGTGGTCCTTGACCTCGTTCAGCGCGGGCGCCGGGTCGAGCGGTGTGCCCCCGCGCACCCACACCCGGTCGTCCATCTCGGCGAACGAGGCCACGACGAGCCGGGCGAGGAATCCCGGCAGGCCGCGCGGTGTCGGCACGTCCGTCCAGTCGGTGAGGGCGATCAGGCTGAGGTCGCCGGTCACCCGCTGCTCGCGGGCGAGCTGGCGGAAGTGGTCGGCCCAGTACTGCGACAGCTCGAAGTACGCCTCCTTCTGCTGCCCCAGCCGCAGCGGCGTGGCCACCCGGCGCATCAGCGGCCGGTCCCCGGCGGGCACTTCCGCGCGCCCGTCGCGCGCCTCCGCGGCGGCCTGGACGTGCGTGAACACCTTCCTGGCGTCGGCCGGCTTGACGACGCCGCCGTTCTTCTCGGGGTCGAAGTCCGGATGGTCCGGGTACTGGCTCGCCAGCAGCTTGTCCGCGATGTGCCGGATGCCGTCCCGGAGTGACTGGCCGAAGGACAGGGTCAGGCCGTCGACTTCGCGCAGGGACTCCAGGTGGTCGGCGAAGCCGAGTTCCACGTCGGTGGCCTTCTTGTCGGCGAGGCCGTAGGCCTGCTTGAAGGCGGCTTTCACGTTCTTGAGCAGCGATTCCCGCTGGGTCTCCAGGAGCCCCTTGGCTCGCGACCGGTTGTCGGGACTCAGGTGGTTCGCGTACTGCCCGTCGAAGCGCTCGCTGTCGGAGAGCACCTTGTCGATGACGACGAGGCGGCGAAAGTCCAGGTACCGCTGGCTGGACAGGTGGGTGGGCAGCCAGGCGACGCTCCGGGACGGCTCGCCCTGACGCTCGCGCAGCCGCTGCATCCGGTTGGCATCCTCGCGCGGCCCCCACTCGCTCTCGTCGAAGGGGAGGTCGATCACGATCCGCCAGTGCCCGTCCTGCTGGGGCATCAGGTCGTGGTCGGGCAGTCCGTCCTCGTCGGCGACGTTGCCGAACACCACCTCGACGCTGCGGTCGGTGCCCCGCCACACCCAGTGCAGCTCGTTGATCAGCTTGTCCTGGGAGATGCCCAGTTCCTCGACGAGGATCCGCTTGGCGAGCGACTCGCGGTTGCCCGAGTTGTCGTTGACGTTGGCGTTGGCGATCACCGAGTCGACGTCGACGCCGGACAGTTCGAGCCGGACGCCGGGGTTGGCCTCGGTGCCGGTCTCCTTGATCTCGGGGAAGCGGCCCGCCCACTCGGCCACCTTGTTCTTCAGGATGCCGTACTCGCGGCCCGGGATCGGCGCGACGACCGAGCCGTAGTTGAGTGCGGACAGGCGCCGGATCGTGAGGTCGGACAGCGCGGGCACGCTCGGGGCGAGCGCGGACAGCAGCAGCGTCCCGACGATCCGGTTGTCGCCGGTGAACTGCTTGAGCCGGGCGCGCAGGTCCGGGTCGGAGATGCTGTCGGGGCGGTGGGCGTACTGCTCGACGTCCTCCTCCGACACGTTGTGGGTACGCAGGAGGTAGGGCCGCAGCTTCGTCCGGTACAGCTTGTCGGACGCCTCGAAGACCACCTTCAGTTTGTCGGTGAAGGGCTTGTCGCCGCCCGTGGTGATCAGCGGGTACAGGTCACCGACCGGGATCAGGTCGCCCAGCCGCAGCTCGGCCCGGTGGTCGGCGAGCAGCTGCCCCATCAGCTTCATGCCGGTCCGGTTGCGCTGCAGCGCGGAGGACACGTGCACGAGGGTGTCCATGAACGCCGGCGAGAAGGGGTACGTCAGCCGGAAGCTCTCCTCGTCCGCGCCGACGCCGTCGGCGCCGCGGTCGGAGCCCAGCAGGGTGTCCCACACCTCCTGGCGGATCTTGCGCGTCTTGTCGAACTCGGCGGCGATGCGAGCGGCGGCCTCTTCGTCCCGCGGCCTGAGCAGGCGCGCATGCGCGACCTGCGGGAGGTTGCGGTCCTCCAGCGTGATCTTGTCGAAACGCCCGGAGGCCAGGTTGAGCGTGTCCTGGATGGACGCTTCGGCCGCCCCCGACACCTCCTGCCCGACCAGCTCGCGCAGGTCGCGCTGACGGGCGATGAAGGAGATGACCGGCACGGCCCGGCGGGCGTCACCGCCCTCCACGAAGTTGGTGATCTTGCCGGCTTCCTTGGCCACGAACCTCTGGTCGTGGATGAGGGTGGCGAGCCACAGGATCAGCTCGTCCATGAAGAGGATCAGCCCGTCGTAGCCCAGCGACTTGGCGTGCTCGGCGATCACGGACAGGCCGGCGTCCAGGGAGACGAACCCGTGCTCGTCCTCGGCGGCGTTCTTCGCGAAGCCCGGCAGCAGGTGCGTGCTCGCGTCCTGCACCAGCCGCGCCCGCAGCTCGGCGGGCCGTGACGGGCTGACCAGATTGAGGGCCTCGCCGCCCTCGTGGACCTCCTCGGCACCGAGCGCGGTGTCGAGGAGCTGAGGCGTCCAGCCGAACGCCTCGCCCCACTCGTCCTCCTCGTCGGTCGCCGCCCCCTCGCCCGAGGAGAGACCCGCGATGACGGCCGGGTCGCCCATCCGGGCCCGCATCGACCGGATGTCGTCGAACAGCGCGTCGGTCCGGTACACCTGCGGTGTCGGGGCATCGGGGTGCAGCTTCTTGACGTGGCTGACGTACCCGCCGAGCACCCGCTGCTCCAGGGACTTCGCCCCGAGCATGTGGTACGGCACCAGCAGGAACCGCTTCCCCTCGGTGGCGAGCCACTCGTGCTTGGTGAGCACCGGGTCCAGGTCCGTCCGCGCACGGGCCGCCGGAGCCCCGCTGAGCAGCGCGTGCAGCACGGCCATGAAGTGCGACTTACCGGAACCGAACGAGCCGTGCAGGTAGGACGCCTTGGACCGGTGCCCCTCGAGCGCGGACCGGATCAGGCCGAGCGCCTCGTCGAAGTTCTCCAGCAGCCGTTCGGTGACCACATAGTCCCGCAGCGCCCGCTCCGCACCTTCGGGACTCGTGGCCTCCGAGAGCTGGAGGACGAAGTCCGAGGTGGAGATGGACTCCTTGATGTCGATGACATCGCGGAGCAGGGGCGGCTGCTGTGCCATGAACGATCACTCTCCGAGTGCTTGCTGCGCGGGCTCATCCGATCGTATGGCGTGACACGGACAGCGTGGGACCACTTTTCGCACACGGCCGACTACGCGAGCGCGGGCGCCTTCGCTCGAGTCGCCGGATGCACGAGGGAGCGCAGCTTGTCGCGCGTCTCCTGGTCCGTCGAGTAGAGGATCGTGCCGACCATCCCCCGGGTCAGCAGCACTTTGTAGGTGTTGCGGATCAGCAGGTCGATCTCCTCGTCCGGCGTCGCCTTGGTGAAGATCGGGTCCTTGGACGCCGCACGGTTCAGAACCCACTGGTCCGTTCGCCACACCAGGTCGGGCCCGATGATGACGCCGGACCAGTCGTACTCGAAGCCCTGGGCGGTGTAGACGCAGCCGACCTGGCCGAACCCCTCCGGGCTGGTGGCCCACAGAGGCGCGGGAGGGGCCCCGAGGACGGACCGGTCGCCGTAGACGTTCCAGGGCCGCGCCCACTGCCCGATGACGACGTCGGCGGGCAGCTCGGTCATCTCGGGCGTGATCTTGGTGGTCCACTTCCAGCAGTAGCCGGCCGACATGCGCGCGCCGTAGCCTTCCGCCCGTCGGGCGAGCAGGAAGTCCTCAAGCTCCTGCGGGCTCTCGGCGGTCCGCAGCTGCAGCTTGCCGTCTGGCTCCCAGGCGCTGGGTGTGCCGCCCTCCAGGCCGAGCAGGTCGAGCACCCACTTCTCGTACGCATCGCTGCCGCCGCAACGGAACTGGCCGTCCAGATCCACGGAGGTGAAGTCCAGGTTCTTCTCAGCCGCGGCCTGCTGGATCTCCTTGCTGGTTCCCATCTCGCCGGGACGCACCACCTGGTGCTGGTCGAGGAGGAACACGGGGACGCGGGCGGCGTCGATCAGCTCCGCCACCTGCGGGCGGCCGGTGCGCAGCTCGGCCCTGGTGTAGCGGTTGGCGGAGGTCTTGCGCAGCCGGTGGGCCTCGTCGCAGATCAGCACGTCGAGGCCGTTCGGCTCGGCGTCCATGAAGCTGTTGAAGTACTTGAACAGCCGCTGCACGGCGGGTTTCCGTACGCCTGCGATCTTGCGCATGGTCTTGGTGAAGGACCCGGAGCCGGTGGCGTGCAGAGCGGAGTCGCCGCGACGGTACAGCTCGCCCAGGAGGGAAAGGGCGATCACGCTCTTGCCGGACCCGGGGCCGCCGTTCACCACGATGACCTGCTTGTGGTCGGACCGCCTGGCCTTGCGCACGGCGGACATGACCTTCTCGTAGGCGACGCGCTGCTCGGCGAGGAGCACGAACTGCTCGCGGTCGCGGATCTCGTCGGCTGCGACGGCCATCAGTTGCTTCGACGGCCGGATCCTGCCGTTCAGCAGGGCGTCTGCCGCCTCCGCGCTGGGCTTCGCGGCGAGCCGCGAGCGGAGGAAGTCCAGGAAGGCACCGCGCTGGTCATTGCTGTAGAGGCTGCCGTGGAGGTCCTCGTCGACGCCTCGCAGGCCCGCGATGCGGTTCTCGGGCGCGTTGTGCAGGAAGGCCACGCCGGCGAGAGAATCCGGGAGCCGCTCCAGCGCGCCGTTGAACGACAGCAGGTACTCGCAGTACCCCCGGACCTGCTCGATCGGATTGAGCACGGCGTCGCGGTAGGCGTCGATCCGGCACAGCAGCGGCCCGTCCTCCTCGTCCGGGCGGGCGGCGCTCCACTGCTTCAGCTCCACGATGACGTACGACGGCTCACCAGTGGTGGGGTGCACGCCCGCGAGCACGGCGTCGGCGCGCTTGCTGGTGAGGGGCAGGCTGTACTCGAGGAGCACTGCGACGTCGCCGAGGCCCGCGTCCATGAGGGCGTTGACGAGAGCGGGGATGCTGCGTTCCCACGACCGCACCTCCGCTTGCCCGGCATTCCGGCCGTGCAGGTGACGGAAGTTCTCGGTCAGTTGCAGCGCCAGCGACCCTTCGAGGATGCGGGCGGCCACGGACGACGCGGATTCACGCAACAGCAAGAAGATGCCCCCAGGCAGCACGAAGAAGACTCGTGCGGGTGGGGGCATGTCCTCCGGCGCCCGCCGCGCGCGCTCGCGCGGCGAATCAGGAAGCCCGTCGGGCCGCTGAGACGGTTTCCGCCATCCTAGGTGAGGGCGGTGATCACGGGGAGGGGATCAGGCCGACGGCGCCGTGCGGTGGCGTCACCTCGGTTGTCTGCTGCGGGCGTTCGCCACGGCGACGAGGGCGCTGATCAGCTCGGACTGCGTGAGCGGGCGGACGGTCTCCGGGGCGGCGTCCCATTCGCGTCCACCGGCGAGAGGGCGGAGCTGGAGGTACGGGCCGTCGTGCGCCATGACCCGTCCGACCCGGTCGCGGGCGGCGTCGTGGACGGCTTCGCCGACGGAGGGCACACCGTCGGCGTCCTCCGTCACCCGGCGAGCCCCTTCGTGATCGCGTCCGCGAGCATGTGGGCGACGGGGGCGGAACACACGCCGAGGTGGACGAGGGCGTACCGCACTTCGCCCTCATGGTCGTCCCCGCGCACGTCCAGCCACGGTGTGCGGATGTCCATGGCGGGGAGCTGGATGCCGGCCCGGGTGAGCGCGCCCGCGAGGGCATCACGGGCCTCGAGGGCTTCGGTGACCTTGGGGTTGTGGGGAGGGCGTGGTGTGGGGCTCATGTGGCTCCTCGTCCGTGCAGTCGGTGGCTGCTGTTCCGTTGATTCCAGGACCCGGCTGCGCTGCGTGAACTACGCTGCGTAGTGCGGGTGTCACGAGACTGCACCCGTAAGTGGGCGACCGGCGTGTGGACGGGGTGGTGCTTCCCCGCCGCGCGGGGGTGGTTCCACACGTTCCACATCGTTCACGTGCACGTCTCGGAGGAAGCCGCATGCCGCAACGACGCGTCATCACCGGCCGCAGCCAGGAACCCCGGCAACGGTTCGCGCAGGAGCTACGGACCCTGCGTGCCGGGAACGGGACCAGCCTGCGGGCGCTCGGCGAACGACTGGGCTGGGACTGGTCGTTGTTCGGCAAGATGGAGAAGGGCGAGACCCTCGGCAGCCCGGAGGTCGTCCAGGCCCTCGACACGCACTACGGGACGCCCGGCCTGCTGCTCGCCCTGTGGGAGGTGGCCGCCGGGGACCACACGCAGTTCCGCGAGCGCTACCGGCGCTACATGGCGCTGGAGTCGGAGGCGGTGAGCCTCTGGCACTTCGCGGTGAGTGTGCTGCCGGGGCTGCTGCAGACGCCTGGCTACGCCCGGGAGGTGCTGTCGGCGGGCGGGCTCAAGGGGAAGGAGTTGGAGCAGCAGGTCGATGCCCGGATGGGGCGGCAGGAGCTGCTGGAGGGGGAGGACGCCCCGCCGTTCCGGACGATCCTCTCGGAGGCGGTGCTGCGGACGCCGCTGCGGGACGTGGGGGAGTGGCGGGGGCAGTTGGAGTACCTACGGGATGCTGCCGAGCGCCCCAACGTGACGGTCCACGTGCTCATGCAGAGCGCCGGACTGCATGGCCTCATGAGCGCCGACATGTGGTACCTGCTGCTTCCGGAGGGCAGAACCGTGGCGTACACCGAGAACGGATACCAGGGCGAACTCATCGAGGAATCCGGCCCGGTTGTGCGCTTGCAGAAGACGTACGATGCGGTGCGCGACCTGGCACTTACACCGGCCGAGTCGCGCAAGTTCATCCTGCGGATGTTGGAGGAAGCAACGTGCGATCCATCGACCTGACTGCCGCCTCCTGGCGCAAGAGCAGCTACAGCAACCAGGACGGTGGCGCGTGCGTCGAGGTCTCTGATGATTACGCCGATGTCGTGCCGGTACGGGACAGCAAGGCTGCGCAGGGGCCGATGCTGGTGTTCCCCGCTGTCGGCTGGGCTTCCTTCATCTCGGCTCTCAATAGGGGACAGTTGGGCAACTGACCCGGTAACCCGACGGCCCCGCGATCTGCTTGGATCGCGGGGCCGTCGCCAGGGCTGGGGCTACTTCTTCGCCGAACGGCGTCCCCTGGTCGCGGCGGCCGGACGCCAGGCGCGCAGGTCGTCGTCGGTCAGGCCGTGCTTGCCCTGCTCCATCTGCCGGTCGCCCTCGAAGAACTTGGCGGGGGTCGGGGCGAAGAGCGGATCGGGCTCGTTGTGCCACTGGTTCAGCCAGGGTTGGAGCTCCAGCAGCCCGGCCAGGAGCGGGGTGACCTCTTCGGTGGTCAGGCCCTCGTGGGTGGCGATGTACGTGTCGAGCGCGATCGCCTGCTCCCGGTGGTCCCAGCCTGCCCAGCCGTAGAGGTCGGGAGTGGCCACGTTGGCTCGTGCGTAAGAGACAAACCGTTCCTTGGGGATGTCCAGCTTGCCGCGCGCCCGCCAGTAAGTGGGTCGCAGGAAGTCGGCCGAGGTGTACTTCGGTGGCACGGAGATGGTGTCCCGGATCTTCCGCTTGGCCGGCTCATCCGGAGCGGCGTCTTCCTTCCGCTGAAGATGCCAAACATGCTCCCAGTCGGCACGCTTCTTGAGTGCGGCGGGCTTGTAGCGCAGAGCGGCCAGGAAGGGCACGTGCTCGACCGTCATCAGCTCGGAGACGACGATGGGCAGTTCCTTGCGGGGTGCGTAGAGCTTGGCGACGGAGACAAAGTCCTCGTCGCGGGACAGGTTGTCGATGAGCCGTGAAAGCGTGACGAGAGCGGGCTGGCCGTTCTCATCGAACCAGTGCTCGCGGTCCTCAATCTGGTTGAGCAGCCAGCTCCGGAGCGCCTTCTCCTGCAGTGCGTCCCAACCTTCGGTGGCCCATCGCCGTTTGTACTCCGGTCGTTCGACCATGCCAATGGCCCGGGACGACTCGATGACGTCGATTCGCTTCTGGACAACCTCGCGGTAAGCAGTGGGCCAGTGGGCAGGAATTTCTGTGGTGGGCGTGAAATTGTGATTATGGTGCTTGAACCACGAGGTGGCGACCTCGCCGCGCTCAGCCTTGCGCGCCAACACGATTGCGAAAGCGCGCTCTGCGGGATTAATTCGAGGAATTTGCGCGACAGGCACCAAATCTTCTTCCTCATGGAGGCCGTAGAGGGCGTAGACTTGCCAGTCCAACTCCTCCTGGAGTGCGATCATGCGTTCCCGGATGGATTCCCATTGGTCCTTGGCGCCTCGGAGGCAGGCGGCAGTAGGTGACCCGTTGGAGATCACGGCACTAGGGCTTGTTGTGCACAGCTCCCTGGCGAGTGTGTCCAAGGCGGAGGCCAGAGAAGTGGGAAAGTCGTAGGGGAGCGGGAATTCTTCAAGCTTTGTACCCGTGAACTCGAAGCGATGCTCCCAAGGCTCATCGGCTCCAGCAGAATCTGCACCAGGGCGCCCTTTGTCATGGCTGACCTGGCGGAGCCAAAACCCGGCGGTTGAGCTGTTGAGCAAGCCAAGTAGCGAAAGGTGCTCCTCCTCGCTGGCATGCTCGGGCAGCTTAATCACTGGCGCCGACTGTTTGAATACCTTTCCCCCCCGATCCAGCACGAAATGATTGTGTGTTGCGACAAAAGCAAAGGGGATTGTGAAAGACGCCCGGTATCGGTCTCTGAAAAACATTGAATACTCGAACCAAGACAAGCCGCGTGCGATCTGGGTCTTGCCGAACGCGACGCGGTCCCGCAGTAGAACGCGGAAGGGCCAGAGGCAACGCGCGGCTGCTGTCGATACTGAAGCTTCCAAGGAGGTGGGCGAGTATGGCCACAACGACATTGTTGCTTCACTCACAGTGTAATCGCGGACTTCAGTTCCTTCCACGATGTAGCGCTTATGGTCGGACTCAACTCGTTGGCGGCGCAAATGTCCGGAGCCGACCATGTAAGCATGGTCTTCCCGTGTGATCGCACCAGTGCCAATCTCTGAGATGACCTGTGAGAGTGGCTTGGCCGCAGACGCTTCGAGTTGATCAATCATCTCGAGACCGCCGTCGTTCAAAATCCACGGCTGCTTCCCGAAGTAACGGCCACGGTCCAAGTCATCGACCGAAACCCACTGACTGGCTGATGCTGGGTTATCGATCTGCCTTCGGATTGCCCCCCAGACCATGCCATCCTCAGCCCTCTCTGGTGTCGACGGCTCGCCTTGGACGCTACGCACAGCTCGGATGGTCTCCGAGCGTCCGCTCCCACTCCGCCGTTTCCCGACCAGGATGACTGTTGGCGTGCCATGTCCGGGAATGTATGCTCCCGAAGTGTCGATGACCTCGGTCAGTTCAATTTCGTGTCCGAAGTACGTTTCAATCAGTCTCGTCCCGAACTCCCGTTTCATGAACGAGTTCGCGGTAATCTGGCCGACCAGGCCGTAACCGCGCCCGCTCTCGGTCTCCCCTGCCTTCGCAAGCTCGAAGAAGCGCTGAGCAAACGGCACCGACAGGGCGTATGTCCCCGCACAAGCGTCGTACAGTCCCCGGTAAAGTTCATTTAGCTTCTTATCCTTGACCGTGATGTACGGCGGATTCCCCACGACCACGTGGTACCGTCCTGGCCGCAAGATCCCCGGGTGCTCGTCTACGTCCTCGGTCTCATACTTGAAGTCGGCCAGTTCATCCGCGCCTTCCTCCTCCAAGTCGTCGAAGAGGTTTCCCTGCTTGTGCCGGTGCTTGATCAGCGAGTCGCCCACTGCCAGGTGGATCGGCCACTCGTACTTAGCTGCCTCCGCCAGCGTCCGCACCCCACTCGCCGCCATGGCCGCCACCAGCAACCGGAACCGGGCGATGGCCACCGCGAACGGGTTCAGGTCCACCCCGTGCACGGAGTCCAGTGACTCCCGCACGCGCTCGTGCACGTCCTTTCCCGGCCTGCCGTCCGCCCACAGCCGCACCAGCCGCCGGAAGGCGCCCAGCACGAAGTGACCCGACCCGCACGTGGGGTCGATCATCTTGAGGCCCTCGTACCCGAACTCCCGAACCGCCGGGTCCATGGCCCGGTCGAGGATGAACTCCTCCACGAACTCCGGGGTCTGCAGCAGCGCGTACGTCTTCCGCGCCGCCTCGCTCAGGTCCTGGTACAGGTCGCCCAGGAACCGGGTGTCCCAGCCCTTCGTGCCGTCGCCGTCCTCCTCCAGCGGGTCCGTGAAGTCGTGGACGAGGACTCCGTCCTCGTCCCGACCGCGCCAGAAGTCGACCAGGTCCCGTGCGCCGTCGTGCGACAGCGGGATCTGGTACAGCGGGTTGTGCTGGCGGTCGAACAGCAGCCGTCCCGCCTGCCCCGCGCCCAGTTCGTCGAACGCCTGCTCCAGCCAGCCCCGGTACGTCGGGTCGTCCGACCGGGAGACGTACTCCTCGAACCGCGCCAGCGCCAGGTCCCGCCGGTCGTCCTCCGGCGCCGTCAGGTACGGCTCCGGGATCAGCCCGTTGTCCTCGCAGAATCGGACGAAGACCGTTCCCAGCACCCACGCCACCGCGACCTGCGTGACGCGGTCGTCCAGCCAGGAGTTCCACGTGGCCGCCGTACGGCCCAGCTTCCGGGCGCGGTCGTACTCGGCGCGCAGCTTCTCGCCCTCCGGCACCACCTCGACCTGCTTGGCCAGGTCGGCCTCGGCCGCCTTGACCTGCTTCTTCAGGTCCTCCAACAGGGCTGTGCGGTCGATCACTCGTCGTCTCCCTCGGTACCGTTCACGCCCACGACATGTCCGTCCGTCGTCCCGGACAGGTAGTCCTTCTTCACCCACGAGTCCGGCAGGTCGATCCACTCGCCCAGGCCGGCCTGGTACGCCACCGCCGTGTGGCCCAGCTTCGGCTCACGCGCCGGGTCCGCCTGCGGCACCAGCAGCCACAGTCCGCGTCCGCCCTGCCGGGCCGCCTCCGCCAGCCGGTCCAGGACGCCCATCCCGTCGTACCGGGCGAACACGGCCACTTCCGTCAGCAGCACCGGGCCCGAACCGGCCCCCGGCGCGAGCAGGTCCCGGACCTGCGGCTCCACCGTGCCCCACGCCGTCCGCGCGTACTCGCCGAACTTGAGCGCACCCCGCGAACCCGGCTCCGCCACGTCCGCCTTGAGGAGCGTCTCCCACGTCGGTTTCGTGCCCGGCGGGACCAGGGCGTGCAGGGACTCCAGGAAGAGTGCGGTCACCGAGACCGGCTGTGCGCCGATGCGGTGGCCCGCCAGTCTCCGTATCGCCTCGACAGCGCGGCCGTGGTGCACCGTCAGGACCCGGTAGCCGTCCCGCCGGGCCGAGGCCAGCAGCCGCTCGTCAGCCCGGACGCCGCTCGCCACCATCGGATCGTCGGAGTAGCGCGTCGCCGCCCCGGCCTGCGTCGACTGGCGCCAGTCCGCACTCGTCAGATAGGTGGACGCGCTGTCCATCCGCGTCGGCAGATACCGCAGCGTCCGCGTGACCTCATGCGTGGACAGCGTCAGGTCGAAACCGGCCTCGCGCAGCGCCTTGGTGAGCGGTCCGTCGACCGGTAGCTCGTGCGTGCTGACGCCCCGGCGGTCCCTGATGACCAGCTCGGGGAACCGGGCCCGGACCCGCTCGTGCACGTCCTTGTCCGTCAGGCCGGGCTGCCGGCCCTCCGGCTGGCCCGGGATGAGCCGGACCAGCCCGGCCTGGGTGAGGCGCAGCGCCCGCACCAGGGGCAGGTCGCGGGGGTAGATCTCCAGCCGGGGCGTGGCCGCCGCGTTCTCCGACGCCGCCGCGGCCAGTTCGACCAGGCGGCGCTCGTCCCAGTCCACCGTGCCCGGCGGTGGCGTGAGCGCGCCCAGTTCGCTGAGCACGGTCGTGGCCGTCGGCAGCGTCTCCAGCCGGCTCAACCGGTCGGCCGTCCTGCCCAGGCGGGTTGCGTACTGCAGGAGCCCCGGAGCCGTCGGAGTGTCCGGGCCGTCACCCTCCCGGACATCCAGCGCGAGCAGGCCCGCCGCCAGGACGTCCTCCGTCGCCCTGCGGTTCGCCTGGTGCTGGAACTCCGCTTCGTCCGGCTGGAGCTGCTCCACCTCCACCACTGCCCGCACGGCGGCCAGCGCCAGAGCGCGCCGCTGTTCACGCCCCGGCAGTTGCGTACCGCGCCGCACTGCCAGCGCGTCGGCGATCTCCACGGCGGGAGCGACCCGGCCGAGACCCTCCAGCAGGCCGACGATCTCGGCCCGCAGCACCCGGACCGCCGGATGCTTCTTCCAGCGCTGGCGCTCCTCCTTCAGCATCTGCGGGATGCGCCCGGCGGACAGGCCGAGCGTGTCGGCCACGTCCTTCTGCTTGGGCCACACGCCGATGCCGGGCAGCTCACCGTGCTCGTCCGGGAGGCGCAGCAACAGCCGCACCATCTCGACCTTGTTCTGGTTGGAGCCGTTGTTGTTCAGCTCCGGGACGAAGAGTGTGGCCAACAGGTCCAGGCTCACCGAGCGGAGGGCGGACTCCGGCAGGTCCCCGGCCCCCTCGCCCACGGCCAGGGCGCCGGCGACCGCCGACTCAGTGGCGGTGAGCTGGGCGAGTTCCTCCTTCGCCTCCGCGCGGGCCTTCGGGGTGAGCGGGGAGAGAGGAGCCTCCCGTAGCATCCGGCCCCACTGTCGCTGGCGGCGCTGCACCTCCGTGCGGGTCTTCGTGCCCAGGCCCGGAGCGTTGAGGAGCTTGGTGCGGCTGTAGTCCAGCAGCCCGCCCACCGTCGTGATCCCCAGGCCGTAGAGGAAGGACTCGGCGGCCGGAGAGAGGCCCGCGGCGGACAGGTGCGTCTCGCGGGTGGCCTTCGCCGCCACGAGGTCCCGCTGCTCCTCGGCCGTGAGCGGCTCGGCGTCCGCGATCGCCGCCTGACGGCCGTCCGTTGCCGGCTGCTGCGTGGCCGGCTCGGGGTGGCGGGAGCGGTGACTGGACGGCGGCTTCTGCGAGGCGTCGAGGAAGATCTTCCGCCAGGCGTCCCGCATCGGTTTCAGGTCGGGGAAACGCTGCGCCGCGTCCCGGTGAAGGGCCTTGCGGAAAAAGGCTTCCAACCCGTCCCGGACGAGGGGCTCGAAGGCGTCGGCCTGAATCGTCGGGTGCGGGACCTTCTCGGCGTCCGTCATCCTGGGCGGCACCGAGCCGTCGCCCCACTTCGGCAGCTCGCCCGACGCCATCTGGTGCAGGGTGACGGCGACGGCGTACCGCTCGGCGTGCGAGTCGTACGCGGTGCGGGTCAGGGTGCCGATGAACGGGTCGAGGTAGCCGTCGGTCCCGGCCTCGTAGTCCTTGGCCGGGTAGCCCGCCAGGGAGAAGTCGATGAGGACCAGCTCGCGGGTGCGGTTGGGACGGATGCGGATCGCGATGTTGTCCGGCTTGATGTCGCGGTGCCAGACGCTCTCGCCCTCCAGGAAGTCCACGGCACCGAACAGGTAGTCGCCGTACGCCTCCAGCTGGTCCATCTTCAGCCGGCCGTCCTCGCGCAGCTGACGTGCGACCGTCTCCTCGCGGCGGCGGGTGCGCGTTCCCGTGCCGGGGCGGGTGGACGGGTCGGAATCGTCGCGCTCGTCGCCCACATACTCCAAGGCGAGGGCGGTCCGGGACCCGATGCGCAGCGGTTCCGGCTCGACGAGCCGGATCACCCGGGAGTCAGGACGCAGCCGGTTCATCACCTCCGCCTCGTGGACCAGCACCTGGCCCCTGCTGTCCGAGAGGGCCACCTTCAGAACGGCGAGCGGGCGGGTCTTGCGCGCCTCGGCCTGGAGGTCCCGGACGAGGAAGGCCCGGCTCGTGGAGCCGGTCCCCAGGCGGCGGCGCACTTCCCAGCGTCCGTCGAGCACGTCGCCGGCCACGGCCTCCAGCGGATCCTTGTCGGAGTCCTTCTCCGGTTCCGGATCGTGGGCCGGGGCGGTCAGGCCGTCCTCGACGATCTCCAGCATCTCCAGAAACTCGTCCACCGAGGACAGCCGCTGATCGGGCCGGTAGGCCGTCGCCGCCTGCACCAGCTCGTCGATGTCCCCGGAGAGGTCGTCGACCAGCGAACTGGGGCGCAGGCCCTTGCCCGCCTCCAGCCACGCCAGCAGTTCGGCCTGGCTCGCGGCCGGAGCCCGGCCCGTGGCCAGGAGATAGGTGAGGACGCCGAGGCCGTACACGTCCAGGTGGACGGGGTCGGGCTTGGAGGCGGTCAGCTCCGGTGCGAAGTAGGCGTCGGAGTCCTCCGAGAGGTGTGTCGCTGAGAGCGCGGTGGGCGCGAAGCGCGTCGCGCCCCCGCTGGTGCCCGCCGTGTCGGAGGCACGCTGGGTGGCGATCTGCCAGTCGGAGATCTCCAGACGGGGGCTGAGCCAGGCGGCGTCCTCCCCGATCGCCCGCCCGGGTCGGCCCCGGTCGCGGGGGATCACGTGCACGGCGCGGGCGGTCAACGCCCGGTGGTGGAGCCGTGCGGAGTGCGCGGAGCGCATCGTCTCGGCGAGCTGGCGGACCAGCGCCATCCGGCCGAGGATGTCGAGGCTCTTGCCGTGCTGGAGCAGGTACTCGTCGAGGCGCAGCGTGCGCGGATCGTAGTCGAAGATCAGGGCAGGGCCCGCGGAGTGCCCCGAGGGGAAGTACTGCTTGAGCTGAACGACGCCGGGGTGCTTGAACCGCTGCAGCACGGCCGCCTCACGGCGGGCCGCGCTCTCCACCGACCGGCGGAGCGACGCGTCCGACCCGCGCTCACTCAGGTAGACGCGCACCCGCGCCACCTCGGACAACTCGCTGTGTTCCGCCGTGTAATCGGCCCAGGTCGGGCCGGTGTCGAAGGCTTTGCGGGCCAGCTGGTACGGGCCGACCTTGTACTCGGCATCGCTCCGCCGGATACCGATCCGGTCGAGCGCGGACTTGATCTCGCGGGAACCGGCAGCCGTGATGCGGCGCCGCTCGTCACGCGGCGGCTGCATCAGCATCGCGACCAGCTCGTCCACGGTGTGGACGCCGTTCTGGTCGTGGGCGGGCAGGCGCACGCGCAGCCCGCCGTCGGTGAAGCAGACGGCTTCGCCCACCCACACCCGCCTGCCGTTCTGGCCGAGCAGGGTGGCCAGCTCCTTCGCCTTCTTGTTGACGAGGTGCAGCGGGTTGCCGTGCGGGCGGCGATGACCACTGGGCGTGGTCTGGATCCAGGTGCCGTTCTCACTGGTCACCGAACCGTGCCAGTCCTTGAGCTCGATCATGCACACGCCGCCCGGGGCGACCACGAGAAGGTCGACCTCGCGGACGTGGCCCGTGTGGGAGGTGAAGGTGAAGTTCGACCAGGCCCGCCAGGGGTCGGCGTCCGGCAACTTCTTCCGGATGGCCTCCAGTCCACGGCGTTCGTGGTCGAACTCGGACTCGGTGACCGTGGTCCACCGACCTTCCCGCATGTACTGTCCCCGCCTCTTGGTCCTGTCTCCGGTCGCCGTCCATTCGTGACCTTACGTGTTGGTTCCGCCACGTCACAGACCCTGGAGAATCCTAGTCATGGCCGCCGACAACGGGGAAAGCCGTACGTCAAGTGCCGGCCCTACCCAGAGGGCGCGCGGAGGAGACACGCGAGTGGAGGATGCTCCCGTGCGCCCCCGGTTCCGGCTGGTTCGGCCGAAGACGCACTGGTGGGGCCGAGGGTTTCTCGATACTCCTGAGACATAGGGCGGGGAACGGAGGAATCGATGCTGCTCGTCGTGGCATTACTGGTGATCGGCGGCATGGCGCTGGTGTCGCGTTGCGGGGGTCCGACGACCTTCCACCGGCCATGCCGCCGAAGACGCAAGGGGCTGTTCGCGCGCTGTCGGGACCACACCTTCACGCTGATCACGATCACCGACCTTGCGGGCCTCGCACTGTTCGGGCTGGCCGGTGGCGTGTTTGCGCTCTTCGGGCCGGTCGCTTGATGCGGCGCAGGCGGAGCCAAGGGGGGTGGGCGGCGATTCCCCGGTGGGTGTGGTGGATGGGCGCCCTGGTCATGGCCAGCGGTCTGTGGCAGGCGGCCGAACAGTGGCCGGTGTGGACGGGCGTGGCGCTGGCCGCTGCGGTAGCAGGACTGGGCCTGAAGCCGGGATGGCTTGTCGTACAGAGGTGGACTGACCGCTCGGCGCTTCCCCCGGGGCCCGTGCGCTATTCGCTGGCGCATCTCGATGCCCTGGACCCGGTGGGGTTCGAGCTGGCCGTCTGTTCGTTGGTGCGCCGGGACGGGTTTGCCGCGGAGCATGTGGGCAGATCGGGGGACAAAGGGGCCGACGTACTCGTCGTCGACCGATCGGGGCGACGGGTCGTGGTGCAGTGCAAGCGCCTGCGGCCGGACCGACGAGTCGGCGATCAGGATGTGCAACGGGTCAACGGCACCTACCGCCACGACCATGGCGCCGATTTCGCGGTGATCATCACGACCGGAGGTTTCACGGCGGCCGCGAGGGCCAGCGGCCCACGCTACGGGATCCGCCTGGTGGACCGGGACGCTTTGGAGAGGTGGGCGGACCTGGGCGAGCCGCTGTACAGGGTCCTTGGCGTACCGGACGAAACATCACGACGCAGGATCCGAGTTCCCGGATCATGGCGGCGGGAGAGGTCACTAGGCTGACGGAGTATCAGCGGTGTCCGTGATCCTGTGATGGGGTGGGCGAGTTGGCCTTTACGAAGGGGGAGCATGTCCGACGACGAGACCGAGTCCGTGCAGATCCAGGTGTTCGGCGCCGACCCGCGGCATGCGGAGCTCGAAGCGCGAGAGCTTCGTGAGGTTCTGCGCAGGTTGGACGGAGCCCGGGTGCGCTTCGCTCAGCCCGAAGCGGCGGGTGATACGGAGGGCGCGAAAGGGCCGGGACTGCTGACTCCGGAGGTCGTGCTCGTCCTCACCATGAGCAGCTTCGCGCTGGCGAGGACGGCGATCAAGGCGTGGGTCGAGGTGCGTAAGAGCCGCAAGGCGCGCATCGTCCATGCCGACGGAACGGTCACGGAGTTCCAGGGCGGAGTATCCGGTCGTGAGGTGAAGAGACTCCGCGACGGTCAGGGCGACGGGCCGGCCATCGGTCCGGGAGGCGAGTGATGAGCCGCAAACATGCCCTGCTGGTGGGCACCGCCGCCTATGAGGACGGGAACTTTCCCGCCCTGCCCTCGGTTCGCGCGGACGTCCACTACCTGAGCCAGGTTCTGGAGATGCCCGCGGTGGGGAGGTACGAAGACTGTGTGCGGGTCGAGGACTCGTCGCAGACGGCAATCAAGCAGGCTGTCGAGAGATTTCTGGGAGACCGCGAACCGGACGAACTGGTCGTGCTCTATCTCAGCGGCCACGGGGCATATGACCGTGAAGACGGTCAGCTCTACTACATCACGACGGACACCAGGGCGGACCAGGTCCAGCAGACCGCCCTCGAAGCCTCCTACATCACCGACCAGTTGGAAAAGTGCGCGGCGCGGCGGAAAGTCCTGCTGCTTGACTGCTGTTTCAGCGGCAGCGCCGTACAGGGCTTCCGCAGCAAAGGAGCCTCGGGCGCGACCACCGCACCGGTCGTCGAGGCCAGCGGAGTGCACGTCATCACCGCGTCACAGCACTGGGAGCAGGCCTTCACGGCCGAGGTGGACCAGCCCTCGCAGTTCACCCGAGCGATAGTCGACGGCCTGCACTCCGGACAGGCGGACCTGGACGGTGACGGGCACGTCTCGGCGAACGACCTTTTCCGGTATATCAGCCGTGACTTGCGGAACGCCCCCGACGGGCGCCGGCAGACGCCGACCCAGTCGAGCCTCCAGGTGACCGGCGACATCTACCTTGCCGATGCCGCCGCCGGCCGGCAGATCCCCGCCCTCAAGCCGTTGCCTGCCGGGCTCACCGTAGTCACCGACGGCGCCGGCGGGGTGACGCTGGCACCGGTCAAGGCCATCGAAGCTGTGCATGACGACTCCGCTTTCACCGACACCGACTGGACACAGCTGCTTACCTACTACCAGCACTGTCTGGAGCTGGAGAACTCCACGGGCGACCTCCTGCCACTGGAGGGCAGCGACCCTCCACGCGCGCTCTGGCCGGCAGGGGAGGAGGTTCTGCTCTCCGGTACGGAGACCGCAGTGCGAGCGCCGGAACGCGTCGTGGACCTCGCCGAGCGCGCCGAGAAGGATGGCGCCGACCTCTGGTACGGGTACCCCGTCGCCGTCCTCTACGACGGCAAGCGCCAGGTGTGCGCACCGCTCGCCATGCGTCAGGTCGAAGTCGAACGCGATCCGCAGGGACGCAGCATGGTGACGCCCACAGGGCCGATCGTCCTGCATCCCAAACTTGTCGTCGACCGACTGGGCAAGGACGAAGGCAAGGAACTACTCGCCGCCTACCAGCCCAACTGGCGTCCCGGCTTCCGGGAAGACATGATCCGCGACCTGCGCAGTCTGTTGCAGGAACTGGGCCTGCCCGACACGGAGCACCTCGATCCCGGATCGCTGGGCGACGGCGGCTCGCTCCGCGCCGCGCACGAGGGCGCCCGCAACGTGGCGGTCGTTTTCGCTGCACGGTCGGACTCGGCGGCCACCGCGCAGCTGATGAAGGACTACGGAACGCTCCGGAAGAGCGTCGGGCAGTTCGGCGGCACCGCGCTCGGGGCACTCACCGCACAGGCCGACCAAGGAGCGGACGAGAGCGCCGAGCAGGAGGTGCAGGTCGTTGCTCCACTGGAGCTCAACGAAGGACAGGAAGCGGTCATCCGGGCCGCCATGGTCCGCCGGCTCACCGTGGCCACCGGCCCTCCTGGCACAGGGAAGAGCCAGCTCATCGTCAACGCTGTCGCCACGGCCAGAGCAGCCGGCCAGACCGTGCTCGTCGCATCGACCAACAACAAGGCGGTGGATGAGGTCTACCAGCGCTGCGAGGCTCTCGCACCGGGCCTTCTCGTCCGCACGGGCAACCAGACAGCCGTCGAGGAAGAGCTGCGCACGCTGGAGCAGCTGACCCGCAGCGTGCAGCCCCACCAGACTTCCCAGATGCACGGTGGCGAGCTTCGTAACCATCTCCGGGATCAGCAGGCGCTGCGCCGACAGCTCGCGGAGGCCGCACGCCGGGAACGGGAGCTGGCGGACCTCGGTCGACAGCGCTACTCGTACGCCGAACGACACCAAAGCGATCCGCAGACGCTCGCTGCTGCCCTGGGCGAGGTCTCCCTCGGCCGATGGCTGCGCCGGGCTCGCACGGCATGGCGTCTCGGCTTCCTCGGCGGGTGGCTGCGAAGGCGGTGTCTGCGCGATGTCGCCCCTCTGTCTGCGAAGGTAGCAGATCGCGAAGCCTTCGCCGACCTGCTGCGTTTCGTGGAAGCGGAGGCCGTCTGGCGGAAGAAGAGTTCCGAAGCCGTGACGGTGGCAGGTGACACTCAGCTTCTGACCATGCTGCGGGAGACTGACAAACGGGTCCGGGAGACGGCGGAAGCGTTGTTGCAGGCATCGGTGTCCGAGGGGGCAACGACCGCGCGGGCGGCCATCCTCGACCGCATCGAAGCCGTCAAGTCGCGATCGCCGAGGCAATGGTCCTCCCTGGAGCGAATCTTGCCGCAGGTGTCCGGCTGGGCTGTCACCGCCAGGTCCCCCCGGCGGTTCCGGGACCGGGCCGCGCTCTTCGACCTGGTCATCGTCGACGAGGCGAGCCAGTGCTCCACCCCGGACGTGCTGCCCTTGCTCTTTCGTGCCCGGCGGGCGCTCGTGATCGGTGACCCGATGCAGCTGCAGCACATCACGACCCTCCAGCCCCGCCAGGAGGCCGAGGCGCACCGTGGGGCCGGGCTCCGGGCGAGCTGGCTCGACGAGCACCGGCTTGAGCATCGCCGTTACTCCTCGTTTCACGCCGCTGCCCATGCGGCCGGAGAGACTCTGCTGCTCGACGAGCACTTCCGCTGTCACCCGGACATCGTCCGCATCTCCAACCGGCACTGTTACGGCGACCGGCTCACGGTACTTACCGAGCCTCGGTCGCTGCGACGTCTTGAAGGTGTCGCAGCGGTTCAGTGGCTCGATGTCGCCGGAACGGCGCGCAGAGGTGCAAGCGGGTCCTGGACGAACGAGGAGGAGGCGGACCGCGTTCATCTCTCCGTGGAGCGGTTGCTGAAGCGGCTCCCTGACGGCTCGACCGTGGGAGTCGTCACCCCTTTCAGGGCCCAGAAGGACCTGATCGCCAAACGCTGGGCACACGAGTCGCGGGTACGAATCGGAACGGTGCACACCTTCCAGGGTGGTCAGCAGGACGTGATCCTGCTGTCTCTCGTGGCAGGCGCCCGCATGCGCTCCAGCTCGGTCAGCTGGCTCTGCCGCGAGATCAACCTGTGGAACGTGGCGGTCACCCGCGCACGTTCGCATCTCATCGTGTTCGGTGACCGCGACTTCTGGGCGGTTCGTCCGGGGATGCCGCATGCCCTGCTGGACGCCGCGGAGGGCAGAGTCGTGCAAGCACGTCCGGGTGCAGAAACCGGACACCGACACGAGCTCGTCGGCGACCGGCTCCAACGTCTGCTGACGGGCGATATCCCCACAGCCCGGCTCGACAGAGACGTCGCAGCCGACGGCTACCCCTACGACTTTGAGGTCTGCCGGGGAGCGAGCGTGGCCCAGGTCCAACTGGACCACGGGGCATCCGCCGACATGGAGGAGGCCCGCCACCTCAGGCTCGCCCTCAGCCGCGCTGCGCTGCTCCGTAACGGTGTGCGACTGCCCGCCTGGCATGTGTGGGCCGACCGAGCCGAGCGAGTGACGGAGCGGCTCAACGACCGATGAGGGCGAAACGTAGATAGCGGAGGAAGGACAGCGCCCGCGCCGACCGGTTGGCCGCTGCGATCTCGGCCTCGACAATGGCCAACCGGAAGCGCGGGTCACCCAGTTGCGCGAGCCGCTGGGCCAAGTGCTGACGCTGCTGAGAAGCGTGCCTGGCCGCGAGTTGGTTTTCGCCGTCCAGCCGGGCGAGGCCCGACCGCAGCTGGTTTACCGCGGTCTCGAGCGCTCTGCGTGCTGTCACCTCCGCCTCTGTACGTTGACGGTACAGGTCCGTTTCGCGCCGCACGAAGTCGGCTTCGATGGATTGGTGTCTGGCTGGGGGAAGGCTGGACGGAGCGCGAGAGGAGACGCGAGCGTGCTGCCTCACTCGCCACGCATCCAGAGTTCTGGCGCGGTTCTCACCGATCCCTTTGATGTCGACTCTGCGTCCGTCGGCGGTGTTGATCAGCGCTGTGACGTTGTTGTACCGTCCACCGGACCTGACCAGTGTGATTCCGGTGAAGTCCGCCGCAGTGCGGACTCCGCGGGCAGCCAGGGCCTGGACGAGGGAACGTCCGATGCCGGTCAACTCCCGCTCGTGCAGACGGATCTTGCCCAGCTCCCTGTCGATGGTTTCCTTGCGGTAGCTCCTCAGGGCACGCCCCAAAGTCGTCTGGCGCTGCCGTGCGAGTGCGGTGATTTCCTTCTCGATGGCTTGCTGGTCCCTGACCTTCTTCTTCTCCGCTGCTTTGACGGCCTTTGCGTGGGTGTGCTGCAGCTTCGTTTGAGCGGTCGCGAGCCGGCGCTGCCGGGTGGTTTCCGAGACGTCGAACTCCTGCCGCTCTCGCTGCAGCCGGTCAGCGGTACGGACGGGGCCGAGGGTGGCTCGCCGCCTCTCCCTGAGCCGGCTCAGGTGAGCGCGCAGCGCCGTGGTCTCCGGGCGTCGGCGACGAGTCGTACGGGCGGCAAGTGCTGTCATGCCCAGACTTCCCCCATAAGACAGTGTCAGGACGTATGGAGTGATCAACTCGGCCACCGCGAGTGCGCTCGGCCCCAACACAGCCAGTGGCAGCAGGAGTCCGAGCAGCACGTCCGGGACTTGGCGGTGAACGTACTTGGGCGGCAGTGAGTCTGTGGGGGTTGCGGATGCGGATGCGCCTGGGCTCGGCGCCGTGGTGGCGCTGACGTGATCGTCGAGCCAGCTGGGTCGACGTCCCGTAACCGCCCGAGGGCCTGGGATGCGAGCTCCGTGTGCGGGAGCGACTGGCACCGAAAGGCGTGGGACGAGCGATAGCGGTTGCCAGGCCAGCATCCTGATCTGTTCTGCCAGGTCACGCACCGTGCTGTCGGTGTGGCTGAGCAGGGTGAGGAGACGGACCGACCCGGCGGGGTCTCTGAAATCGTCCTCAGCCAGAAGGAGGTACTCGCCGTCCGGCTCGTGCAACCGCGTCCATAAGGAGGGATCGGCGGAAACGGCATGCAGGGCGAGATAGATGACCCAGTTCGAGAAGTGGTCGAGAGTGCTGTCGAAGTCGTCGTCGCCCCTGGCCGGCGACTGATAGTTGCGGTGTCCGCGCTCCGTGCTGTGGCGTCCGTTCAGGGCCGGTACGAACATCCCATCGTAGTCGACCAGCCTGAACGTACCGTCCGATGCGACCAGCAGGTTTCCGTGCTGCAGATCGCCGTGTGCGATGTCGTGAGCGGCGAGATCCGCGGTGAGGAGAGCAAAATGCTCGGCGAGATTTCGCACTGCCGTGCTGTTCTTGTGGTGACTGTCGAGCCAGCTGGACAATGTCACGGCCTCTACCCAGTCCATCTTGAGAACCGGAAAGCGTGACCCATTCACGAGAATTCCGTCCGGCACGTACTCGAATCCGATACGCCATGGTTGTGAGAGCGACCTGGCATCAATGCCGGACAGCTTGTCGCTCACCGCCTCGTAGCGGTCTTGCTGATCACGAACGTGCGAGGTGAAGCACTTCAGCGCATAACGGCGCCCGTCGGAAGACGTCAGTGAGAAGACGCTCGCGAACTGCCCAGAGATGGGGCGGGGCAGGCCGAGCTTGGTGACCTGCGGCAGCGCACCGCGAAGATCGCGATCATGGAAACACAGTGCAGTGTTCTGCAGAGCTTCCTGGTACTGGCGGCCCGAAGGGAACGCCAGCGGTCCTGACGCGGTACTCATTGTTCACCGCCCTTCGACATCGATGCGCACGACGGCCACGTCGTCGTTCTGGAGCACACCCTCCGAGCGAAGACTCCGGAGCCAGTCAGAGAAGCGACATGCATCGTGAGGGCCCGAGAACTCCGACAGTTCACCGAGAACGCTCTCGTGGTCCGTGGCTGAAAGAAACCAGTGAGCGAGGGCATCGGTCATCAGGAGTAAACGGTCTCCCGCCTCGCAGGCGCCTTCGGTGAACATGGTTCGAGCCGCGATCAGCGTGCTGTTGCGGTTCAGGCTGTTGAAAAGATCTGGAGTCACGCCGAACTCGTGGGCTTCTTCGACCGGGAACGACCTGAGTATCTTTCCGTCACGGACGTGAAAGAGACAGCTGTCACCCAACGAGGCGCACCGCCATAGCCAGCCACCTTCTGGCACCGGGTCCATGCGCAGCATGAGAAAGGTGGCGGATGCTCCGGCGCCTAGCTTGGTGCGTTCGTACCACTTAAGCGGATTTTCCCTGGTGACGCGTTCCGCGGTGTACTTCTCGAGCCACGGTTCCCAGAGCGAGACTGTCGATAGAGCGAAGGACTCGAAGGCAGCACCACCGAGCAGGATCTGTTCGTCCTCCCAGGCATGCTGGGCGGCGGACCGGGCCAGCATCTGTGCCCAGTCCTTCGCCAGGAGGCTCTCCGTCGCCCCGTCGGCCACGCCCACGGCCAGCGGAGAGTCCACGAGTTCGTCGAATGACGCAGCGGGAACGACGTGTACGGCATCTTCGCATTCGGATTCCTTGCTGCCGTGCTTTGGCGCAATGAGCTGCGTGAGGTAGAGACCGTTCGAGGTCACCGGAGTTCGGTGGCGCGGGTGCCGATATCGAGGAACTGGACCACAGAGGTGACGTCGGCGTTGTACACGAATCCACGGGTGCTCTCGCTCACGCGTTGCCCTTGCGAGGCGGCGTAGGAACGCATGTGCGTGGGCAGGAGGCTCGACATGGCGAACAGCGCGCGAGCGTAATCATCTGGCAGGTCAGCGTCAGAGTCGGGGAACGCGCTGGGAGCTCCGCCGGCATCGGAGACGTGCAAGTTGAACAACAGCACCGACCCGTCCGCTGTCGCATGCGAGGTGACCGCGGTGGCAGACGGAGCGGGATCACCGTCGTTCGCCTCTCCATCCGTCAGATTGAGAACAATTGGCGGGAAGCTCTGAGGGAAGCGCTCGACCCAGTTCGCGACGAGCCCCTCGGCGTATTTGAGTGCGCGGTTCATCGGAGTTCCGCCCTGGGCGACGGGATCCATCCAGAGCGGGAACTGCACCGAAGTTTCGACCAGTCCTCCGGCGCCATCCGGCACCTTCTTTGCTCGGGTTTCGATCCTCGCTGGCGTGTCGGCTACCTCGCTCAGAGGTACCAGATCGCGTCCGGTGAGCTCTCCCTGGAATGCGGAGCCCACGGTGCTTCCGTAGCCGATCACCGCGATGTGAAAATAGTCGCGTACACCTTCCTCCTTGGCGCACTTGACCGATAGTTCGGTCAGAAGCCGGTTGATGGCGTCGGCCACCACGTCCGCTTTTTTGTTGGGGTCGTCTCCACCGATCGGATCGGACATCGAGGTGGACTGGTCGACCAGAAAGATGAAGCAGGTCGGACTGGTGCGGCTGATCTCCGCTGTGTAGGGCATGCCGGTGCTGTCCCTTCCCCGGTGGCTACGAAGGGCGACGCCCGGGCTGGCGCGCGAATGGCCGGGGTCTGTCCTTCCTGACTAATGGTCAGACTATCGGTTCTTCCTGCGCGGCATCGTAGAGGTAGAGGAGGTCGCCGACCTCGGAGGCCACTTGTCCGCCACAACCAACGGTTTCCGGCCAGCGGATGCTGTTGAGGCTGTGCGTCGTCGGTACAGAGCCTCAAAAACAGACCCCGAGCTCCGCTTTCGAGAGAAGTTCACGACCTCCCTGGTGACCTGGCGGTGCTGGTGAGCGCGCGACTCCGTAGGATCATCCGTACCGGTTGCGGCCCGATGGGCTTCCCCAGGGACATGCCCCCACCCGCACGAGTCACTCGTGCCCTGGGGGAACCTCCTCGTGTCCATGCTCCTGCTGAGGTTGGCAGCGCAGGATCTGCTCACTCTGAACCGCCGGCGCCGGATGGTGCCGCATCTCGCCGCCCGATGGCGGCACTTCCGCGGCAGTGACGCCTCGGAGACCGAACGCTCGGCGTGGGCGGAGAGTCTGGTGAACCTCGCCACCGACCTGGTCGCCGCCGACCGGGGAAACGTCGAAATGATCGTGGAGTGCGGCGCGACTCTCGACGAGAGCGACCGTCCAGGCGGCCCGCGGCTCATCGACGTCGTCCTGGTGGGGCGTCACCCTGAAGCCCACAACCTCTCCGTCCAACTGGTGGAGTTGAAGCGCTGGTCGACGGTCACCAGAGTGGAGAAGGCAGCCGCCGACCTGGTCGAGGTCCCGGGGATGGGCGTCAAGAAGCATCCGGCCCTGCAACTGCGCGCACAGTTCCATGACTTCACCGGCCACCGGGGTCCGCTGAACGGTCTCGACTTCGAGTGCGGCGGCTTCGCCTACCTCCACAACGCCACGGACGAGTCCGTTCGGCCTCTGATCGACATCGACGCTCCGACCGGCGCCTACGCAGGTGTGTACACCGGCGATGCACGTAAGGCACTTCAGGCCGACCTGCGAACGCACTTCGCCGCCGACGGCGGTCCGACAGAGGCGGAGATTCTTCTGTCCAGGATGGGCTTACACAGCGATCGTCTGCTGGACGCCATGATCTGGTCGAACGGAGAGGACACGGTTTTCACTCTCCGAGGCCGGCAGAGGTTGGTCGCCGAGGAGATCATGACCGCTGCCTCGAAGGTCCTCCCGGATCTCCGGAACCCGGCTCTCATCCAGGACGAGCGGCGCGTGATCTTTCTCGTGACCGGAGGCGCAGGTACGGGTAAGAGCGCGGTAGCCCTCCAGCTCAAGGCCGACCTGGAGAGCCAAGGCAGGACGGTCAACTACGCCAGCGGCAGTCGGGCCTTCAACGGAGCGATGCAAGAACACGTCGGCTTCGGTGATAGGGAGTTCCAGGAGACGTTCACCTACTTCTCCAACTACGTCACGCCGCCGGACCCTCCTTTGGACGTCCTCATCTGCGACGAGGCGCATCGGCTGCGAGAACGGTCGTACAACCGATTCTGGCCCCCGGAGAGGCAAGGCACACAGCCCCAGGTGGACGAGCTTCTCGACGCCTGTCGCCTGGCGGTCTTCTTCCTCGACGAGCAACAGACCGTTCGACCGAAGGAGGTCGGCACCGTCGAACTCATCGAGGCGGCGGCTGAGCGACGAGACGCCCACCTTAAGCGGTATCGACTGCGAGAGCAGTTTCGGTGCGGCGGAAGTGACGCCTACATCCGCTGGGTGAAAGCGGTGCTCGGTCTCACGGCCGAGGAGCCAGAGCAGTGGACCCCGGACGGGCTCATGCACGTTGAAGTTGTCGACACTCCGGGAGAACTCGAGCAGATCATCCGTACCGAAGCGTTCGCCGGCGCCTCGGCCCGGATGGTGGCGGGTTACTGCTGGCCGTGGACGGAACCTGTCGGCGAGGAGAAGAGACTGGAGGCTGATGTGCGCATCGGCGACTGGCATCGCCCCTGGAATGCCAAGACCGACGTGTACTGCGAGAACGGTGCGCCCCCGTCGAAGATCTGGTCCGTCCACGAGAAGGGTCTCGGCCAGATCGGGTGTGTGTACACAGCTCAGGGCCTCGAATGGGACTGGTGCGGTGTGATCATGGGCGATGACATGGTGCGCCGCGACGGCCAGTGGGTGTTCCGGCGAGGTGAGGAGTACACCTGCCCCGACGCTGAGGTCAAACGCGTCCGTGTGCCGGGGTCGTTCGATCCCAAGGTGAGGGCTTCAAGCGTAGGGGAGGAGGAGTTCCGCAGACTCGTGCGGCACGCCTATCACGTGCTGCTCACCCGTGCGAGCCGAGCGACGGTGATCTACTCGACCGACGAGGAGACCCGGGCTTATCTGAAGGACCGGGTCGGTGAGATTCGGATACACGGACTCCGTCCCACGTGGGAGAACCTGCCGCGAGAGCTGCGGAAGCCGCCGTTGCCACGGCCGCGGCGCGGACGGCGCCAATCTCGTCGTAAGAACAAGGGGACCGGATCGACGGAGCAACCGACACTGTTCTGAGCGCAGATGCGGAGTGGGAGGTGGCGGGCTCACCGGGCCCGCCACGTGCCCGCGTCAGATGACCAGGCGCGCTGCTACGGTCAGCGACGCCACCACGAGGTTGGCGATGACGCCCACGGCGACATCCACCAGGATCCGACGAAGTCGCATCCGACGTGCTGCCTTGTACTCAACGGGGTTCACGTGTCACCACTCCTTGGTGTGAGAGGGAATGGCAGGGACCGCCCTACCGGGCATCCGCAGTCACACCGCGTGCAACACGCGATGGAGACCATTCGTCCCACACGACCTGGAAAGGCCTCACAGAACACCGCTGACGTACCCTCCGGGAAGGTGCGAGCAGCGAGATCAACAATAGTGCACACGTGAGACCGCCGTGGCGCGGTTCTTTGAAGCTGCTTCCTCAACGGGTGCGTCAGAAGCCTCACCAGGCCAGGGTGGGCTGGTGAGAGGGGGCGAAGACGGCTCCGTCCTCTCCCGAGCTGTCATGTGCCCTTGTGTCGTGGAATTGGGTGGGCCTGGGGCGGGTGCTGGAAGGTCAGATGCTCCGACCTCTGGCGTTGGTGAGGGCTTCCAGCCTTTCCTGGCGAAGCAGGGTGGGGGCAGCGGCGGCAACAAGAGGCAAGAGGAGCGCGACCACCGCGAGAATGATCGTCCACACCACACCTACCCCGATGGCGATGACGCCGAGCAGCAGACAGGTGAGCAGGAGGGTGACGAGCGCTGCGGTGTGCAGTGAGGGGTTCCACGGGGGGAAGCGCGCCAGCTTGGGGAGTTCGGCCCATTGCGTCGCCTCGGCTGCCGGAACCGGCTTCCCGGTGGTCGGATCACTGACCTCGCCGGAGATCACCCAGCACGGTAGTGCGCGGTCCGCGTTGACGATGAGGGCACCATCGACCGTTGTGAGGTCCCGGCTGACGCTGGTCACGGTGGTGCCGACGGCGGGCGTCTTCATCCAGTAGAGCGTCAGAGACGAGTCCGGACCCGAAGAGGCGAGTGCGGCAGCCAGAGCGACCGCATCGATCTCGTGGTCGAGTGCGACCGTCAACGGCGTCCCGTCAGCCGTCTCGAGCGTGAGGCAAGGCCGTAGTTGTGGCTCCCGATCGTTCGTGCCGCCCTTCGGTGCCGTTTCCCGACCCTCGCCTGTTGTGGTGGCGGGAGGGAGCAGCGTGATCGCCGTGCCCCCGACAGCCCTCACGGCGCACGACTGGACCCGGCCCAGGCGGAGTGCGACCGCCAAGGAGACCGGAAGCCACCCGCCAGTGGCCCTCCCAGCGCGGAACAGCCACATCACGTAGGGGAGCAGCACGATGAAGGTTCCCAATGAACCGCCGAGCGGCCCACCCAACTCCCGCTCCAGGACCGTGCGACTGCTGTGCAGGAGGGCCCCTGCCTCGGGTGCGGACGGTGCGTAGAGTGCCCAGATGCGGTCACCCGGCTGGAGCGCCCTGGGCGAGGTGAACTCCGAGGTGATCTTCTCACTGCCGTCATAGAACTGCACCTGGGCACGAATCTCGGTCTCGTATCCGGAGACGTGGCGCCCGGACATGTGTCTTGATGACATCACTTCCACGACGCTGACCTGTTTGAACGTGTGGCCCGCGGCCGCGACGCGTCCCGCGTCCGTGGAGTACGCGGTCATCGAGAACGCGATGGTGGCCAGAGTCAGCAACCAGGCGGCCAGCGGCCAGCCGATGCTGGTGGCGCGCGGATCGGGCCACCACCGGTGCGGTGGTGGGCTGCCCAGATCGGTGCAGCGGCCGATTCTGACCGTGACCAGGCACCCCGTCACGCCCAGGCCCGCGACCACGAAGCAGGCGATCAGATCCCACCGTGGGAGGGGCGCGTGGTAGGCGGTCAGGACGCGCGCCACGGCGGCGAGTATGCCGAGTCCTGCGAACACCAGCCAGGCGGAAGCGAGTCGGCGGACAAGGGCCTCCGGCCGTCGGCCACATGACCCCCTCCGCGTGAGTTTCCCCGGCATCTACCTGCCCCCTCCCGCGATGACGGTCCACCCGAGGGGCAGTCACCCTCCCTGCGATCCTCCGTCGGCTCCCGTCAGCCTGCTGACGGGACTCTTACTGTTGCAGAGCACGGGTAGTCCATGCGTGCCGGGGGCACGGGTGGGAACGGATGGCGGTATGGACGGTGACGCGATGACACGAGACGGCCGGCGCCGAACGGTTCGCCGGAGCGGGTTCGGACGAGCCTCGGTGGTCCTCGGGGTGGTGGCGGCCCTGGCCTGGAGCGTGACCGCGTGCGGCACGGACGACACGGGTGCCGACACCTCCGCTTCCTCCGTTTCGGCAGGTGAAGGCGGAGGGAGTGACAACGGTTCGTCGCAGCCTGGAGGCTCCGGGAAGGGCGAGGACGGTGCAGCCGCCGCCGGAGGCGGCGGCGCTCTCGACGGGACGGGCGCCGGCCCGGACGGGCTCCTCCGGTGTGCCGCGAAGGACCTGAAGCCTGCGGTGGCGAAGGCCGACGCCGCGGCCGGGAACGTCTACTACGACCTGAAGCTGACCAATGTCGGCGAAGGGGCCTGCGAGCTCAGGGGGTTTCCCGGCGTCTCGCTGATCCAGCGGGACGGTGGCGAGATCGGCGAGCCGGCGGATCGTGAGGGAGAGCAGGGCACGGTCGTCGAGCTCGAGCCGGGGCAGGCCGCCCATGCCACGCTGCACACCGTGAACAAGGGTGTCGACGAGGCCGGGTGCTGGAAGCGCCCGGACCTGCTCAAGGTCTATCCGCCGGATTCGCTGGACGCCCTGACGCTCCGTACGGACGCCGTCCGGGTGTGCGGTGACACCTTCACGGTCGGTGCGCTGACCGCCTCCACCTGACGCCGGGCGGCGGCAGGGCCTCGACCGGGGCGCGCCTCCGTGCGGGGCCGCGGCGCCCCCGCACGGAGACGGGTTCACCTCTGCTCTGGCCGGTTGCAGCAGTGGCTGGCGCTGCTGGTCATGCTCGCCACGCCGGCGGCATGGGTCGTCGTACGCGGCTGCAGGTTCTGCAGTCTGAGGACACTCACCCGGATCACCTCCCCCGTCGGATTCTGGGAAACCGCGCCCTGCGGGGACCCCGGAGCGGGCGCCGTCCCCCTGGATGGGCTCACCCAACTGCGCGCGCCCTCACCGGGCATGGGTGAATCCCACCCGGATAGCGGCGGCGTGCCACCGTCGGAAGAGTGGTGGTGGCTGCGGTGGCGCTGGCGGGAGACTGGTGATCCGCGTGCAGCCCCGGTGGTATGGCCCGTGCGGGTGCGACCTGGCGTATGCATCGGCGGCGGGCAGAATGTGCGGGGACAGCGACGCTTGTGGACGGGCCCCGGCCTGCGCAGGGCGGCAGACGGGCCCGAGGGAGCCGCCACGGGGAGGGGGCGTGTCGTGGCAGTGGGCTTCGTGCCGATCCTGCGCTTACGCATACCGGGTGGAAAGCCGGAGGTCCGGTCGGGGCTGCAGCGTGCCCAGTCGTTCATGATCCTGGCCACCCTGCTGTACCGGGCGAGCCACCTGACGGCCGGAGTCGTGGCCGTCACCAAGTACCAGCGGGACCGTCCGCTGCACAGCGCCATGCTCGCCGTGGCGCTGGGGCTGAGTGCGCTGAGCTACGGGACGGCGCTGCGGCACGGCTGGTTCCGCCGGTGGCACGTCTGGGCGGACGTCCTCGTCGTCGGCTGCGCGCTGCCGTTCGTCCTGTGGGCGGGTGGCGGGGTGCCGGAGCCCTCCACCATCGGATGGGCGATGCTGCTGGGCGGTTCCGCGAGCGCCACGGCGGCCATCGCCTTCGAACGCCTGCACGTGCCGGCCGCGGTGCTGCTCCTGGTGGTGACCCACCTCGTCGGTTACCAGATGGTGGGGGCCGGGCCCGCGGTCCACGTGGGGCACGTCAACTCGCTGCTGTCGTCCGCCGTGATGGCCTGGGTCTTCTGGTGGTACCTGCGCCGGCAGGGGCAGTTGCTCGACGACGCCAACGCGCGTGCGCTGGCCGCCGAGGCGCACAAGGCGCGCTATGCCGAACGGCTGGAGCACCACCGGAAGCTGCACGACACCGTGCTCGCCACGCTCACCACCCTCGCCGCCGGTGGCATCGACGCCAACGCCGCCCAGGTGCGCGAGCGGTGCGGGCGCGAGGCCGCGTACCTGCGCAGGCTGATCGAGCAGACGGCCGACGAGGTGCCCGAACGTCGCATCGGTGCGGCCCTGGAGGAGGCGGTGGGCTGCGCGGAGAGCCTCGGGCTGCGGGTGACGGCGCGCTACCACCGTCTCCCGGACGTGCCGCACGAGGTGGCCGCGGCGCTCGGTGACGCGGTGCGGGAGGCACTGAACAACGTGCGGCGCCACGCCGGCACCGGTCACGCCTATCTCACGGCGGCCGGAAGCGCGGACGACGGCGGGCAAGGCGCGGAGGGCGGCGAAGGCGGCGGGGAGGTGGTCGTCACCGTGGTCGACCGCGGGCCCGGCTTCGACCCGGAGCGGTACGCGCCCGGTATGGGCCTGCGCGGTTCGGTCCGCGCCCGCATGGCCGAGGTGGACGGCAGTGCGACCGTGGACACGGCACCCGGTGAGGGTGTGCGGGTGGAGCTGCGATGGCCGCGCTGATCTCGGTCGCCGTGGTCGACGACGACCGGATGCTGCTCGACGGCATGCGGTCCTGGCTGGCCGGTGTGCCCGGGCTGCGGCTGGTGGCGACCGCCGCGACGGTGGCGGAACTCCTCGGTGCGCAGGGCCCGGTACGCCCGGCGCCGGACGTCGTCCTCCTTGATCTGATGCTGCGGGACGACTCGGACCCGTCCGACAACATCCGCCGGCTGGTGGGCGCGGGGAGCCGGGTGCTGGTGATCAGCACCGTCCCGGACGGCCGCCGGATCGTCGAGTCGGTCCGGGCGGGCGCCGACGGATACCTGACCAAGGACCACGATCTGCCGACGCTGGTCTCCGCGATCGAGGACGTCGCCGCGGGCCGCAGCGTCCATTCCCCGGAGCTCGCCTTCGCCTGCGCCCACGACGACGGCCCAGGCCGCCCCCGGCTCTCGCCCCGGGAGCGGCAGGTCCTCCTCGACTACGCCTCGGGCATGACGCTCAAGGCCACCGCGCGGCGCGCGGGCATCACCGCGCACACGGCGAAGGACTACCTGGACCGGGTCAAGGCGAAGTACCGGCAGGCCGGGCGTCCCGCGTACACGAAGATCGATCTGGCCCGGCGGGTCCGCGAGGACGGCCTCGAGGACCGCCTCGAGACGTAGCCGGCTTCCCGCGCAAGCCCCCCAAACAGACGGCTGGAGACAGGGGGAGCGCGTTCCTATCGTCGTGCCCGTCGGCGGTGCCGGACGGGAATTCCCCGAACCTGCGGTCCGGCGCCGGCCGCCGCCTTCCGCGACCGGACGACGTCCCGGGCACGCTCCGGTGCGCCGCCTGAGCGGGCACCCGGAGCCGGACCGTACGGGACGGCTCGCCCGGCCCTCGTGCGTCCCCGTGTCAGGAGAGGCAGATGACGACTCCCCACCTCGGCAGCGTTGCCGCCGCCGGCCGTCCCGCCCCCCGCAGGGGGCGCGTGCCCCTCGTCGGCCGGGAGGCGGAGCGGGAACAGATCCAGAGCGCTCTGGCTGCGGCACGGCAGGGCGGCGGCGGGGCCGTCTTCGTCACCGGTGACCCCGGTGTGGGCACGACGCGGCTCGCCGCCGAAGCCGTCGACGTCGCGGCGGAGGCCCACATGGTCGCGGTGCGGGGTCGGGCGCGGGCGCTCGACGCGCACGCCTCGTGCCGGCAGGCCCCGTACCAGCCGCTGGTGGAGGCGCTGCTGTCGCTGGGCCGGGCCGGGCTGCTGCCCGGCCACGAGGCTCTGGGGCCGTACGCGCCGGCGCTCGCCCGGCTGCTGCCCGACGCGCGGGTTCCGGGAGTTGCGGCGTCTTCGTCGCTCATGGTCGCCGAGGCCGTGCTGCGGCTCCTCGCCCTGGTCGGCCGGGGCCGGGGCTGCCTGCTCGTGCTGGAGGACCTGCACGAGGCCGACCCGGCGACGCTGGCGACCGTGGAGTATCTGCTGGAGCACGTCGAGCGGGAGCCCGTCGTCCTCCTGCTCACCGTCGGGCGCCAGGCGTGTGCCGCGGCGGGCCTGGCCTTCCGGGCGCGTCAGCGCGGCACGGCCACGACCCTCGATCTGCGCCCCCTGGACCGTGCGGAGGTGCGCCTTCTCGTCGCGGCCGAACAGGGCGTCAGCCCGGAGGAGGCCGACCCGGACCTGGTCGACCGGGCGGTGACGGACTGCGGCGGCCTGCCGTTCGTCGTCCGGGAGTGGCTGCACGACCACTCCCGCGGAGTTTCCGGCGCCGGGGCGCCGGCAGCGCCCGCAGCCGTGGTGGAGAGCGTCCGCCGCCGGATGGAGGGGCTGGGCCCGGCGGGTGTGGAACTGATGCGTACCGGGGCGGTGTTCGGCGGGCGCTTTCCGGTGGCGGTGGTGCAGCACGCGCTCGGCTGTACGCACGCCGAACTGTCCGCGCTCCTGCACGAGGGCGTCGCCGCCGCGCTGCTCGCACCGCCGGGCGCAGGGGGAGCCCCCTGGTACGCCTTCCGGTACCCGCTGGTGGCGGGTGCGGTGCTCGGCGGCGTCGGGCCCGGCGAACGGGCCGGGTACGCGCGCCGCGCGGTCCGCGCCCTCGCTGACCTGCACCCGGCACTGCCCGGGGCGTGGTGCGGGCACGCCGCCGCACTGCACGAACGCGCGGGCGACGGGGCCGAGGCCGTCCGCCTGTACGGCGAGGCGGGGAGGCGGGCGCTGTCCGAGGGCGCGCTGGACCGGGCCGTGGACCTGCTCGCCCGGGCACAGGAACTCGCCGACGACGCGAGCACGCCCGAAGAGCGCGCGGACGTGCTGGAACTCCTACTCGACGCCGTCGCCCGCTCCGGCAGGCTGGACCGGCTCCCCGCGTCGGCGACCGGCCCCACCTGCCCGGACGGCCTGGGTGTGCCGGCCCTGCGCAGGGCGGGGCTCCACGCGCGGCTGGCCGGCGTCGCGGACCTTGCTGGACGGCCGTCGGAGGCGCAGCGGCACCTGGACATCGCCCGCTGGCTGCTCGGGGACGCGCCCTCGGACGCCTGCGCCGCCCTCGTGGACGTGACGGCCGCGCAGGTGGAACTGAGCAGACGCGCACCGGAACGGATGCGTACCGCGGCGGAGTTGGCACGCCGCGGTCTCGCGGCGGCTGGGCGCGCCGACCTCCCGGAACTGGCCGGGCGGGCACGCCTGGTGCTGGCGCGCGTGCTCCTGCAACGGGACGGGGAGGCCGCGGCCGGACACCTCGCACGGGCGCGCGTGCTCGCTCACACGCACCGGATTCCCGCCCTCGCGGCGGAGGCCGAAGTGGGTCTGGCCGCGCTCACCTCGCGCGTCGACGGAGACCTCACCCGCCTCGAAGAGGCCCGGCAGGAGGCGCTGCACACCGGTGCCGTGCCGCTCGTCCACGAGGCCGACCTCCTCCTGGCCCTCGAACAGATCCATCGCGGCGACTTCGAGTCGGTCGGAGCCCGGATCCGTGAGCGGATCGCCGATGCGACGCGGCTGCGACTGGGGCGGTCCCTGGCCGAACTGTGGCTGGCGGAGGCGGTGCGCCACGCCCACCAGGGCCGACGGGACGACATGGAGGAGGCGCTGGAGGCCCTCGCCCCGCTGGCCGACGCGGCGCCGGGAGCGCTGCCGATGTCGTACGGGCTGGCGCGCGCCTTCTGCGCGCTGCTGGAGGAGCGGCACGACGTCGCCGAACGCGAGTTCGCGCACGCGCTCGTGTACGACGCGGAGAACCCGTCGAGCGGCGACTTCGGCCGGTACGGCATCGTCCTGCTGCTGGGGGTGCTGTCCGGGCGCATGGCGTGGCCGCACCATGCGAGCGTGGTGGCCCTCAGCGCCGCCGGCACGCGCTGGAACCGGCAGTTCGCGGGCATGGCGCACGCCGTGCTGCTGGGACGTGAGGGGCGGGCGGCCGAGGCGACCGCCGCCGCGGCCGACGCCCTGGAGGCGGCCGCGCCGCATCCCGTGGCCCGCGCCCTGTGCCGGCGCCTCGTCGCGCAGTCGGCGTACGACCACGGTTGGGGCGCGCCCGTGGACTGGCTGAGGGAGGCGGAGGACTACTTCCACGGTGCGGGCGTCCCCGCGGTCGCCGGTGCCTGCCGGGTGCTGCTGCGGGGCTTGGGTGCGCCGGTCCGGCAGCGGCGTTCGGGCACCGGGAGCGTGCCCCCGGCGCTGCGCCGGTACGGGATCACGGCCCGGGAGTTCGAGGTGGCCCGGCTGCTCGCGGACCGGATCCGCAACAAGGACATCGCCGCCCGGCTCTGCATCTCCCTGCGCACGGTCGAGAAGCACGTGTCCAGCCTCCTGCAGAAGACCGGCCACCCGGATCGGGGGGCCTTCGCCGCGGCCGCCTGCGAGCTCCCCGGCGGGTTCGCCGGGGCCGGCGGGACCGCTGGGTACGGCGGATCCGGTGGGTCCTCTGGGTACGGCGGGTCCGGCTTCCCGGGACCGGAGTCCTCACGGAGAGCGCGGCGTTCCGCGCCGTGAGCCGGACCTCTCCGTAGAGGGAGGGGCCGGCGCGGCGGCCTCGCCGCGCCGGCCCCTCCCTCAGCTCACCGAGCTCGCGCCCGGAGCGCCGACCGGCATCCCCGCGTCCCGGCCTGCGGTCTCGGGACGGGCTTCCCCGCCGTCTCCCGCAGGGGCGGGTGCTGCCAGGTTCGCCACCCGGTCGAACCGGCCGTCGAGGTCGCCGTCCCCGTGGTGCACGACCAGCAGGCCGGCTCCCGCAGTCCGTTCCAGCAGCGTCCGCAGGACCAGTTCCCTGCTCTCCTCGTCCAGGTTGGCGAACGGCTCGTCGGCGAGGTAGAGGTCGGCCTCCTCGCACAGCAGGGCGGCGATCCCCACCCGTTGCCGCTGGCCGGACGACAGCTCCGAGGGCAGCTGACAGGCGAGGGACTCCAGGCCCATCGTGGCCCGGAGCTGCTCGTCGACGACGAGGTCCCGAACGGGGAGGGGCGGCAGGTTCACGGGGGCGGTCAGGCTCGCCACCCGGCGCGGCAGGGTCACCGTCCCGGTGTCCGGGGCGAGCGTTCCGGCGATGAGGTGCAGGAGCGTGGTCTTGCCGCAGCCGTTGGGGCCGCGGAGCAGCACGCGTTCGCCGGGGGCCAGCGTGAAGTCGGCGACCGAGACCTCCGCCCCGTCGCCGAAGCCGATCCGCGCCCCGCCGACCACGACCAGGGCGCCTTCCTCGTGGTAGGGGACCGGCCGGGACGCGCGCAGCGACTCGATGCGCTTCAGCACGGCGGCGCTCCGGCGGGTCTGCGGGATCATGTTGATGAGGTCGAAGATGCCGGTGACCGCACGCCACAACGAGTTGACGAAGGCGAGGAAGCTGCCGAACGTCATCTTGCCGGCGAAGACGAAGTACGCGCCGATGATCATGGAGGCGGTGTCGGACAGGTTCATCACCAGGTCGCTGAGGGTCCGCTGTTTCAGCGCCAGCCGGTAGTTGACGAAGGTGAGGCCGAGGAAGCCGCGGAGCGCCTGCCGGTTCACCGCGCGGGTCCGAGGCTGGAGCATGACCAGACCGCGGAGCGCGTGGAAGGACTGGAGCGTCCGGGTCAGTTTCTCGATGTACCCGGCCTCCGCCTCCCGTTCGGGGTCGGTGTTGGTCTCGATCTTCTTGGCGAGCCGGTTGCTGACGAGCACCAGCGGCGGCACGATGATCAGCAGGATGAGGCTGGCCTGCCAGGACAGGTACAGCAGCACCCCGATGAACACGACGGACGCGACGGCCTGCTTCGCGATGCGGATGCACACGTCGATCGCCGGCAGGACGCCCTCGTGGGCGTCGTTGTGGATGCGGCTGACGTAGGACGCGCTGCCCTTCTCCGACATGGTGCGCCCGTCGAGGGCGAGGGCCCGCTCCAGCAGTTCCGTCTGCAGCACCAGCATGAACGCGTTCTCGCAGTGCTTGCGCCACCAGGAGGCCCAGTAGGCGCCGATGTTGAGGGTGAGCCCCAGCGCCAGGTAGCCGCAGCCGAGGAGGAGGAAGCGCCGGAAGTCGCCGGCCACGATCGCCTGGTCGAACAGCGCCTTGAGCATGAGCGGATGCAGCAGGGCTTCGAGCCCGCTCATCGCCGCCTCGGCGAGCGTGACCAGGACGAAGCGGGTCCGGTGCCCCCGCAGCGTGTACCACAGCGCGTTCATGCGACCACCTCGTCCAGCAGGAAGTCGCCGCCACCGCCGTGGTTGGCGCGGTGGAGGGCGCGGAGCACGCCCGCCGAGCCCGTCGAGTAGTCGCACGCGCAGCGCAGCAGTCCCTCGCCCGGCACGCCCAGCAGGGGCACTCCCTCGGGGCGCGGCAGGGCGAACCGCTCGGCGGGCTCGAAGAGGAACACCCGCCGGACGAAGTCGAGTTGCCGGAGCGCGGTGTGCCGGTAGGTCGTGTCGCCTGTGACCTCCGCCGCGTCGAGCAGGGCGTCGGCGACGCCGCTGAGCCCGAAGGTGTATCCGGCCAGCACCGACTGCCTGATGTCCAGCCCCCGCAGAATCGTCCGTGCGGCGTCCAGGTCGCCGTAGCGCAGCAGCACCTGCGCCACGCCCGCCGAACCCACTTCGACGTACGGCTCCAGGGTGCCCTCGTGCTCGAACATGACCAGGTCGTCCTCGAGGGGCTTGACATGGGCCATCTCCCAGGCCAGTGCGGCCCGTCCGAGCTTCAGCCAGCCTTCCTCGCCGGTCACCTGGTGCATCCGCAGCAGGAACATCGCCACCCCGGCCTGGCCGAAACCGAGACCGGTGAAGGGGTCGTCCTTCGTGAAGTCGTTGACCCAGTAGGCGTGTTCGCCCTCGCGCCGGACGGTGGCCTGCAGCACGTCGGCGCATTTCCGGGCCGCGGCGAGATCGCGGGGGTCGCGGCTGCGCAGGAAGAAGCGCAGGTTCGTCATGCCCAGGCCGGCGAGGCCGTAGTAGAAGGTGTAGTCGTCTCCCTCCGAGGCCCGGGCGTTGGCCTGGGCCAGCAGCTCTCCTGCGTGCGCCTTCAGACCGAGCGAGTCGGCGGCCCAGGCGATGCCGGACAGGCCGCTCATGAGGCCGTCCGGGTACCCGGCCACGTCGAGGTCCGAGAGCCGGTCGTCGAGCCAGCCGCGCCACTCGGGCCGTATCGGCACGCCGGAGGCGTTCAGCGCCCACAGCACCCCGCTCGCGCCGAAACCGAGGCTCAGCGGATTGCTGATGTGGGCGAACGGGTCGACGGGGAAGAGGGTGGGCAGGGCGGGGTCGGCGACGGCTTCCACGAACGCGGCGACGCCCGTCTCGGCGTCCAGCAGGCCGAGGTCGCCGGTGACCACGGGCTTCCGCGGCGGTGCGGCGCGTACCTGGGCGAGCAGGCTCTCCTGGTCCGCCAGCTCCTCGACGACCTCGGGGAGGCCGATGCGCGCCGCCGCCAGGCCGGTGATCAGCTCGTGGATGCGGGCCGGCCAGCAGAGCTTGTCGGTGAAGATCCGGTAGGTGTCCAGCACGTCGGCGCGCAGGTGGGACATGGCCGCGATCGGGAAGACGAAGTACGCCATGGTGGTGGCCAGCCCGAACAGGTCGCCCTCCGTGCCGTGCTTCTCGAACAGGCTGCGGGAGAGGCTGAATCCCGGGGTGAACAGCTCGACGGGCTTCTCCAGTTCCTCCTCGCCGTCCTCGCCGCCCTCCCCGGTTCCGGAGAGCCGGCAGGCCTCCAGGTCGACGATGGTCACCTCGTAGGTGTCCGGGTCGATGAGCAGGTTGGCGGCGGTGAAGTCGCCCAGAATCACGCCGCGTTCGTGCGCGGCGTGGATGGCACGGGCCAGTCCGCGGAAGACGGTGAGGTACATCCGCAGGAAGTGCCGGGACTTTTCGATGTCGAAGCCGGGCCTGGCCAGCGGGTTGTGCTCCAGGAGGACGGAACGGATGTCGGAGCCGTCGACGAACTCCTCGGCGATGTAGGCGTGCTCCCAGTGGCGGAACGTGGCGATGGGCGCCGGGTAGGAGCCGACGTCGGACAGCCGGTTCAGGAAGGTCCACTCGCGGGCGAGGATGTCCACGGCGTCGTGGTCGCGGCGCGGATTGACGTTCGTGTGGGGGCGGGCCTCCTTGAGGACCACCTGTCGGTCGCCGTGCGCGGTGTCCTCGGCCGTGTACACCCCGCCGCTGTTGGAGAACTGCAGTGCGCCGGTGACCCGGAAGCGGCCGTCCAGCAGCTCCTCGTCCTCGGTCTCGTCCGCGGGCTTCCAGTCGTCGAACGGCCAGGGCTCCCACCAGGGCTGGGAGTAGACGGGGCGACGGTCGTCGGCGACGGGTCCGTCCGGCGAGACGATGTGCGGCATCCGCCGGCCGAGCGCATCGACGGCGTCGGTGGGAAGGAGCTGGCCGTAGCGGAAGTACAGCGCCTTGTTGTCCCGGTACCGCATGTCGGAGAGTACGTACGGGCCCTCGGCGCCCTCCAGGATGCCGTCGAGGTCGGACAGCACCTTCCGGAACTCGTCGACGTCCCGGGGGTAGACGGTGATGAACTTGCCACCGCTGCCGCGGGACATGGCCTTGGAACTGAGCATCTCGAAGATGTTGAGGTCCAGAGCGATCTTGAAGTCGACCTCGTGCGCCGTCAGGTACGCGAGGGCCGAAGCGGCGACCTCGCGTACGTTCCGGTGGTGCGCGGAGACGTGGATCTTCCAGCCCTGGGCGGGAAGGGCTGGGTTGAGCCGGTGACTCCACCAGATGCCGTGCCGGAGGAACCGCGCCCGCACCCGGTCGTCCAGCGTGGTGAGGAAGTGGTCCTTCCTCGGCTCGTAGTGCGACTCCAGCGGGTCGAAGAAGAGCGTGTCGTTCCAGGCGAAGAGGAATCTGTTGACCCAGCGTTCGTTGCGCATGTCGACCTCTGTGTGGTCCGGGGGGCCGCCGTGGCGGCGGAGGGAAACAAGCCGGCGTCGGGGCGGGACCCCGGCGCGGTCCCGCCCCGACGCCGTCAGATCACTTCGGGTCGGTGACGCAGCAGCTGCTGTGGCTGCTCGACACGCTCACGGGGCCGGCCGCGTGGTTGCTGGTGGTCCGCGGCTGCAGGTTCTGGAGCTTCAGAACGCTCATCAGTTCATCTCCTCGGTTGGGTGCGCCAAGCGCGCTGCTGTGACCGGCCGGAAGTGGCCGAGCACGAGTCAACGACCTGGACCGCACCCGCACATGGGAGATCACCCCCCATATTCCGGCCCGCACTTTCGCCGAACACCCGCCGGTAGGCCGGTGGCCGGGCGGGCGGACCCGGAGTGCGGGGGAGGCCCACCTGGACGTGGCAGGGAGGGAAAGGGGGCGAAGACGGCCTCCGTGAGCCTTGATCACGGCTGATCCGGTTGGTCGACTGGCGGCATGACCGCTCTCGGACCCGTCACCTGGCCACCCGCACCGATCCGGACCGAGAGGCTCGTGCTCCGTGCGTCGGAAGCCCGGGACCGTGCGGCGTTCGTCGAACTGCACGCCTCGCCCGAGGTGCACACCTACCTCGGCGGCCCTCGTCCACGTGACGAACTCGAACGCGAGATGCCCGAGGTGCCCGGGCGGTGGCCCGGGCGTTTCGTCGTTGCCCACGACGGGGCGATGATCGGTCGCATCCTGCTCAGGAGAAACACAGAGCCCCTTCGCCCCGCCGCCGTGGGGAAGGTCGACCTCGGCTACCTGCTCCTGCGGCGCGCGTGGGGACGCGGGTATGCCGCCGAGGCCTGCGCAGCGGCACTCGACTGGTTCGACGGCGTCCTTCCCGGTGAGCCAGTGGTACTCGCCACGCAGACTGCCAACGTCGGCTCGATGCGCCTCGCGGCGAAGCTGGGGTTCACCGAGGCGGAGCGCTTCCGGGCCGGGACGCCGAGCAGTGGCTCGGCCTGCGCGCTCCCGTCACGGCCTCCGGCTGAGGCCGGCGGGGTGGGCGCCCCGCCGGCCGTACCAACGGTTCAGGCGCGCCGGATCTGGAGGATGGCGACGCGGGCGTCCTGGGAGTCCACGTGCATCGGGACGGTCTTGGTCCGCTGCAGCCGGATCTTGGTGCCGTTGGTGCCGGGCACCCAGCCGATCTGGTCGATGCCCCTTGAGAAGGCGCGCTTCTCGTGGTTCGGGAGCAGGAGCGGCATCGGGGAGCGGTTCACGTCACCGGTCCAGATGACGGGGAAGCCACGTGAACGCCAGTGGCCGATGACGTCGTCGCGGCGGGCCCGGAAGTGACGCCCCCACATGTCGTCCCGCCACCCTTCGTGGGGGTCGTCCTTGCCGTTCCAGGCCCCGGCCACGTAGTGGGTGTTGACGAACACGAACCTCGTCTGCGGATCGTCGACCCGGGCCAGCACGGCCTCGGTGACGGCGCGGTGCGGTGACACGCCCGCCTTGCCGCCGTGGACCCGGGGGACCCGGCGGTCCACGATGTCGTAGTCCCGGGGGATCGACTTCGGCACCCGCATGCTTGTGTTCTCCCTCATCTTCCGGCGCCGGTACCCGCCGCCCTTGGCCGACGTGCGATCGGCCTCCCCGCGCGAGGACCCTTGCGTGAGTGGATCACGCAGCGGAAGAAGGCGCCGGCCGTTCGCTCGCCGGGCCGGTCGGGGCGCACGTGAGGGGCCCGTCGGCCGGGCCGTCGGCAGCGCCGCGACGGGGGCGCGGGCGGCCTGCCTACGCCTCGGACGCGCGTGCGCACATGTGTGCTTATGCTGAAAAACAGGACACAGTGACCCCGAGAAGTGAGCCGGGTAGCGCGTATGGACTCCGAGGCCGAGTACGAGGACATTCCCTCGACGGAGGAGAACGGGGAGCCGGAGGATTCCGGGGCGGTGAAGCCCCGGGCAGAGGATCCGGATGTGCTGCTGGACGTGCCCGGGCTGTCGGTGGACGAGATCAGCCTCGAGGTCGAGGACCTGCGGGCGCGGGTGGCGTTGCGGGCCGAGGTGCTGGACCTCCTCAAGCTGAGTGTGGGAGCCGACGTCGAACTGGGGCGGGTGCACCTGGACATCAAGGGCGTCGAGGCGCAGGCGCTGCTGAAGGTGCGGCTGGACAACGTCGCCGAGATCGTCGGCAGTGTGCTCGGCACGATCGACCGGAACCCGCAGATCCTGGAGCAGATCACGTCCGGCGTCGGCGAGGCCGCTCGCGAGCTGGGGGAGGGAGGACGGCAGGCGGTCGGCGAGCTGGGACGCGGAGCCGGCGAGGCCGTGGAGGAGGTCGGCGAGGGCGCCGGGGGAGCGGTGCAGGATGTGGGCCGGGGCGCCGGCGGGGCTGCGGAGGCCGTTGGCGAGGGCGCGGGCCGGGCCGTGGAGGATGTCGGTGGGGGCGCCGGCGAAGCGGTGGAGGATGTCGGTGGGGGCGCCGGCGAAGCGGTGGAGGATGTCGGTGGGGGCGCTGGGGAGGCCGTGGAGGACGTCGGCGAGGAGACGGCCGAAGCGGCGGGGGAAGCCGGCCGGGGCGCCAAGAAGGCGGGGCCCGACACAGGGAAGAAGGCCGCTCGGGGCGCGGCAAAGAAGGCCGCACGGGGAAAGGCTGCTCCGGGCGAGGCGCGGAAGAGCGCCGCACAGCGCGGTTCCCGCACGCGCGGCGCGCAACGCCGCGCACGGCCGCCGTGAAAGTGGGGCGCCTCAGGGGACGACGACATCGCCTTCGCCTCACGCGTCGATGCGCGGGAGCTCCGCTTCCACACGCGGCCGGAGACGGTGGTGCGCTTCCACGGTTCGCCCGGCCGGAAGTCCGAGTCCCGCAGCGAGCGCCGCAACCTGCCGGCGAGGATCGACGGGCCGTCCGACCACCGCGACGTGCGGATCGACTACCACCTGGTCAGCCGACTCGACCCGGAGACCTGGGCGGAGGGGTAGCACTCGTCCACCCCCGATCCTCGTGACCGGGATCACGGACGACGCCCTCGACGCCGCGACGCTCGCGGCGCGCTTGTGGGGCGGCGAACAGGCGTACCCGCTGGTGACCGGGGCGTCGGGCGGTCCCACCGCGCACGGCGACCGCCTGGCCACCCGCCGCGACGCGCGGTCCGTGTGGTGGGACCGCCGTGGCCCCTCCGGGCCCGGCATGCCACGATGCCGTCCGTGGATCTCTCATGGCTGATGATCGTTGCCGGGGCCCTCGTGGGCATCTCGGTCGGGCTGACCGGTATGGGTGGCGGGGCCCTGATGACACCGATCATGGTGCTCGTCTTCGGGGTGAACCCCACTGCCGCCGTCGGCAGCGACCTGGCGGCCTCGGTGGCGATGAAGCCGGTCGGCGCCTACGTGCACCACAAGGCCGGGACGGTGCGCTGGGACATCGTGAAGTGGCTGCTGCCCACAGCCGTGCCCGCTGGGTTCGCCGGTGCGTGGCTCATCAGCCTCTTCGGTGAGGGCGAGGAGGTGCAGCACAGGCTCGAACTGGCGATCGGTGCGGCACTGCTGCTGGCCCTCGCCGGGATGGTGGCGCGCAGCATGCTCACCCGCCGCCGCAACGCCCTGCCGTCGACGGAGCCGACCCGCCTCAAGCCGGTGCCGACGCTGATCGTCGGCCTGGTCGGCGGCCTCGTCGTCGGCGTCACCTCGGTCGGCTCCGGCTCGCTGATCATCGTCATGCTGATGCTCACCCATCCGCGGCTGCGCGCCCAGGAACTCGTCGGCACGGACCTCGTGCAGGCCATCCCGCTGGTCGCCTCGGCCGCCCTCGGCCACCTGCTGTTCGGCGACGCCAAGATCGCCCTGGTCGGCACCGTGTTGCTCGGCGCGATCCCCGGCATCTACCTGGGCGCCAAGCTGGCCACCCGCACCCGCGACGACGTGCTGACGTGGATCCTCGCCACCCTGCTGCTCGGCTCGGCGCTGTCGCTCTGGGGAGTCCCCGGCCCGGTCATCCTGATCGCCTGCGGCGCCCTCGTCGCCTTCGCGTCGTTCCGCATGTTCGCCGTCCCCGCCCTGCGCCGCCGCCGGGAAGCCGCTGGGGCCAGGCCTGCCAAGGCCGCCGACCGCACCGCCACCGACCCGGACCCGGACGCGGACCCGGAACGGTCGGAGCCCACCACACGCCGCTGAGCACGCCACCGGAGGGGACGCACATGGCCACCGAAGCCGCCTACCGGGCCACCGCCGGTGGCCCTCTCGACGTGGACCGGGCGTTCTACGACGCGGTCTCCGGCCCCGCCGAGAGCCGGGAGCTCGTCGACCGCTTCACGATCCCGGTCCGCTCCGGGCGCGCCTGGGAGGTGCCCGCCGGCCACCTGTGCCGCCTGGTGACGGCCGAGGGCCCGCAAGTCGGGGACCTCAACGTGTGGAACCTCCACGACCCGCGCGAGCGCCTGTGGGCGTCCCGCACGCGCCAGCTCCAGCGCGCCCACGTCAGCACCTACGACCGGCTGTGGTCCACGCTGCCCTTCCTGCGCCCGCTGCTCACCGTCACCGGCGACACCCTCGCCGGGTACGGCAGGGACGCCGAGGGCGGTCGTGTCCACGACCTGCTCGGCACCCGCTGCGATCCGTACGTCAACCGCATGCTGACCGGCGAGGACTTCGACTTCCACTGTCACTCCAACCTCGTGCGGGCCGTGCTGCCGTACGGGCTGACCGAGTTCGACGTGCACGACGTGCTGAACGTCTTCCAGTGCACCGGGCTCAACGAGAACGACCAGTACTTCATGAAGGCATGCCCGGCCCGCCCCGGGGACCACTTCGAGTTCTTCGCCGAGCTCGACCTGCTGTGCGCCCTGTCCACCTGCCCGGGCGGCGACTTGTCCGTGCCGCTGTGGGGGCCGGACGCCCGGGATCCGGTCGACGTCTGTCACCCGATCGGCGTAGAGGTGTACCGCGTCGATCCCGGCCTGCTCTCCGGCTGGTCCCCGCCGGAACGTGCCGCCTACCGGAACGTGCACGGCATGACGCCACCTGCCGGGGGCGACGGAAAGCGCTGAACGAGGACCGCGCCGCGTCGTGCCGGGCGATGATTTCCGGGCGGGACGGCCGTCTGAAGAGCCGTAGACCCCGCATCGACGGATCGACGGATCGAGGAGCGAGTCCCATGCGCATCGTGAGCATCGCGTTCATGAGTCTGGACGGTGTCGTGCAGGCGCCCGGCGGTCCCGAGGAGGACACCGACGGCGGCTTCGCGCACGGTGGCTGGACGGGTCCGTTCTTCGACCCGGAGGTGGTGGGCGGAGCCTTCGACGACGCGCTGAACGCCGCCGACGCGGCGTTGTACGGCCGCCGCACCTGGCAGGCCATGGCCCGCGCCTGGCCGGAGCGCGCCGGCGACCCGTTCGCCGACCGGCTGAACGCGCTGCCGAAGTACGTCGTCTCCCGCACCCTGGTCGAGGACGACCTGACCTGGGACAACACCACCCTCATCCCCGGTGACGAGGCCCCTGCCCGCCTCCGCGCACTGCGCGGCGGGGACGACGGCAACCTGCTGGTCATGGGCAGCCCCACCCTCGTCCGCAGCCTGCTGGAGGAGGACCTGGTCGACGAACTCCGCCTGATCGTCATGCCGGTGCTGCTCGGCGGCGGCAAGTCGGTCTTCCCGGTCGGCGGCGCCCTCCGCACCCTCGAACTCGCCGCCAGCACGACCAGCCCCGCCGGTGTGCTGGTGTGCACCTACCGCCGCGCCGTCGCGGATGGCTGAGCCGGCCGCAGCGACGCCGGCCACGCCGGGCCCACCGCGCCGAGCACTGGGACGCCCTCTACGCCGCCGGCCGCGGCTTCGCGCCGCTCGGCGACACCGAGCGGCGCCTTCTCGCGGACCTCTGCCCGGCGCGGGCGGGCGCCCTCGCGCTGGAGGTGGGATGTGGCCTGGGGGAGCTCGTCCTGCGCAGCCCGGTGCGCGGGACGAGGACCACGGCGACGTCCTGAGGATGACGGGCGGGGGTACGCGCGGCGCGCGGTGACCCTCGTGGGCTGCTGCTGCCGGGGCACCGACAGGGCCGCAGCGGCCCACGGCGCCGGTCAGATGAGGGGCCTGCCGTTGCGGCGGGCCTCGGCCCACTCGCGGTAGAACGCCCGGCTGATCACGAACAGCACGCCGGCCACGATGACCGGCCATATCAGGATGTACACGGTCAGGGCGAGAGTGGTCACGGTGCCTCCGGGGTGGTCACTTGGTCTTCACGGTCGACTCGGTCTCGGCGTCGTCGATGCCCGGCTGTGGCGGAACGCCTGCCTCGACGTCGTGGGCGGCTGGTGCCCGGGCCCCGGCTTCGCCGTCGTCGAAGTCGCCGGTGCGCTGGGCGATGACGGCGAAGTCGAAGCCTTCCCGCTGTCGCGTGGACATGGCCCAGCAGATGATGGTGCTGACGGAGTAGGCGACGAGGGAGCCGCACAAGGTCGCGTACTCGTGCAGGGAGCCGATGGCGAACGGGGCGGAGACCGCTGTCGCCAGCACACCGACGACCTTCGCCACCTTCGCGCCCAGGAAGCCGAACACCATCAGGCCCAGGACGACGCCGATGCCGATGACCGACAGCACGTCCACGGTGATGCCGACGGCTCCGTGGGCGGCTTCCATGGGGACCCAGGCGAAGCGGACCGGCAGGAACACCGCGAGGGCCGCGAGTACCGAGGTGGTGAACGCCCTTCCGGTGACCTTGTCCCAGTAGAAGCTGGCCAGTACCGGGAAGACGAGCGCGCCCCACAGCGCGCCGACGAACACCAGCAGGTCGAGGATGCTCAGTTGCAGGCTGGCGAAGGCGACGGCCGCAGCGGTCGCCACGACCATCGTGATGCGTCCGACGAGCAGCATCGTTCGCGGGTTCGCGTTCTCCTTGCCGGAGATGTTCTGGCCGTAGACGTCGGTCATCATGATCGAGGACAGTGCCGAGAGGTCGGAGTCGGCGGTGGAGGACAGTGCGCCGATGATCATGATGAAGAACGCGGCCAGCAGAAGGGGCGGCAGGTAGGTCGCGGCCATCCCCGGGATGATGTTGTTCGGATCGCCGCCGGTCGGCTCGAAGCCCAGGTACAAGGCGAGTACACCGAGCATGCCGACGCCGATCACCATTGCGCCGTAGCCGATGGTCGCGGTGACGAAGGTCGGCTTGATCAGGGTCTCCTTCACCGCGAAGAGCCGCTGCGCGATGGTCTGGTTGCCGATCGCGTACGCCAGCACCGCGGCGATGTAGGGGGCGCCCTGCTGCATGAACGCCTCGCTGGAGAAGAAGTTTCCCTGCTGCGGGGTCAGGTTTCCCGCGCCCGTCTCGAACACCGCCGGGAAGTCCGCCGCGACGAAGACGAACGGGACGATGACGGCCACCGCTCCGAGCATCGCGAGGACCTGCACGAAGTCGGTCAGTACCGAGGCGCGGAAGCCGGACCACAGGGTGTAGAGCAGGACGCCCGCAGCCACGGCGAAGACGCCCTGGACGAAGGTGAACGGCGAGAGCAGGGAGATCAGCACGCCACCGGCGATGAAGTTCGACATGAGGCTGATGAGGCTGCCCACGACGTTGGAACCGGCGAGCATCAGCTGGCTGGAGCGGCCGTGCCGCGCGTACATCACCTCTGCCAGCGTGTGGGCCTTCGGCGCGACTGCTCGGATGCGCTTCCCGAAGGGGTAGATGAAGAGGATCATCAAGGCGCCCCAGAGCCCGTAGTGGACGGGCCCCGATATGCCGTACTGGTATCCGGACGTGGCGGACGCGTACATCGAGGACGCCCAGATCCAGGTCGCCGTCATGCTGGCGGCGGAGATCCCGAAGCCGATGTTGTTGCCGGCGGTCATGTAGCCGTCGGCGTTCTCTTCCCTCTTGCCGATGCGGGTCGAGATCAGGAAGGTCCCTCCGTAGAAGAAGACCAGCAGACCCACTGCTACCACGGCGCTGAACCGGGCTGTCTCCAGTCCGTCCACAGGCGCCACCTCCTCGTGCTCGGTGGAGCCCGGTCGGCCGCGGCTCCGGCACCGGCCGGAGGCCTGTGGGCGCGTTCTCGCGCTGCGATCGACGGGAAGGGGCTCCAGGCCCGGCAACGGCGGCGTCGGCACCGGTACCGGGGGCGTTCACAACAACGTGCGGACCCTTTGAACCCGCAAACCTTCCGCACGTTAACAGCCTCTTTACGACGGGACCGTCCGTGGGCGGCTCCGCGGTCCGTGAGGTGCACTCCTGCCTGATTCGGGGCAGTAACAGGTGATGCCTACACGTTCACTTCATCGACATGCCCGTTTTGTCATGCTCGTGGTGTCCGTTTGCGCCTGCTTCTTTACGCGTCGCAACTGCGACGTCAATGTGCTTTCGGTGTGGTAGGGATCACCGGCCACGATGCGTCCGGGCCCTCCGCCGGGCCCTCCGCCGGGCCCACCGCCGGGCCCACCGGGCGAGGGGGGGAGGCCCGTTTGGACATCAGACCCGACAGCCCGGCGCCGGGGCTCTCGTCACCGGATCCGGGCTGTCGGGCCGGGCTGCCCCGGGGGAACTACGACACGATGTCCTTGCGGGAGAAGTTGCGGAAGGCGAGGGCGAAGAGCACCAGCGCGAAGGTCACGGACACCGCAGCGCCCTTGATCATCCCGCCCCACTCCACCTGTGGTTGCAGCGCGTCGACCCAGGCGAACTGCCAGTGTGCGGGCAGGGCTTGACGCCAGCCGCCCAGCGCCTCCACCGCGTCCAGGACGTTTCCGATGATGGTCAGTCCCACGGCGCCGCCGACCGCGCCGAGCGGCGCGTCGGTCTTGGTCGAGAGCCAGAACGCCAGCCCCGCGGTGACCAGTTGGGAGACGAAGACGAACGCCACGATCACGCCGATCCGCAACAGGGTGTCGCCCGCCGGCAGCGAGCCGCCGGCAGGCAGCTTCAGCGGCCCCCAGCCGTAGGCGAGGGTTCCCGAGACGAGACCCACCAGGGGCAGCAGCAGCATTGCCGCCGCGCTGAACCCGAGCGCCACCGCGAGCTTCGACCACAGCAGCCGCGTGCGGGGCACGGGCGCGGCGAGCAGGTAGCGGAGGGACGACCAGTTGGCCTCGGAGGCGACCGTGTCGCCGTGGAAGAGCGCGACCGGCACGACCAGCAGGAAACCGGCCGACACGAAGAGGCAGGTGGCGGCGAAGTTCGCACCCGAGGCGGTGGCGGTGTCCATCAGGTTGATGCGCCTGCCGGGCCCGTCGTCGGCGGGGCTGCCTCCGATCGCGAAGGCCGCGATGAGGATCAGCGGCAGCGCCCCCAGCACGGCCGCCATCGCGAGGGTGCGGCGGCGCTTGAGCTGCCGCAGCGCCTCCACCCGCAGCGGCAGGGTGCGCCCGGCGCGGTAGCCGGGCGCGGACGGCCCGGACGCCCGTGCGTCGGGTGCGGACGCGGCGGGCGCCGGTGCGCCCGGTCCGGTGTTCACCGGGGCGCTCATGCGGATGCTCCGATCAGGGTGAGGAAGGCGTCTTCCAGGCGGTGGTGCGGGGCGACGCCGCTCACGGGTACGTCCAGACGCACCAGTTCGGCGACGAGCGTCGCGGCCGGCGCGCCGTCGAGCCGTACGAGCAGCCCTTCGTCGGCACGTACGACGGAACGGATCCCGGGCAGCGCCGCGATCTCCTCGACGGTCGGCTCGGGTACCGCGTGCTCGGTGGTGACGAGCAGGGTGTCGCCCTCGCCGGTGATCTCGCCGACCGGGCCCGCCTGGACCAGCTGGCCGCGGTCCATGACCACCAGGTGAGTGCAGCACTGCTCGACCTCGGAGAGCAGGTGGCTGGAGACGATGACGGTCCGGCCGTCGGCCGCGTAACGGGTCATCACCTCCCGCATCTCGCGGATCTGCGGCGGGTCGAGACCGTTGGTGGGCTCGTCCAGGATCAGCAGGTCCGGCATCCCGAGCATGGCCTGGGCGATGGCGAGCCGTTGCCGCATGCCCTGCGAGTACGTGCGGACGGCGCGGGCCAGCGCGTCGCCGAGCCCGGCGATCTCCAGGACCTCCTCCATCTGCGCGTCGGCGGCCGGTCGCCCGGTGGCCGCCCAGTACAGCTCCAGGTTCTCCCGGCCGGACAGGTGCGGCAGGAAGCCGGCTCCCTCGACGAACGCGCCGACCCGGGACAGCACGGGCGCACCGGGCCGGATGGCGTGACCGAAGACCCGGATCTCCCCTTCGTCGGGGCGGATCAGGCCCATCAGCATCCGCAGGGTGGTCGTCTTGCCTGCGCCGTTCGGGCCGAGGAGGCCGAGCACCTGACCCGGCTCGACGCGGAAGGACAGCTCCCGCACGGCGTACCGGTCGGACGCTCCGGCGTAGCGCTTGGTCAGGCCGGTGATCTCCAGCGGCACCTCGGCACGTCCGGGGTCCGGGGCGGGCGGCACGGACCGGCGGCGCGCGGTGAGCAGGAGTGCGGCGGCTAGCACGGCGCCCGTGGCGGGCAGCGCCCACACCCACCAGGCCAGCCCGGCGTCCTCGGTCCGCACGTCCGGCGCGGTGGGCACGGAGAGGGCTCCCGCCACGGAGGCGGTGTAGCGCGCGGGCTCGTCCGGGGACGCGTACCCGAGGTCGGTGGCGGCGAGGACCAGCCGCAGCCGGTGCCCGGCGTCGACCTCGTGGTCGATGGCCGGAAGGGTCAGCTCGACCTTCCGGCCGTCCTGCGCGTCCTCGATCCGGACCGGGGCGACCAGCTGCGAGGGCAGGACCTGCTGTCTGCCGCCCGGCCCGACGTCGTAGAGCTTGCCGAACAGCACCGCTTCGCCACTGTCGGAGGCCACTTCGACGTCGACGGTGGGCGTGCCGGTGATGCGCAGCGGGCGGTCCAGCGGAGCCGATTCGAACCGCGCGTGCTGGCCGGGGAAGTCGAGGGAGATCCCGACGCCGAACGAGGAGAGCGCGCCGGCGCCGCCGCCCAGTCCCGGGACGGAGGAGATCGCCGGCGGTGCGCCGCCCGCCGGGTTGGCGAAGGGCTGCTCCGGTCCGGAGAGTTCCACCTCGCGGGTGCCGGCGGTAAGGCCCGGGTAGGTGGTGCTGGTCGCGCCGCGCGAGGTCACCTGGCCGTCGGTGGAGTCGATGCCGCCGGTCCGGGTCACGCGGAACGCCGGGCCGGCGTCCGTGCTCTGGTCCTGCTTGAGGTGGCGGTCGAACCAGGCGCCGATGCGGGCCTCGACACGCGCGGTTTCGCTGTCGCCGCCGTCGTGGCCCCCGGCGATCCAGTCGACGGCGACGGGGGCGCCGTTGCCTCGGATCGCCTCGGCCATGGCGTCCGCGTGAGAGAGGGGGAAGAGCGAGTCGGACTGCCCCTGGACGAGGAGCGCGGGCTCGTCGATGCGGTCGGCGAACGCCGACGGGCTTCGGCTCTCCAGCAGCGCACGGGCCTCCGGGTCGGGCTTACCGGCCACGGCGACCCGCTGGTACATGGCGCAGAGTTCCTTCGTGAACGCGCCGCATGCCGTGGGGTCGGCAGGCGCCGATGTGCCGCCGTCGGCGGGCGCGTCCGCAGGGGCCGCGGAGTCTCCGGCGGAGTCCGCCCCGGACCGTGCGCGGCCGTCCGCGGGGTCCTCGGCAGGCGGCTCGCCGGTTGTCGGGCCGCCCGGTGCCAGGCCGCCGGGGGCGGCCGCCGTACCGGTCGAGAAGAAGATCCCGGCCCACAGCTTCTTGAAGACGCCGTCGGGGAAGAGCGCGTCGGCGAGGTTCCCGTAGGTGATCCGCGGTGCGAGGGCGTCTACCCGCTCGTCGAGGGCCGTCGCCAGCAGGGAGACGGCGCCCCCGTACGAGGAGCCGCTGATGCCGACGCGCGGGTCGCCGTCCCCGTCGAGCTGCACCTCGTCACGCTCCGCCAGCCAGTCGATGAGTCGGGAGACGTCCGCGACCTCGCCCTCCGGGTCGTTCAGGCCGATCTTCCCGGTGGACTCACCGAAGCCGCGCGCGGACCAGGTGAGGACGGCGTACCCGTCCCGCGCCAACTGCTCGGCCTGCCCGCGGACGTCCTGCTTGCTGCCGCCGAAACCGTGCGCGAGGAGCACCGCGGGGCGCGGTCGGGCGCCACCCGTCGTGAAGTACGAGGTGTCGATCTCCGCCCCCGGCATGTCGTGTACCCGTTCCAGGCGGTGCACGGTGGGTGCTGAGTCGTCGGCGGACGCGGTCCAGGCGCCGGCACCGGCGAGTACGGCGAGGGCCGAGGCGCCCGCGAGCAGGCGGCGGCTCCTCGGCCGGGGAAGTCGGATCTGCATGAGGAAACCCTAAGTGGTCGACTCCGTAAGTCCTTCGGGGGTCGACGTGAGGCCGGGGCACGTGCCAGGTCGCGTCGCCCCCACTGGCGCCCTACGAATCTGCGTGTCGTCGACTGCGTCGTGCATGTCGGGCGTCTTCTGCGCGGCGTTCTGCGGGTCGACTGAAGACTCCATCCAGGCCGCTGCCGCTGCCATCCCACTCTCGCCCCCGGCCATGCCCGCGCGATGTGCGTGAACCACACCCGTAGTCGCGAAGGCGTCCTGGCGTACCTCGCCGCCTGCGACGTCCACCGGGCCAGGGTGTTCGGCCGCACCGAGCCCAGGACCGGATCGACCCCTTCGTGGCCCTGGTCGCCCAGGTCATGAATCATCTCGTGCCACCCACCAGCAAGAACCCCTCAACGGCCTCACCCGCTAGCACGCACCAATTCGTAGGGGCACGGTGCGCGGACCGGTGTCGAGACCCCGGTCCGGGCCCCGCCACTGGTCCGCTCCGACCAAGCCCCGAGGGCCGGTGCACGACGTCCGAATCCCGCCGGTGACCCTGACGGGAACGCGCTTTTCTCGGGAGGGCGTGACAAGGCGTGGTGTCGCACACAGCGAAGGAGAGAAGCGTTGCCGGTCGTCGGCCAGTTCGTCCTGCTCGCCCTGGCATGGGGCTCCAGCTTCCTGTTCATCAAGATCGGGCTGGAGGGGCTGTCGCCCCTCCAGGTGGTCTGGGGGCGCATGGTGTTCGGCGCCGGCGCACTCCTGCTGACCACCTGGGTCATGCGCCGGCGGGTGCCCCGCGACCCGGTCCTGTGGGGCCATCTCACCGTCGTGGCGCTGCTGCTCTGCCTCGTGCCGTTCACGCTCTTCGCCTGGGCGGAGCAGCACATCCCCTCGGGGCTGGCCAGCACCTACAACGCCACCACGCCTCTGATGGCTATGGCGTGGTCCGCAGCCCTGCTGCCGGCCGAACGCCTCACCCGCCACGGCGCGGCCGGGCTGCTGCTCGGCTTCGTCGGCGTGCTGGTGATCCTCGACCCGTTCGGCGCTGATCTCGGCGGCAACCTGGCCGCGCAGCTCGCCTGTCTGGCCGCCACGGCCTGTTACGGCGTCGCCTTCGTCTACCTACGGCGTTTCGTCTCGCCGCGCCGGCTGCCCGCGCTGTCCGTCGCCGCCGTCCAGGTCACCGCCGGGGCGGTGCTGATGCTGGCGGCGACGCCGTTCCTGGCCCCAGCGCCGGCGATCGCGCCGACCTGGCCCGTGGTGTGCGCGATCGTCGCCCTCGGAGTCTTCGGCACCGGCCTCGCCTACGTCTGGAACACCAACGTTGTCGCGGCCTGGGGCGCGGCCGACGCCGCCGCCGTCACCTACCTGACGCCGGTGGTCGGCGTCACCCTCGGCGTCCTCCTCCTCCGCGAGCCGGTCACCTGGCCCCAGGCGGCCGGCACGGTCCTGGTCGTCCTCGGTATCCTCGCGACCCATCGCCGTCTGCCGGGCCTGCGCCGCGTGACCTCCGACGCTGCCCGGACGGCACCGGGTGGGCCGTCCCCGCGCACGTGGCGTCAGGGTGCGCGCGCGGAGAGTGGGCGGCACGAGTGACGAGGCGTCAGACATGTGGCGGCTCGTGCGCGGTGAATCCGTGCCTGATCGACCGGGCACGCCGTGGTGCAGGCGTTGCGTGAGCACGCGTCGGCCCCGGTGGGACCGCGGTTCTGTGCTTCGCCGCCTGCGGCTGATCCGTCGGCACGGGCCGGGCGGGGAGTCTCTGCGGCCGTGCGGGTGGCACCGTCAACGGTCGGTGTCCGGGTCGACCGCGGCCCCCGGCCCCTGGTCCGCTGTCGATGTCCGGTCCCGGGCCAGGCGGTCGCCCAGTTCGTCGAGGACCAGACCGTCGCGGTCGATCGCCCCGGTGCGGTAGGCGGTCCTCCCGACGACCTGACCGGTGACCGGCACGGTGATCAACTGGAACAGCGCCACCAGGGCCAGCATCAGGGCGTAGGGCAGCGGAACGTGCAGTGCGGTCCCTGTCAGGATCAGCAGCAGTCCGGCGGTCTGTGCCTTGGCCGCCGCGTGCAGCAGGGAGACGGTGTCCGGAAAGCGCAGTAGCCCCACCCCTCCGAGCAGACAGAACACCGCGCCGCCCAGGAGCAGAACCGCCGAAACGACGTCTCGGACGGTTTCCGGGTCCGGGATCATCGCATGCCCTCCCGTCGCTCAACGAGATGGGCCGCCGTCACCGTTCCGACGAAGGCCAGCAGCGCGAGCACCACCAGCACCGGCAGTGCGGTGACATCCCGGCGGGCTGCGATGCCCGTCGCCGCGCCGGCGACGATTAGCGTCACGAGTATGTCGAGAGCGATGATCCGGGACAGGACGCCGGGGCCGCGCAGCAGCCGCACCGTCGTGAGGAGACCTGTCACGGCCACCATGGTCAGGGTGATCTGAAAGACGAGATTCACGGCGGGTCCTCCTGCGAACCGTGCTTGCCGGGGCGTTCGGACGTTCCTGCCGTACCCCTTCTCCCCTCAGGGGGATCGGCTTCGGGCCGGGGCTTCTCACCGCGCGGCGCGAGGGCGCGGAGGACCTGTTGTTCCGCACGCGCGACGCCGGCACGGCGGCGTTCGGCCGCCGCGCGGTCGCGCACCGGGAGTGCGTGCACGTAGAGGAGACGCTGGTCCCGGTCGATCTCGACGACCAGGTCACCCGGGGTGAGCGTGGTCAGCGTGGCCGTGGCGGCGATGAGGAAGTCGGTGTCCGCGCTCAACCGGACCACGAGGACGGCCGTCCTCGCTCGCGGCCCGTGCCGCAAAGCCTCCCAGGCGACCGTGGAGGCGGAGGCCAGGACGTCGACGACGACGTGGACCAGGAGCAGGATGAGCCGCAGTGGCCGCACGGCGGCGTACGGACGGGCACGGGGAAGAGGAAAAGTGGCCACGACCGTCGCCGAGATCACGAGTCCGCCGAGCACGGTGAGCACGCTGGCCTCGCCCCAGAGCAGCAGCCACAGCAGCCACAGCCAGAGGAGGGACGGCACTCGCCGTAGGAACGGCTTGAACGGCTTGAACGGCCGACGCTGCGGCGCGTTCGCGTGGCCGTGTCCGTCGTCTGGGCGGGAGCGCCGGTCGGTCACCGCTGCGCTCCCTTCATGACGGCACCGCGGTACCCGTCCGGCCGCAGCAGATCCTGTGCGGCCCGGGTGCCGATGTCGGCCAGTGGACCGGCGGCCAGGGCGACGGTGAGGCCGATTGCGACCATTCCCGCTGTCGCGCCCACCATCAGGCTTCCGGCGCCCCGGCCGGCACCGGGCTGCCCCGTGTGGCGTCCGGCGGCGCTGGACGGCTCCTCGTCGGGCCGCACGGTGCGCAGGAACGCAAGACGCCAGATCCGTGACATCGCGTACAGCGTCAGCAGGCTGGTGAGCACCGAGGCGCCGGCCAGCATGTACGCGAGGGGGGTGCCGTTGCCGACCCCGGCCTGGAGCAGCGCGACCTTCGCGACGAAACCGGAGAACGGCGGTACGCCGGCCACACTGAGGGCCGGTAGCGCGAACAGCAGCGCGATCGCCGCGCTCGGGGCGGCGCGTCCGGCCATCCGGGGCAGGGCGGGGGTGCCGGTACGGGCCACCACGAGACCGGCGACCAGGAACAACGCAGCCTGTACCACGATGTGGTGGATCATGTAGAGGATTGTGCCGGTAAGCCCGGCGACGTCGAAGAGTGCCAGCCCGAACAGCATGTAGCCCATATGGCTCACGAGGGTGAACGCCAGAACCCTGTTCACGTCCTTGTGAGCGAGTGCGCCGAAGATGCCGACCAGCATCGCCGTCACGGCGGCGACGGCCAGCAGCACCCACAGCTCCGAGCGGGGGAACACGAGGGTCTGGGTGCGCAGGATCGCGTACATGCCAACCTTGGTGAGCAGTGCCGCGAACACGGCGGTGATCGGGGTGGGCGCGGTGGGGTAGCTGTCGGGGACCCAGAAGTGCAGAGGTACCAGTGCCGCCTTGACGCCGAACACGACCAACAGCAGCAGACCGAGGGCAGACCGAAGACCTTCCGGAAGTCCGCCGACGCGGCCGGCGAGCTGGGCGAGCGTGACCGTGCCGGTGGCGGCGTAGAGCAGCGCGATCGCCGTGAGGAACAGCAATGAGGAGACCAGGGAGGTGGTGACGTACGTCATCCCGGCACGGGTCCGGGGCTCCCCGGCATCCAGGGTGATCAGCACGAAGGACGCCGTGAGCATCATCTCGAAGGCGACGAAGAGGTTGAACAGGTCGCCCGTGAGGAACGCCAGCGCGACCCCGGAGACCAGGACCAGATACGCGGGGTGGAACGCGGTCGCCGCGCCGGGCCGCTCCTCCGCGGCGCCCTGTCCGATGGCGAAGACCAGCACCGCGAGAGCCACCGCGACCGCGGCGGTCAGCAGTAGCGTGGACAGCCGGTCTGCGACCAGGACGATTCCGGCGGGCGCGTCCCAGCCTCCCGCCCGCAGTACCAGCGGTCCGTTCCGGTCGGCGAGCACCAGCAGCGCGACCACATCGACGAGTACACCCGTCAGCACGGTGACACTGAGAACCTGCACGACCACCTGACGCCGCGTCAGCAGGGTCAGCCCGGCCCCGAGCACCGGCACCAGCACCGGAAGCGCGAGCAGCACCGTCATGACGGGCATCCCTCCGATCCGCCTGCCCCGGACGCGTCCTCCTCAACGGCGGGAACGTCGTCCGACGCCGGGTCCGCTCCCGCTCGTTCCCGCGAGGTACCGATCAGCCGGTCCTCCAAGTCGTCCTGCACCTCGTCGTGTCCGGACAGGCGCCACGACCGGTACGCCAGGGCCAGCAGGAACGCCGACAGACCGAAGGTGATGACGATCGACGTGAGCACCATGGCCTGCGGAAGCGGGTCGGCGAACCGCCGCAGGTCTCCGGCGGGGGAACCGCCCTCCACCACGGGTGGCTCTCCCGGCCCCCCTCCGGCCACCAGCAGCAGCAGGTTGGTGCCGTGGCCCAGCACCAGGAAGCCGAACACGATGCGCATCAGTGGCCGCTGCAGCATCAGGTAGAAGCCGACCGCGAACAACACCCCCACCGTGACGGCCATGGTGACGTCGAGATTTCTCATGCGGTCCGGTCCTCCAGCCTCTCGCCCACGGCCGAGAGCAGTTCCAGTGCGACTCCGACGACGAGCAGGTAGACGCCGACGTCAAAGAACACGCTGGTCGAGAACTTCACGGCGCCCAGCACCGGAAGGTGCGCGGAGACGAGGGCGCTCGTGAGCATCGGCGCGCCGACCGCGGTCGGCAGCAGTCCGGTGACGGCCGCGACCACCAGCCCTCCGCCGGCGACCACGCCCGGCCGTACGGGAAGGGCCAGCCCCAGGTCTGCACGGCCGACCACCAGGTAGCGCAGGATGAGTGCCTGGCCGGCGACCAGGCCCCCGGAGAACCCGCCGCCGGGCCTGTAGTGGCCCGAGAACAACAGGAAGAGCGAGAACACGATGATGGAGAGAAAGAGCAGCCGGGTGACGACCTCCAGCAGAACGGATCGGTCGGCCCCGAGCCGTTCGTGTGCTCCGGGGAGCCACCTGCCCCGCGGCTCATCCCAGAACGCCGTCTCCGCTTCGGACGCCCGCTGCTCATCATCCTCCCTCGCGGGCAGGGGCCCCGGCTCCCGGCGTCCCCGGATCCGGACCACGCTCACCACGCCGATCGCCGTCACCAGCAGCACAGCGATCTCTCCGAGCGTGTCCAACGCGCGGAACTCGACCACCACGGCGTTCACCGCGTTGTAGGCTCCCGTCTCCTCGATCCGCCGCAGCAACGTGTCCGAGGCGGGCCGGGAATGTGGTACGGACGTCGCCGCCAGTGTGAAGACGGCCACCATCACCCCGACGCCTACGGCCACTGTCGCTCGCAGCACGCGTACTCTGCGGGCCGTGTGCCCGGGAGTGAAGCGGGCCGGCATCCACCGCAGCACCAGCACGACCACGACCAGCGTCATGGTCTCGACCAGGAACTGCGTCAGGGCCAGGTCGGGCGCGCCGTGTGCCAGGAACAGCACGGCCACGCCGAACCCGACGGCGCCGACCAGCAGCATCCCCGTCAGCCGGTGTGTGGTGCCCGTGACGGCGGCTGCTGCCGACACCACCACCAGCGTCGCCGGCACCTCCACCGGTGACCACCACAGCGGTGGGGCGTCCAGCTGCGGGCTCTGCAGCAGCAGAGCGCCTCCTGGCACCAGCAGCACCGTGGCCAGCAGCACGGTCAGGTAGACCGGCAGTGAACCGGCCTGGGTACGCCGGGTGACGCGGACGGCGAGCACCCCCACAGCCCGCACGGTCGTGCGATAGCCAGGTTGTGGGCCCGGCGGGCGCAGTCGTCGGCCGAACCCGCGCATCCCCCGGCGGGCCACGGCGCCTCGCAGCAGGAACACCAGCACACCGGTGGTGAGGGTCAGGGCCGAGAGGCCCAGCACCGGCGTGAAACCGTGCCAGAGGTGCAGTTGGTAGAGGCCCTCCGGCCCTGGCTGGTAAGAGCGGGCGTACGCGAGAGCCAACTCCGCGGTCCCCTCGTACCAGACGCCCAGCACCGCCCCCGCCATGGCGAGGGCTGCCGGTGGGGCGAGGAGAGCGGCAGGCGGAGGTGTCGCGCTCCCCGCGGCACCGCCCGGCCGGCCACCGAAGGCCCCCCACAGGAAGCGGGCACCGTAGGCTACGGTGAGCGCCGCTCCCACGGAAAGCCCCGCCAGCAACCAGAGATGCGCGGGCAGTTCGTCCCCATGCAGGAAGGACTGGAGTGCCGTCTCCTTGCCGAGAAACCCCACCAGGGGCGGCAGTCCCGCCAGGGATGCCACGGCCAGTGCGGCGACAGCGCAGGACAGTGGCCATTCTCTGCCCACACCGGACAGAGCGCGCAGATCCCGGGTCCCGGTCTGGCGATCCAGGATCCCCACCGTCAGGAACAGCGCCGACTTGTACGCCGCGTGCGCCAGCAGCAGCACCACACCGGCGAGTGCGGCCGTCCGGGTGCCCGCTCCGAACAGCACGGTGAGCATGCCGAGCATGCTCACCGTGCCGTAGGCGAGAAGCCGCTTCAGATCCGTCTCCCGCAGAGCCTGGACAGCCCCGGCCATCAGGGTGAGCAGCCCTACGCAGAGCACGAGCGGACGCCACACCGGCACCTCGGCGAAGCCGGGCGCCAGCCGGGCCACGAGGTACACGCCCGCCTTCACCATGGCCGCCGCGTGCAGGTAGGCACTCACCTGCGTCGGCGCGACCATCGCGGCCGGCAGCCAGCCGTGCAGCGGCACCTGCGCGGACTTGGCGAAGGCGCCGACGAGTACGAGTACCACCGCCGCGGACACCGCGCCGCCCCGCGGCGGATCGGCCAGGATTTCGGACAGCCGGTAGGTGCCCGCCGACTGGCCCAGCATCACCATTCCCAGGAGCATGGCCAGTCCGCCGGCCACCGTGACGAGCAAGGCCTGCTCGGCGGCTGCGCGCCGTTCTGCCCGCTCGCCGCGGCCAGCGATGAGAAGGAAGGAGACGACCGAGGTCAGCTCCCAGAACACGTACAGCAGCAGTAGGTTGTCGGCGAGGACGAGCCCGGTCATCGCCCCCGCGAACGCCACCAGCAGCCCGGCCTCTCGGCCGACGTCACGCTCGACATAGGTGCGGGAGAAGCCGAGCACGGCGACACCGACGCCGCCCACCACCCACAGCATGGCCAGCGAGAGGGCATCCATCCGCAGATCCAGGACCAGACCGAGAGAGGGCGCCCAGGCGAAGCCCGCCGTCACCGGTTCGCCCTCCAGCACACGGCCCGCCTGTACCGAGCTCCAGGACAGCGTGGCCAGGGGGACGAGCGCCGCGAGCATCCACACCCAGCACCCCAGACGCCGCGCAGCCCAGGGGAGAGCCGCTGCGACCCCGGCGTGCGCGGTCAACAGGAACCACACGGTCCGCCCTCCTGGTGCGCTTCCGGGAATCCTCCCTCGCCCGTCGCCCGCAGGGGGGCCACCACGCGGTGACGTCGGCCCGCTCCCGCCCGTTCGCCACACCGCCGCACTCTGGTCGACCTACGGGGCGGGGTGACCGCCGTTCACCCGGCATGTCGTCCTTCGGGAAGTCGGCCGCCCGAAGAGGTGGGCATCCGGGTCGACGCTCCTCCGGGCGACGCACTTCTCCACCCCGGACGCCGGGGGTGGTCGGCACAGCGGGGCGACCGGAGTGGCTGAGAAGCCTGGCGTCTGCTTCGGCGCACTCGCATGTCCGCATGGCAAAACGCGTTATGCACCTTACGCGGGTCCGTGCCAGGCTGCTCCTCGTGCTGGGGATAACGGACCTCCCCACCTACCTGGTGGGGCTCGCGCTGATCATTCTGCTGCCGGGACCGAACTCGCTCTACGTCGTGTCGGTCGCGGCGCGGCGCGGCGTGCGCGCCGGGTACCGGGCGGCGGGCGGAGTGGTGTGCGGGGACGCGGTGCTGATGGCGCTCTCAGCGGGCGGAGTGGCGTCGCTGCTCCAGGCCAGCCCGCTGGCGTTCTCGGTGGTGAAGTTCGCGGGTGCCGGGTATCTGACCTGGCTCGCCGTCGGCCTGCTGCGCGGGGCCTGGCGGCTCTGGCGCCGCCGGAGCGAGAGGCGTGCACCCGATGCTCCGGCCGAGGCCGCGGTCGGTGACACCGGGGAACGGCCGTACCGCCGGGCGCTGGTGGCCAGCCTGCTCAACCCGAAGGCGATCCTGTTCTTCGTCTCCTTCTTCGTGCAGTTCGTGGACCCGGCCTACCCGCACCCCGCGCTGTCGTTCGTCGCGCTGGGGCTGTGGGCGCAGCTGTTCAGCATCGCCTACCTGTCCGTGCTGATCTTCTCCGGTACGCGACTGGCAGCCGCCTTCCGCCGGCGCCGGCGCCTCCAGGCCGGAGCGTCGGCCGCTGCCGGAACCGCGTTCCTGGGCTTCGCCGCGAAGCTCTCCCTGGCGAGCTGACCCCGCACATGGCCCTGAGCTGGCCCCGGTGTGAGGAGGGGCAGGTCCGGGCCGGTGCGGGGCTCGCCGAAAACCCTTCGAGACGACGCACACGCCGCCTCTATGATGAGCCGATGCCGTCGATCAAGCAGATCCAGATCACTTTCGACTGCGCGGAACCGGAGCGCGTCGCGCGCTTCTGGCGCGAGGCGTTGGGGTACGAGGTGCCGCCGCCACCGGAGGGTTTCGCCACCTGGAGTGATGCCGACCGGGTCCGGCCGCCCGGGCGCCAGGGGTCGGCGTACGCGTGGATCGACCCTGTGGGCACCGAGCCGCGGATGTTCTTCCAGCGCGTTCCCGAAGGCAAGACCGTCAAGAATCGCCTGCACCTCGACGTGCGGACCGGCACCGGGCTCGTGGGCGAGGAGCGTGTGGCCGTGCTGGAGGCCGAATGCGCACGGCTCGTTGCGCTCGGCGCCGTACGCGTGCGCCTGCTGCCCGCCGACGAGGAGAACGAGTCCTGCCTCGTGATGCAGGACGTCGAGGGCAACGAGTTCTGCCTCGACTGACCGTTCGCGCCGGGAAAAGGGCCCCGGTGGACGTCTGACGTCCACCGGGGCCCCTCCTCGACGCGGGCTATCGCGCGCCGGCGTGGTCGTCCATCATCCGGATGATCCTGATCTCCCGGATGAGGCCGGGGAACTCGCGCACGAGCAGGGCGAGCGCCAGCCCGCCGAGCAGTGCGCCCTGTGCGATGAGCACGTTTCTGGCCATGGCCATGGTGACGCTCCTTCCTGGTACCGGTTCGGCGGGGCTCAGCCCGGGGGGAGGTTGGGCATGGTGTCGGACACCGGGTCGTGCTTCCTCCACTGCACTCCGGTGGAGCGCCGGGAGTCGGCGGTGCCGTCCGGGTGGTGGCCCGGCTGGCTCTCGTAGGGGCCTTCGTTTCCCTCGTGGACGCCGGGCACGTGGGAGGTGGCGTCCGGCTTGGTGTCGGGCCTTCCGACGCGTATGCGACCCATGACGGTCTCCTTTCGCTGCGTCCGTCAGTCGTCCTCGGTGAGTTCCGTGAAGAAGCGCTCGACCTCGGGCCAGACCCGGCCGCCGCCGGACAGGCCGCGCCACTCCTGCCGCACCAGGGCGACCAGGCGGAAGCAGTCGTCGAGCGGGACGATCCAGTGGTGCTGCTGCCCGCGCACGGTGTTGACGAGCAGCGCCTGCACGCCGGGCTCCAGCGCGGCGAGTTCCGGGTGCTCCTCGCCCAGTCGCCGCCAGGCCGCGGCGTCGACCTCCGCCTGTGCCGGACCTGCCGGGCCGGGGAAGTGCGCCTCCACGCCGCCGTCGGCGTCCGGTACGAAGAACGCCAGCCCGACGGGCACGCCCAGAGACTCCGTGGACAGGGGAGCCAGCCGTACGCGGCGCCGTGGCACCAGCCGGAAATGCCCGTTGCTGGCCGCCTGCTGCTCGAAGAGCAGGGTGCAGGGCACGCAGACGCACAGCATCTCCCCGTGCGCGGTGTCCAGCATGTGCCGGTGGGTGGCGGCGACCGGGGCGCGGCACATGTCGCAGTGTTCGGCGGCGCGCGCCGCGCGCCGGGCCCCGGCGCCGCGCACGACCCGCGCGAGCGCGCCCGTGCTCATGTCCGCTCCCCGGCGGACACCGACGGCGGGCGGGCGACGGTCAGCGTGTCGAGGGGGACGAACGCCTGGCCGGAGCCGCCCTCGGCCGGTGCCCGCCGCACCTCGGTCAGCTCGGGCGCCACGCCCAGCACGGCCTCGCGCACCGCGTCCTCCAGCGTCCCCGCCGACGTCCCGCACCCCTTCGCCAGCAGACGTACGGTCGCCACCGTGCCGTCGACGCCGACGAGTTCGACGTCCCCGCCGTGCTCCTGCACGCCGGGCCGTACGCGTTCAAGGGCTGCGGCCACCCGCGCCTCCACGGGCTCCGGGTGGAGTTCGTGCAGCACCATCAGGTGGGCGAGTAGCTCGTCCGCGCCCATCCGGGCGCGCAGTTCCTCGCCGGCCAGGTCCAGGACGCGGGCCAGCGCCTCGCCGTAGATCTCGGCGAGCGTCTGCACGGCCTCGACGGCCGCCTCGGTCGTGGGGCCGGCGACGCCCTCGACGCGCCCCAGGAGGTCGTCGGCGCGCGCCAGACGCTCGCCGACAGCCGCGTCGTCGAGCCGGCCGACCGGTACGGCGGGCGGCACGGTGGGCGGCGCGCCCGTCGTACCGGCCGGGGGCGCGGTTCCGGAAGCGGCGCCACCGCCACAGCAGGCGTCACCCATGACCGGCCGTCCCGAAGTTCGGCGAGTGCACCTTCTTCAGCTCGTTGCCCTTGCCGAGGTACATGTGCACCCCACACGGCAGGCACGGGTCGAAGCTGCGCACGGTGCGCATGATGTCGACGCCCTTGAAGTTCTCCGGGCCGTTCTCCTCGAAGATGGGCTGGCCCTGCACGGCGTCCTCGTACGGGCCGGGGGTGCCGTAGCTGTCGCGCGGGCTGCCGTTCCACGGCGTCGGCGGGTACGGGTGGTAGTTCGCGATCTTCTTGTCCTTGATGACCAGGTGGTGGGAGAGGACGCCGCGCACCGCCTCGTGAAAGCCGCAGCCGATCGCCTCGTCCGGCACCTCGAAGTCGGTGAAGACGCGGGTCTCGCCCTCACGCACCAGCTGCAGGGCCTCCTCGACGAACTGCATCGCCATCGCCGCCGCGTAGGCGACGAAGTAGGACCGGGCCCTGCCGCGCTCCAGGGTGTTGCTCCACTGCGGGACCTTCCACTCCAGCGTCATTTCCGGCAGCGCGGCGCTCTTGGGGAGCGAGATCTGCACGCTCCGCCCGGTGGACTTCACGTAGCTGGCGTCCACCAGACCGGCCAGCGCGGTGGACCAGAGGCGGGCGATGGGACCGCCGCCGGTGTCGAGCGCCAGGTGGTCGCCGGACTGCTGGTCGTACCAGCGCGGGCTCATCACCCAGCTGTAGTTGCCGCCGAAGTCCCGCTTCTGCGGCATCGGGACGGTCGTCTGGTTCCACGGGTGGCGCATGTCGACCGGGTTGCCCAGCGGGTCGTGGGTGACGAACGGCTGCTCGTTCGTCCAGTCCTCGTAGAAGGAGCTGCCCAGCAGGATGCGCATGCCGAGGTTGATGTCGACGAGGTTGTTCGTGCGCAGCTCTCCGTCGACGACGATGCCCGGGGTGACGTACATCGCCTTGCCCCACTCGTTCATCGACGCGTAGCGGTAGTCGCAGACCCGGTGGTCCTGCCAGGCGCCCCAGCAGCCGAGCAGGATTCGGCGGCGGCCGACCTCCTCGTAGCCGGGCAGCGCCTCGTAGAAGAAGTCGAAGACGTCGTCGCACAGCGCCACGGACTTCTTCACGAAGTCCAGGATGCCGACCAGCCGGGTCAGGTAGTCGGTGAAGACGGTGGGCTCCGGCATCGTGCCGACGCCGCCCGGGTAGAGCGTCGACGGGTGCACGTGCCGCCCCTCCATGAGGCAGAACATCTCGCGCGTGACGCGGCTGACCTTCAGTGCCTCCTTGTAGACCGACCCCTCGAACGGGTTGAACGCGCGCATGATGTCGGCGATCGTCCGCATGCCGTGGATCTCGGCCTTGGGGGCGGGGGTGCGCTCGGCCTGGTCCAGGACGCCGGGGTTGGTCTGCTTGACCATCGCCTCGCAGTAGTCGGCGAAGAGCAGGTTGTCCTGGTAGATGGTGTGGTCGAAGATGTATTCGGCCGCCTCGCCGAGGTTGGTGATCAGCTCCGCCATCGGCGGTGGCTTGATGCCGTACGCCATCTGCTGCGCGTAGTTGGAGCAGGTGGTGTGGTTGTCGCCGCAGATGCCGCAGATGCGGCTGGTGATGAAGCCTGCGTCGCGCGGGTCCTTGCCCTTCATGAACACCGAGTAGCCGCGGAACAGCGACGAGGTGCTGTGGCACTCGGCGACCTCGCGGTTGGCGAAGTCGATCTTGGTGTAGATGCCGAGGTTCCCGACGATCCGGGTGATCGGGTCCCACGCCATGTCCACCATCTGCGAGGGCTGGCGCTCTCCGGTCCCGGCCCGGGATTCGGTTGCCGTCATGTCAGTTCCCATCTCGTTCGTCTGCGTCGCTGTGCGGAGGTGTGGGGAGGTGTGGGGAGGGTGCGGGCTGGTCGGTGCCGGCCCGCACCCGGGTCGGGCCGGTCGGTTCAGGCGCGCCAGTGCGGGTCGTAGCCGGTGGTCACCGCGTCCTCGTTGTGCCGCCACTTCGGTTCCTGGTTGACCACGGCGTTGGTGATGCCGCGCATCCGCCGGATGAAGGCGCCGTACGGCCGGATGAGGGCCGACGACAGGCCGCCGCCCGGAGGGGTGTCCATGAACGGCATGAACGCGTCCGGAAAGCCCGGCATGGTGCAGCCGATGCAGATGCCGCCGACGTTGGGGCAGCCGCCGATGCCGTTCATCCAGCCGCGCTTGGGCACGTTGCAGTTGACGACGGGGCCCCAGCAGCCGACCTTCACCTGGCACTTGGGCGAGTTGTAGTCCTTCGCGAAGTCGGCCTGCTCGTAGTAGGCGGCCCGGTCGCAGCCCTCGTGCACCGTCCTGCCGAACAGCCACTGCGGGCGCAGCATCTCGTCCAGCGGGGGCGGCGGCGCCGCGCCGGCCGCGTGGTAGAGGACCCAGGTCAGGGTCTCCATGAAGTTCTCCGGCTGGATCGGGCAGCCTGGCACGTTGACGATGGGCAGCCCGCCCGCGGAGCGGTAGTCCCAGCCCAGGTAGTCGGCGAGGCCCATGGCGCCGGTGGGGTTGCCCGCCATGGCGTGGATGCCGCCGTACGTGGCGCAGGTGCCCGCCGCCACGACCGCCCAGGCGTGCGGGCCCAGGTGGTCCAGCCACCAGTTGAGGGGGAGGGGCTCGCCGGTCGTCTCGTCGTTGCCGAACGATGTCCAGTAGCCGTCGCCCTCGATGATGTTCTGGTTCGGGATCGACCCCTCGATGACCAGGATGAACGGGTTGGCGGCCTCGCCGCGGGCCGCGGCCCGGAAGGGGGCGAGGTACTCCTCGCCGCCCATCGTCGGCGACAGCACCTTGTTGTGCAGGTTCACCTTGGGCAGCCCCGGGATGAGCCCCAGCACGACGTCCTCGATGGACGGCTGGCCGGACGCGGTCATCGACACGGTGTCGCCGTCGCAGCTCAGCCCCTCGGAGATCCACAGGATGTCGACTTCGTCGAAGCCCTTGCGCTCGGCCCCGCGGGACGCCTGCCCGTCGGTCTGGGTGGTGCCGCTGTCTATGGTCATGTCGTCGGCCTCCTTGGCAGCCGTGCGCGGGGTCGGTCGGTGGCGGTCACCGGGCCCGCCGGGTCAGTGGTCGGTGAGGTCGCAGGGGTCGAGGGAGGGGCGCAGCGAGCGGATCGTGCCGTGCAGCCGGGCGAAGACCTCCGGTGGCATGGCGTCCACCCGGTCGAGGATCTCGGCGGCGCGCCGGTCGGTCGCCCGGGCCTCGCGCTTCTCCTCGTCGGTGAGCAGCAGCGTGCGCAGCGAGAGGATCTCGTCGATCTCCGCCGCGTCGTGCAGGTCGCCGGGGCTCTCCGGGGCGACCTGCGGGTGGTCGGAGAGGATGATCGGCGAGGACAGCACCAGATCGTGGCTGCCCGGCTCGCCCGCGAGCACGGGGAAGGTGTGCTCGTTGCGGCAGCCGCGGGCGTACGACTCGGCCCACGCGGGCGGGTCGGCGAGCGACGTGAAGGCGAGGCCGTGGCCGCCGACGAGCGTGTGGGTGGCGATCAGCGCGTGGTGCAGCGCCTCCTCGCGGGGGGTGTCCGGGCCGACGGAGACGTCGGTGTTCGCGATGCGGATGCGCAGGCGGAAGGCGGGGCGGCCGGTGTCGAGACGTTCGGCGGACACAGTGGCCGTCGCCGCGAGGGGCCGCCTGCGGCGGACCAGCCTGCCGCTGCCGCCGGGCAGCTCCTCGGTCTCCTCGCCGCCGGGGGAGTGCACCGGGAAGCCGCGCCGGCGGCCGCCGGCGGCGAGGAGTTCCGCCAGCGGGACGGTCAGGTCGGTCTCGTGGGGCACCGCCTCGTCGAAGGGGAGGTACACCTCCCCGCCGGCCTCCAATTGGTCCACCGGAGTGAATGTGCCGTCCGGCTCGCGCCGCTCGACCTGCCGCTGCTGCAACTGCAGGTGGCGCACGCGGACGTGCACGATTGCGTCGTCGGCGGCCTCGCACAGGCACTCGGTCTGCTGCCGCCAGGATTCCGCGGAGCCGGCCAGCACCGGGGTGACGGGGCCGTCGGCCTCGATCCACCGGCGCGGCGCGAGCAGCCCGAACTGCCAGCGGACCCGGTTCTTGCCGGAGGAGCGGCGGTAGGGGTAGAGGAGGTAGCCCTCGTAGAGGACGGCGTCGGCGACCGCACTCGCCCGGTCGAAGCGCGGGCCGGGGTCCGCGACCGGCGTCGCGGGTGCCGTGCCGTCCGTGTCGTTCCGCATCGGGGCTCCGTTCCCTCTCCTCGGCGCCGACGGCGGCAGTGCGTCGGCCCCGGCGAACCTGCGGGACAACGTTCGCACGGTTCGTGGTGTTATGCGTGTTTTGTCGCTTTCGGGGCGCCCACTTGAGGACGTGGTGGGCGCGGCGGCACCCGTCCGGCGGTGCAGTCCGCCCCTCCTGTGCTGCCTGGTGTCATGTGTGGTGCCGCATGGTGTCGATCTGGCGCCTTGTGGTGTCACTTTGCATCGTCGAGCGGTGTGCGATTGCTTCTGGTGTCACTGTGACGCCAGTGGGCCTTTCTCCGTTTTCGCAGTTCAGGGCAGAGATGGGATCACTCCTTCGAGGTGGGCGCCGTAAAGGCTTGCGCATGGCGCCATTATGGTGTCATTATGGCGCCATGGATCTCACCCCGTATGTCGACACACTGCGCCGCGAACTCGCGGTAGCCGCCGAAGCCGGCGGGGAGGACGCCCGTGAGCTGGCCGACCGGCTCACCGCCCCGCTGGAGTCGGCGACGCGGCTGGCCATGCTCAACGTGCTCTCCGCCGCGATGGACGAGATCACCCGCGAGCTCGCCCCGGGGTCGGTGGACGTGCGGCTGCGCGGGCTCGATCCCGACTTCGTCGTCACGCCGCCGCCCGGCGGTCCCGACGCCGCGGAAGCGGCGGCCCGGCCCGTCGAGACGCTCAAGGCGCCCGCCCCCGCCGACGGCGACGACGGTGCCACCGCACGCGTCAACCTGCGTCTTCCGGCCCACCTCAAGGCGCGCGCCGAGGAGGCCGCGAGCGGCGAGGGGCTGTCGGTCAACGCGTGGCTGGTGCGGGCCGTCTCGGCTGCGGTCGACGGCGGCGCGCACCCGCGCCCCGCCGGAAGGACCCCCACGGTCGGCCAGAGCTTCACGGGCTGGGTGCGCTAGCCGCGCCCGCGCCCGCCCGCTTCCCTTCACATCACGTCCCACCTGCAGGGACGCTCCAAGGACTCATGAGGACGGTACCGCCATGCCTGATTTCGACACTCCCGAGCCGATTACGGCCACCCTCCATGTGGGGGCCGGCTCCCTCCGCGTCGCCGCAGCCGACCGCCCCGACACGCACGTCGAGGTGCGCCCCCGCGACCCGAAGCGGAACAAGGACGTACGGGCCGCCGAGCAGACCGAGGTCGGGTACGCGAACGGCGTCCTGACCGTCAGGACGAAGGAACGCCGCATGGTGGGCCCCAGCGGCGCCGTCGATGTGGCGGTCGAACTGCCCGCCGGCTCCCGCATCGACGTGACCGGCTCCTGGACCCAGGTGCTCGGCGAGGGCCGGCTCGGCGAGGTCCACGTGAAGATCTCGTCGGGCGACACCCGCCTCGGCACGACCGGCCCGCTCCGGCTCGTCACCTCCCACGGCTCGGTGCACGTCGACCGGGTCGAGGGGAGCGCCGACATCGCCACCAGCTTCGGCGGGGTGCGCGTCGGCACCGTCGACGGCCCCGCCGTACTGAAGAACTCGCACGGCGCCACGAGCGTCGGTGCCGCACTCGGCGACCTGCGGGTGCGTGGCGCACACGGCAACGTCGACGTCTCACGTGCCGAGGGGTCCGTGGCCGCGACGGTCGCCCACGGCACGCTGCGCCTCGCCGAAGTCGCCCGCGGCACCGTCTCGATGGAGAACTCGTACGGCGCCATCGAGGTGGGCGTCCGCGCCGGCACCGCCGCCTGGCTCGACGTCAGCTCCGAGCGCGGCCAGGTGCGCAACGGGCTCGCCGACTCCGGACCCCCGGAGGAGGCCGAGGACACCGTCAAGATCCTCGCCAGGACCCGCTGGGGCACGATCGACGTGCGCCGCGCCGGAGCCTGAGCGCCCCTCCCCGGGGCCCTTCCCGGGCCCCGGCCCGAGCGCCGGCCCCGCGTGCCGGGCACCCCCGGCCGCGCATCCCCTTCACCCCACCCTTCACCTCTGTCTTCGATCAGGAGGACTCCATGGCTTCATCTGTCATGCCCACGTCCAGGAGAGCGGGCGAGGCGGCGCCGCCCGCCGCCGTGTCCGCCGTCGGCCTGCGCAAGTCGTACGGCGACAAGACCGTGCTCGACGGCATCGACCTGCACATCCCGGCCGGAACGGTGTTCGCCCTGCTCGGGCCCAACGGCGCCGGCAAGACCACGACCGTGCAGATCCTCTCCACGCTCGTCGGCGCCGACGGCGGCCGGGCGCAGGTCGCGGGCCACGACATCGCCGCCTCGCCGGACGGGGTCCGTGCCGCCATCGGCGTCACCGGGCAGTTCGCCGCGCTCGACGACCTGCTCACCGCCGAGGAGAACCTGCTCCTGATGGCCGACCTGTTGCGCCTCGGCAAGCGCGAGGGCCGGACCCGGGCGCGGGCGCTGCTGGAGCGGTTCGGGATCGCGGACGTCGGCCACAAGCGGGCCGCGACCTTCTCCGGCGGTATGCGGCGGCGGCTCGACATCGCCATGACGCTCGTCGGCGACCCGCAGGTGATCTTCCTGGACGAGCCGACGACCGGTCTCGACCCGCGCAGCCGCCGCACCATGTGGGAGACGGTGCGCTCGCTGGTCGAGGGCGGCACCACCGTCTTCCTCACCACGCAGTACCTGGAGGAGGCCGACCAACTCGCCGACCGGATCGCCGTGCTCGACGGCGGCCGGATCATCGCCGAGGGCACCGCCGACGCACTCAAGGCGCAGATCCCCGGCAGTCACGTCCGGCTGACCTTCACCGGTCTCGCCGCCTACGAAAGCGCGGCGGCGGCCTTCCCCGAGGCGTCACGCGACGACGAGAACCTCGCCCTGCGCGTGGCGGGCGACGGCGGCCTCGACGCGCTGCGCGCGCTGCTCGACCGCCTCGACGCCGCCGGTGCCCGTGCGGCCGGCTTCTCCGTGCACACCCCCGACCTCGACGACGTCTTCCTCGCCCTGACCGGCGACGGAACCGCCGGTGCCGGCGTCCGCACCCCGCCGCTTCCCGCCAAGGAGACCCTGCGATGAGCACCCTCACCCACGCCGTCCACGACTCGACGACGATGCTGCGGCGCAATCTCAAGCATGCGATCCGCTATCCGGCCGTGGGCTTCGGCAGCGCCCTGACGCCGATCCTGATGCTGCTGCTGTTCGTGTACGCCTTCGGCGACTCGATCGGCGCCGGCATGGGCGGCGGCCGGGACGCCTACCTGGAGTACCTGACCCCCGGCATCATCATCATGGGCGTGGCCGCCGGCGCGATGTCCACCTCGATCGCAGTCTGCTCCGACATGACCGAGGGCATCATCAACCGCTTCCGCACCATGGCGATCACCCGCTCGTCGTTCATGACGGGGCACGTCGTGGGCAGCGTGCTCCAGACGATGGTGTGCCTCCTCCTGGTCGTGGCCGTCGCCTTCGCGCTCGGCTTCCGGTCGGACGCGAGTGCGCTGGAGTGGCTGGCCGCGGCCGGCCTTCTCGCGGCCATCGCGTTCGCGGTGACCTGGCTGTCGGCGGCGCTCGGACTGATCTCCAAGACGGTGGAGTCCGCGAGCAACAAGCCGCTGCTGGTCCAGTTCCTGCCGTTCCTGGGCTCGGCCTTCGTGCCGGCCGACTCGATGTCGCCGGGCCTGCGCTGGTTCGCCGAGCACCAGCCCTTCACGCCGATGACCGAGACGCTGCGCGGCCTGCTCTCCGGATCGGAGATCGGCTCTGCCGGCTGGATCTCGCTCGCCTGGTGCGCGGGCATCGCCCTGGTCGGCTACGTCTGGTCGCGGTCGCTGTTCAACAGCACCACCACGCGCTGACCGAGGGGGTGGCGGGCCCGGGAGGGCCGCCACCCCCTTCGTCACGCGAGGTCGCCGCGGAGAAGGCCGCTGCCCTCCGGCGCGTCGGCCGGGTCGTGGCCCGTGAGGGACACCTTGTTGTCCTCGTCCACGAACACCACGCTCGGCTTGAGGCCGCGGGCCTCCTCGTCGGACACCTGGGCGTACGAGATGATGATCACCAGGTCACCGGGGCTGATCAGCCGGGCCGCGGCACCGTTGATGCCGATCACGCCCGAATCCCGCGGGCCCTCGATCACATAGGTCGACAGGCGCGCGCCGTTGTCGACGTCGACGATGTCCACCTTCTCGCCCGGCAGCAGGTCGGCCGCCTCCATCAGATCGGAGCTGATGGTCAGCGAGCCGACGTAGTGCAGGTCGGCCTGGGTCACGGTGGCCCGATGGATCTTCGACTTCATCATGGTGCGGTACATGGGAGGGTCCTCACGTCCTGTGCCGGTCGGCGGCGCGCACGAAGCGCCCGTCGAGCCTAGTGCAGACGGGTGACCCGTCCGCGTTCCGGTGCAGGTGAGAAGCGTCTCCCGGTGCTCCTGCCGCCAGCCGGCGATCGGAGGGGGCGGGCCCTTTCGGGGTTCGGCGGAACAGGCGGTATCTTGATGTCGAGAAATGTTGCAGACGTGGAGCGGAGAGCACCCGGTGACTGACTCGACCATCATCTACACGCACACCGACGAGGCCCCGGCCCTGGCGACGTACTCGTTCCTGCCCGTGATCGAGGCCTACGCCTCGACCGCCGGGGTGCGGGTGGAGACCCGGGACATCTCGCTCGCGGGGCGCATCATCGCGCAGTTCCCCGAGCGCCTCGAGCCGGGTCAGCGCATCGACGACGCGCTCGCCGAACTGGGGGCGCTGGCCAGGACGCCGCAGGCCAACATCATCAAGCTGCCCAACATCTCGGCGTCGATCCCGCAGCTCAAGGCCGCGATCGCGGAGCTGCAGGAGCAGGGCTACGCGCTGCCCGCCTACCCGGACGACCCGAAGACCGATGAGGAGCGCGACATCCGCGCCCGCTACGACAAGGTCAAGGGCAGCGCCGTCAACCCCGTACTGCGCGAGGGTAACTCCGACCGCCGCGCCCCCGCGTCGGTCAAGAACTACGCCAAGGCCAACCCGCACCGCATGGGCGCCTGGAGCGCGGACTCGAAGACCAACGTCGCCCACATGACCGGCGATGACTTCCGCTCCACGGAGAAGTCCGCAGTCGTCGAGCGGGACGGCGCGCTGCGCATCGAGCTGCACGGCGACGACGGTGCGACCACCGTCCTCCGCGAGTCGGTGCCGGTCCTGGCCGGCGAGGTCGTGGACGCCTCCGTGATGCGCGTGGCCGTGCTCCGCGAGTTCCTCGCCCAGCAGGTCGCCCGCGCCAAGGCGGAGGGCGTGCTGTTCTCCGTGCACCTCAAGGCCACCATGATGAAGGTCTCCGACCCGATCATCTTCGGCCACGTCGTCCGCGCCTTCTTCCCGAAGACGTTCGCGGAGTACGGCGAGACCTTCGCTGCGGCCGGCCTCACGCCGAACGACGGCCTCGGCGGCATCTTCAAGGGCCTGGAGTCGCTGCCCGAGGGCGACAAGATCAAGGCGTCGTTCGAGGCCGAGCTGGCCGAGGGCCCCGACCTGGCCATGGTCGACTCGCACCGCGGCATCACCAACCTGCACGTGCCGAGCGACGTCATCATCGACGCCTCCATGCCGGCCATGATCCGTACCTCCGGCCACATGTGGAACGCCGACGACCAGGAGCAGGACGCCCTCGCGGTCATCCCGGACAGCAGCTACGCCGGCATCTACCAGGTCGTCATCGACGACTGCCGCGCCAACGGCGCCTTCGACCCCTCGACGATGGGCACGGTGCCCAACGTCGGCCTGATGGCGCAGAAGGCCGAGGAGTACGGCAGCCACGACAAGACCTTCGAGATCCCCTCGACCGGCACCGTGCGCGTGGTGGACGGGAACGGCGAGGCGGTCCTGGAGCAGACCGTCAGCGCGGGCGACATCTTCCGCATGTGCCAGACCAAGGACGAGCCGATCCGCGACTGGGTCAAGCTCGCCGTCACCCGCGCCCGCGCCACCGGCGACCCCGCCGTGTTCTGGCTCGACGAGAACCGCGAGCACGACGCCCGCCTCATCGAGAAGGTCCGCGCCTACCTGCCGGAGCACGACACCGACGGCCTGCGCATCGAGATCATGGCGCCGGCCGACGCCATGGCGTTCTCCCTGGAGCGCATCCGCCGCGGCGAGAACACCATCTCCGTCACCGGCAACGTGCTCCGCGACTACCTGACCGACCTCTTCCCCATCCTGGAGCTTGGCACCAGCGCCAAGATGCTGTCGGTGGTGCCGCTCATCAACGGCGGCGGCCTCTTCGAGACCGGAGCCGGCGGCTCCGCGCCGAAGCACGTGCAGCAGCTGGTCAAGGAGAACTACCTGCGCTGGGACAGCCTGGGCGAGTTCCTCGCCCTCGCCGTCAGCTTCGAGCACCTCGCGAAGACCACCGGCAACGCCCGTGCCCAGATCCTGGCCGACACCCTGGACCGTGCGACCGGCACCTTCCTCCAGGAGAACAAGTCGCCCAGCCGCCGCCTCGGCGGCATCGACAACCGCGGCAGCCACTTCTACCTGGCCCTCTACTGGGCCCAGGAGCTGGCGCGGCAGACCGACGACGCCGCGCTCGCGCAGGCGTTCGCCGACCTCGCCGAGACGCTGACCGCGCAGGAGCAGGCCATCGTCGACGAACTGGTCGCCGTCCAGGGCTCGCCCGCCGACATCGGCGGCTACTACCAGCCCCAGGTCGCCAAGGCCGACGCCGTGATGCGCCCGTCGAAGACCCTCAACCAGGCCCTCGCGGCGCTTTCCTGACGCCTTCTCAAGGCGCTCGCACGACGCCCTCCCGGACAGGCCCGGCGGTTTCCACCGCCGGGCCTGTCCCGTTCCCGCAACCCTGCGGGTCGTACATCCGGACGTGCTCCGTACGTGTGCGCGGGCGTGTGCGTCTACCACGAACGTCCGGGCCGCGAAGGCGCTTTCGCAGCGAAGTCCTTCGTTGTGGGGACACCTCTGCCACTCCTCCCGCCACCCGTCCCTCCACGTGACTAGCGTCCGGTACGGCCGATGCGCGCAGGTCGGCCCTCCTGCCCCGCACTCACGACCGAGGGACCGCGGAATGTCAGTGCCCGTCACGCCCCGCCCGCGCCGGAACAGTGCGAAACAGCGCATGTCACCGACCGTGCCACTCCTCCTCCTGGTGGTGGCCGCCGTCGTGGGAGGGGCGGTGACACTGGCCGCTCCCGGACCCGCCACGGGCTGGGTGCTGGCAGTCGTGGTGTGCGCCTGGCTGGGCCTCGCGGCGGCCACCGCGGCAGCCGTGACGCTGGTACGCCAGGAGCGCAGCGCGGCCGAGGCCGCCCGGCGCGAGGCGCGCGCCGCCGCCCGGCAGGCCGCCCAGCACGCCGCCGAGGCCGGACACCTGCTCCAGGTCACCGTTCCCGCCGTGCTGGACCGGCTCACCGAGGGTGGCCGCGCCGACGAGACCCTGGCCGCGACCCCGCAGCCGTCGGACCCGCAACTGCGCCGGCTGCTGCACACATTCGTCTCCGAGGTGGGCGCCGCCGAGGAGCGGGCGCTCTCCGCCACCGCCGCCGCGACCACCGCACGCGTGCGGCTCGAGCAGGCGGGCGGTGAGCTGGACCGCCTCACCGCCACCGTGCTCCCCACCGCACTGGCCGGCCTGCGCAACGGCGCGTCCGCCGACACCGTGCTGGCCGGTCTCGAGCGTCCGCAGGACGCCCGGCTGCGGGCCCTGCTGGAGTCGCTGGTACGGGAATTCGCCCGGAGCGAGCGGCGCGCGGCGGCCGCCCAGGGCGCCAGCGCCAAGGCGCTCAGCCGGGTGCAGGCCAAAGCGGTCGGCATGCTCGCCGACCTGCGCGAGATGCAGGACCGGCACGGAGAGGACGTCTTCGGTGACCTGCTCCGGCTCGACCACAACACCTCACAGCTCGGTCTGATGACCGACCGGCTCGCCCTCCTGATGGGCGGCCGCACCAGCCGCTCGTGGAACAAGCCCATCGGCATGGAGAGCATCCTGCGCGGTGCGATGGGGCGCATCGCGGCCTACCAGCGCGTGCGGCTGCACTGCTCCAGCACGGCGGCCATCGCCGGGTTCGCCGCCGAGGCGGTGATGCACCTGCTCGCCGAACTGATGGACAACGCCGCCAACTTCTCACCGCCCATCGACGAGGTGCACGTCTACGTCGAGGAGCGCAGTGCGGGCATCGTCGTCACCATCGAGGACAGCGGCCTCAAGATGGCCGACGCGGCGATGCGTCGCGCCGAGGAGGCGGTGTCGGGCCGGTGCAACGACCTGGCGCTGCTCCAGGGCACCCGGCTTGGCCTCGCCGTGGTGGGCCGGGTTGCCGCCAAGTACCACATGACCGTCAACTTCCGGCCCTCCTCGCGCGGCGGCACCGGAGTCGTGGTGCTGTTCCCGCCGCAGCTGCTCGCCCAGCGACGCACCGCGCTGCCCGAGCACTTCGGCTCCCAGCTCGCCCAGCACACCCCGCCGCACGGCACCCCGGCCGCGTCCGCCGACGCCGTGAGCACGCCGGGCACCCACCACACGCCGGACCCCCTCGGGCCGGACGACCCGGCACCCGGCACCCCGGAGACGCCCCCGGAGCGCGGTGGCGCGCCCGACCCGGTCCGTCCCGCGCCGCTGCCCGCCCAGGCGACCGGCCGCGAGGCCGAGTCCACCCCCGGCGGCCTGCCCGTCCGGTCCCCCGGTCGCACCATGGCCACGGCGGACCGGGAGCACTCCGAGCACCTGATGCGGCGGCGGGCCGCGTCCCCGGCACCGTCCTCCAGCGATACCCCTCGCCACGCCCGTGACGCGGGGACCGGCTTCGGCGCCTTCCACCGCGCACGCCGGGGCCAGCCGGACGCCTCCCCGACGAAGCCGGAGTAGCCCCGACGCGCACGCAGTCGACCCGGGGTCGTGTCCACGGCGACGTGGCCCCTCCCTGCCCGAGACACGACGAAGAAGGAGGCACGGGCTGGTGACCGGCTCCCCGGGCCTGTCCGCCCCCCACCCCACCATGCCGACCACTGACAACAGCCTCACCTGGCTCCTGGAGAACCTGCTCGAACGGACCCCCGGCACGCGCAACGCGCTGGTGCTCTCGCGGGACGGCCTCAAACTCTGCTGGAGTCGTCACCTCGCTCTCGACCAGGCCGACCAGCTGGCCGCCATCTGCTCGGGCATCCAGGCGCTCGCCCAGGGGGCGTCGGTGGAGTTCGGCAACGGCACCGGCGGCGTACGGCACTCGATGACCGAGTTCCACGGCGGTCTGCTGTTCATCGTGGAGGCGGGCGACGGCGCCCACCTCGCCGTCCTCGCCGACGACGGCGCGGACCCGGGCGTGGTAGGGCACCAGATGAGCGAGATGGTCGAGCAGATCGGCGAGCACCTGAGCGCCGAGCCCCGCATGCTCTCCCCGGAGGGCACCCGCTCGTGAGGGAACCCGTCGACACCGGCGAACCGGACCGGCTCTACACCCTGACGCAGGGGCGCTGCCGCGCGGACGACGACACCTTCGACCTGGTGACGCTGATCGTCAGCGAATGCGAGCCGACCCCGGGCATGCAGTCCGAGCACGTGCGCATCCTCGGCCTGTGCCGCCGGCCCATCGCGGTGGTCGAGATCGCCGCCGAGCTGAAGCTCCCGGTCACCGTCGTCCGCATCCTCCTCGGAGACCTGCTGGCGACCAGCAGGATCACCGCCCGCCGCCCGCCCGTCACCCGGGCCGTCGCCTCCCAGCCCGACTCCGCACTCCTGATGGAGGTGCTCAATGGACTCCGCAACCTCTGACCTGGGCGCCGAACTCACCTCGGACGCCGTCCCGGACGCGGCGGGCCCTGGCGGCGGCCCCGTCCTCCCCGCGGCCCGTTCGGACCGCACGCCGCTGGCGCACGGCGCCGAGACCGGCCTCAAGATCGTCGTCGTGGGCGGCTTCGGAGTGGGGAAGACCACGCTCGTGCGCGCGGTCAGCGAGATCCGCCCGCTCAACACCGAGGAGCTGATGACGCAGGCCGGCGTCGGTGTCGACGAGACCACGGGGGTGGCGGGGAAGACCACCACCACCGTCGCCTTCGACTTCGGGCGCATCACGCTCAACGAGCGGATGGTGCTCTACCTCTTCGGCGCCCCCGGGCAGGAGCGGTTCTGGTTCCTCTGGGACCGCCTGTTCGCCGGCACCCTGGGTGCCGTGGTGCTGGTCGACACCCGTCGGATGAGCGAGTCCTGGTATGCCATCGACCGGCTGGAACACCACCGCACGCCGTTCGTCGTGGCGGTCAACCGCTTCGACGACGACACCTCCGCGTTCTCCCTCGCCGAGATCCGGCAGGCCCTCGCACTCCCCGACCACGTGCTGCTGGTCGACTGCGACGCGCGCGTGCGGTCCTCCGGCAAGCACGTCCTGATCACCCTCGTCAACCACCTGTACGACATGGCCCTGGCACGGGAGACGACCTCATGACCGACCTGACCGGTGCCGCCGCCGAGACCGACGCCCTCGGCGCCGACCCGTCCGCCGCCCACCACCGCACCCTCACCGCCACCGCAGGCGGGAAGAGCGGCGCCGTGCCGCCGCCCGGCTGTCCCGCGCACGGCACCGCGGTGCGCCTGAGCGGCCTGGAGTACCAGCAGACGCCGTCCGAGCTGTACCGCAGCCTGCGGCGGGAACACGGCCCGATCGCCCCGGTCCTGCTGGACGGCGACATCCCGGCGTGGCTGGTCCTCGGCTATCCCGAGGTCAGCTACGTCACCCAGCACGACGAGCTGTTCGCCCGCGACTCGCGCCGCTGGAACCAGTGGGAGAACATTCCGCCGGACTGGCCGCTCATGCCGTACGTCGGCTACCAGCCGTCCGTGCTCTTCGCCGAGGGCGCCGAGCACCAGCGGCGGGCCGGGGTCATCACCCAGGCGCTGGAGGCGGTCGACCAGTTCGAACTCGGCCACGACTGCCGGGTCATCGCTGACCGGCTGATCGACGGCTTCTCCGGCAGCGGTGTCGCCGAACTGATGAACTCCTACGCCCACCAGGTGCCGATGCGCGCCGCCGTCCAGATGTGCGGCATGCCCGCGGGCGCCGCCGACACCGAGGAACTCGTCACCGACCTGCGGATCTCGCTCGACGCCGCCGAGGGGGACGACCCGGTCGCGGCGTACGGACGCGTGGGCGAGCGCATCGCGCAACTCGTGGCCGACAAGCGGCGCAGCCCCGGGCCGGACGTCACCTCGCGGATGCTGCTGCACCCGGCGGGCCTGACCGACGTGGAGATCGTGCAGGACCTGATCTCCGTCATCGCCGCCGCGCAGCAGCCCACCGCGAACTGGATCTGCAACACCCTGCGGCTGCTCCTCACCGACAACCGGTTCGCGGTGAACGTGTCCGGCGGACGCGTCAGCGTCGGGCAGGCGCTCAACGAGGTGCTGTGGCTGGACACCCCCACCCAGAACTTCATCGGGCGCTGGGCCGTACGCGACACGCAGCTCGGCGGGCGTCTGATCCGGGCCGGAGACTGCCTCGTGCTGGGCCTGGCCGCGGCCAACACGGACCCGCAGATCTGGCCGGAAGCGCACGTCGGCGCGGAGAACTCGGCACACCTGTCCTTCAGCAACGGCGAGCACCGCTGCCCCTACCCCGCCCCGCTGCTGGCGGACGTCATCGCCCGCACCGCCGTGGAGACGCTGCTGGAGCGGATGCCCGACGTGGTGCTGGACGTGGAGCCGTCCGAGCTGACCTGGCGGCCGTCCATCTGGATGCGCGGGCTCACGGCGCTGCCCGTGCGCTTCACCCCGGCGGCCCAGTGATGGCGGGGGCCGCCGTGCAAGCCGCCGGGGGAGCGTGCGACCTCAGGCCGCGACGGGCGTGAACGTCACCGGCAACGACTTCGGGCCGCGCGTGAACACCCCCTGCTCCACGGGGTCGAAGCCGTCCGCGAGGCGCACGTCCGGCATGGCGTCGAGTAGCTGGCCGACTCCAATCTCCACCTCGGCCTTTGCGAGCAGTGCGCCGACGCAGAAGTGCCGGCCCAGGGCGAACGCCAGGTGGTCGGCGGCGGCGGAGAACGCGTTGCCGGTGGAAAGGTCGTCGCGGTGGATGTCGAAGCGGTCCGGGTCGCGGTACCGCGCCTCGTCGCGGTTGGCGGCGCCGATCAGGCACGTGACGGTCGCCCCGGCGGGTATCGTGCCGCCGCTGAGCGCCACATCCGTCGCGGACTGGCGCATGATCATGTGCACCGGCGGCGTGTAGCGCAGCGTCTCCGCGAACGCCTTCGGGATCAGGCTTCTGTCCGCACGGACGGCGGCCAGCTGCTCCGGGTGCGTCAGCAGGTTGGCGAAGATTCCGGCGATGGCCTTGTCCGTCGTCTCGCCGCCGGCCGCCAGCAGCAGGCTGCAGAACGCTTTGATGTCCTCGTCGCTCATGCGCACCCCGTCCACCTCGGCGACGCACAGCTTGGACAGCAGGTCGTCGCCCGGGTTCCGGCGCCGCTCGCGGATGATCGGGAACATGTACTCGGCGAATTCGACGCGGGTCCGCTCCCCCCGCGCGGCGACCTCCGGGTCCCCGGACAGGTTGCCCAGGAAGTCGATGACCGCGGTGTACCAGCGGTGGAACCGGTCGTGGTCGGCCTTGTCCAGGCCGAGCATGTCCGCGATCACGTTGACCGGGAAGCGGGTGGCGTACGCATCGACGAGGTCCACCGCGCCGCGGTCGCGAAAGCCGTCGACCAGTTCCCGGGAGTTCCGCTCGATGACGGGGAGGAAGTGCTCCTCCAGGTCCCGCCCGCGGAAGGCCGGCGCGACCAGGGCCCGGCGTACGGCGTGCTCACGGCCGCTGAGCTGGAGGATCGTACGGCCGTGCACCGGCTCGACCTGCCAGGTGTAGTTGTCCGTCGTGAACGCGCCCTCGCGGTCCTTGAAGACCCGCTCGACGTCCTGGTAGCGGGAGACGAGGTAGCTCTGCGTCGGCTCGTGCCAGATGAGAGGAGCGCTCTCCCGCATCACCCGGTAGGCGGAGTAGGGGTCCGCCGCGAACTGCGGCGAGAGAATGTCGGGCACCTGCTGAACGGTCGCCATGTCGCCCCCTCGTGTGAACGATTCGTGCATACAAGGCTATTGATCCGGCGTCAGAGGGGACACCGGTGCGCCCGCCCGGTTCGAAGGTGGCCGAAACCGACCGTTCCCGGCACGTCTCGCAGGGGTGTCAGGCGGAGACGGCGAGGCACGCGTTGTGGCCGCCGAAGCCGAAGGAGTTGCTGAGCGCGACGACCTCGCCGGCGGGCAGGGCGCGGCTGCCGCCCGCCGTGACGTCCAGGTCGATCTCGCCGTCCTGGTTCCCGGCGTTGAGGGTGGGCGGGGCCAGCCGGTGGTGCAGGGCGAGCAGGGTCGCGACGGCCTCCACGCCGCCGGAACCGCCCTGGAGGTGGCCGATCATCGACTTCGTCGCCGTGACCGCCACGTCGTCGGTGTGCCGTCCGAGTGCGCGGCGCAGTGCCCGCGCCTCGGCAAGATCACCCGCCGGGGTGGACGTGGCGTGCGCGTTGACGTGCGCCACGTCCGCCGGTGCGACCCCGGCGTCCGCGAGGGCGCGTTCCATGGCCTTGGCCGCGCCCCTCCCCTCGGGCTCCGGCTGCGCGATGCGGTGGCCGTCGACCGACATCCCGGCGCCGAGCACCCGCCCGTAGACGCGGGCGCCCCGCGCCCGGGCATGCCGTTCGGACTCCAGGACGACGATGCCGGCGCCCTCGCCGAGCAGGAAGCCGTCACGGTCCTTGGCGAAGGGCCGCGACGCCTGCTCCGGCGCGTCGTTGCGCCGGGACAGCGCGCGCATCGAGGCGAAACCGCCGAGGACGAAGGGATGGACGGGCGCCTCGGTGCCGCCGGCGATGACCACGTCCGCCCGGCCGAGCCGGATCATGTCGGCGCCGACCGCGATCGCCTCGGTGCCGGACGCGCACGCGCTCGCGGGGGAGTGCGCGCTGGCCTGGGCGCCGTAGTCGAGGGCTATCCGGGCCGCCGAACCGCTCGGGAGGAGGGCGGGAACGGCGAACGGGGACATGTGGCGCCACCCTTTGCGGAGCAGGGCGTCGTACGCGGACAGCATGGTCTGCAGGCCGATGATCGACGAGACCGAGACGGCCAGTCGCTCGCGGTCCACCGTCGTGTCACCGGCCAGCCCCGCGTCGGCCCAGGCCTCGTCGGTGGCGACCAGGGCGAGCTGGGTGGCCCGGTCCATGCGGCGGGCCTGCGCGGGCGGGAAGTGGGACGGCAGGTCGACGGCGGCGGGCGCGGCGATGCGTACGGGGAGGTCCTCCGCCCACGGTTCGGTGAGTGTGCGGGCACCGGAGCGCCCGTCCAGCATCCCCTGCCAGGTGGTCGGCACGTCCGCCCCCAGCGGCGTCACCGCCCCCATCCCGGTCACCACTACACCGGGTCTGTCCGCGTATCTGCTCACGTCGATCAACAACCGCTCGCTCGTACACCGTTCGACCGGCTGTGACCATAACAGGACAGGGTGCAATTCAGATCAAAAGCTTGCGAGAATGTGCCTAACGTCACTGATCGTCAGCTAATGCCGCAACAGGTGTTAAGGGTGATCAACGCGGCCACTGGCTGCGGCGCGACGCACGCCGGGCCCCGGCGTCGGCCGTTCAGTCGGAGGCCTCGGTGGCTCCCCAGGCCCGGGCGGCCGACTGTCGCCGCAGCCGCTCCAGGACCTCCGCCTGTCGTTCTGCGCGGTGGAGCAAACGGTATAGATCATCAGATTTCAGGCGGTGTTCGTCTGCGGCGAGATCGGCCAGCGTCCGCCAGGCGGCAGCCTTCCCCTCCACGCCCAGGCGCATCGCCTCCACGTCGATCAGGTCGCTCAGCGGCGAGCGGCGGATCAGCCGACCGTTGGGCTTGATACGCACCGCACGCTCTCCCGCCCAGCCGGCGACGATGCGCAGCCGCTGTCGCGGCAGGCCCAGATCGGACATGATCCGCTGCAGTGACCGGCGGTCCTGGGCGACCTCCCGGGCGAGCTCGCCCAGTTCGCGGCCGATCGCGTCGTCGCGGTGCCTCCGGGCCGCGCGGCGCAGGAGCTGCGTGCCGGCGGTGGCTCCGGCCAGGTGGTCGTTGAGATATACCGCCAGTAGTGACCTACGAGACGACTCCATCGGGCGCCCTCCGGTTCGGGTCCGCCGCGGGCGGCGGACGGTCCGGGGCGGAGCCGGTCCGGCTCCTGTGGTCGATCCGGTCGCCCCCGGTCGCCCGTCGGCCCGGGAGGGGCCGCCGCCGTCCGGGGTACGCGCGGCGCACCCGGGTACCCGCTCACGCATATCCCACCCCTACGCGCGGAAGGGGCGGGAGCGGCCCGGAGGGCGGGCCGGAGCCGACGGAGCAGGAGGCACCCGATGAGCGGCGCGGACGACGGCGACAGGACCGGCAACACCGAGTACGGTCGGCGGACCTTCAAGCGGTCCAGGAGCCACTTCGCCGACCGCATCACCGCGGACGGCCGGGACGGCTGGCCGGTCGAGGCCGGCCGCTACCGCCTGGTGGTGAGCCGCGCCTGTCCGTGGGCCGCCCGCGCGCTGGTCGTGCGGCGCCTGCTGGGGCTGGAGGACTCCCTCTCGCTCGCCGTGGCCGACCCGATCCAGGACGACCGGAGCTGGCGTTTCACCCTCGATCCGGACGGCCTCGACCCGGTGCTCGGCATCCACCTGCTCAGGGACGCCTACGACGCGCGGGAGACCGGCTATCCCGGCGGCGTCAGTGTCCCCGCAGTCGTGGACGTGCCCAGCGGCAAGCTGGTGACCAACGACTACCAGCAGCTCACCCTGGACCTCTCCACCGAGTGGACCGCCCTCCACCGCCCCGGCGCCCCCGACCTCTACCCCAAGGCGCACCGCGACGAGATCGACGAGGTGATGCAGGGCGTCTACCGGGACCTCAACAACGGCGTGTACCGTGCCGGCTTCGCGGTCGGGCAACAGGAGTACGAAGAGGCGTACGGGGACGTCTTCCGCCGCCTGGACCAGCTCTCGCAGCGGCTCGCCGATCGCCGCTATCTCGTCGGCGACACCCTCACCGAGGCCGACATCCGCCTCTTCACCACGCTGGTCCGCTTCGACGCCGTCTACCACGGGCACTTCAAGTGCAACCGTTCCAAGATCGCCGAGGACCCGGTGCTCTGGGCGTATCTGCGTGACCTCTACCAGACGCCCGGCTTCGGCGACACGGTGGACTTCTCGGACATCAAGCGCCACTACTACCTGGTGCACACGGGCATCAACCCGACCGGCGTCGTCCCCGCCGGGCCGGACCTTTCACTCCTCCACACCCCGCACCACCGGGAGCAGCTCGGCGGCCGCCCCTTCGGGGACGGCACCCCGCCGGGCCCGCCCCCGCCCGGGGAGACCGTCCCCGTCGCCCACCGGCCTCCGGGCCGTGGGTCCTGAGACCGCCGCCCGACGGCTCGCCCACCCCGAGCCGTATCACCCGTATCACCCGTGTCCGCCGTGTCCGCCGTCGAGGTTTACGGCTGTTTCATCCCCCGATAGGGGGAAGAGGGAGGAGACGGAACGGTTCGGCACGTCCTGCTGGTTCTAGCGTCGACGCATGGACGTTTCGCCGACCCCCGTCGTCTCCGAGCTGCGGCTCTCCGCCTTCCGTGCGCACCGGGGCAGAGTGCTGCCGCTGCAGGCGTTCACGCTGCTGACGGGGCCCAGCGGTTCCGGCAAGTCCAGTGTGCTGGAGGCGTTCCACGCGCTCGGACGGCTCGCTCACGGTGACGGTCTGAGCGAAGTGTTCGGCGACCGGATCGGCGGCGCCTCGTCGTGCGTGCCGTTCGCCGCCCGCCCCGACGGGCAGGGCCGGCGCGGGTTCCGTCTGGGCTGCACCGTCGACGGCCCGGCCGGCCCCGTGCGGCTCGACCTGGCGGTGCAGGCGGAACCCGAACTGCGCGTGGCGGGCGAACGGCTGGTCGCCGCCGACGGGCGGACGCTGCTGTCCACGGCGCAGCGTGACCCGGGCCGCCCCAGTGTGCAGGCCGAGTGGCACACTGCGGGCAGCAAGGTGGTCAGGGCGCCGCTGCCCGACGACCGCCTGGCGACCGCGCTGCTGCCGTTGCGGGTGGCGGGTACGACCGAGGGGGAGCGGGAGGTGCTGGCCGCCGTCGAACAGGTCGTCGTGGCGCTGCGTTCGGTCTTCCCCTGCGATCCCGCGCCGGAGGCCATGCGGGCGCCCGCCGACCTCGCCGACGGCATGCTCCGTTCCGGCTGCGACAACCTCGCCGCGGTGCTCAGGCGCACCCGCAGCGAGTGTGCGGCCCGGCACGCCGCGCTGGTGGAAGTCGTGCGGGCCGGCTGTGCGGGGCCGGTGGACGGGCTGACCGCGGTCGCCTGTGATGGCGGCCGGGTGCGGGCGCTCCTGGAGCGCGGCGGAAGCGCGGAGCCGATGCCGGTCGACCGGCTCGGTGACGGCGAACTGCGCTACCTCGGTCTGGCGCTGGTGCTGCTGACCGGGCCGGGGGTGCTGAACGTCGATCCGGTGGAGGGCATGCTGCCCGCCCGGCAGGCGCTCGCGGTGCTCGCGGACGGCCTGGACCGCGGGCTGGACCGGCGGCAGTCGGCGGAACTCCTCGCTCTCACGTCGCGCATGTGCCGGCGCGGGCGCATCCGGCTGCTGGGCACCCTGCACGAGGCGCCGGACGCCGTGCAGGTGCCGGAGGCGACCCTGGTAGACCTGGGGCGTGAACGCATTCCCGCACAGCTCCCCCGGGCCTGACGACGATGTGCCAGCCGCCCGCAGCCTGCCCGTACTCCAGCGTCGGCTCGCCCAGTTCGCCGAGGTCCGCGATTGGGGCCGCTACCACACGCCGAAGAACCTGGCCGCCGCGCTGAGTGTGGAGGCCGGCGAACTGGTGGAGATCTTCCAGTGGCTCACGCCGGAGGAGTCGGCGGGGGTGATGGCGGACCAGCGGTCCGCCGCGCGCGTCGAGGACGAGGTCGCCGATGTCCTGGCGTATCTCCTCCAGTTCTGCGAGGTGCTGGGCGTGGACGCGCTGGCCGCACTCGAAGCCAAGATCGCGCGGAACGAGGAGCGTTTCCCGGCACCCGGAAACGGTGACTCTATGGAGTGAGGGAGTTATGCGCAGTGGTGAAGTTGTCCATATTTCTCCCCAACTTTCCGAGGTAGAAGGTCGATCGGTGTCACCGTGGGTGAGAACCGTGTGGAGGGGGAAGGCGATGGAAGCAGTCGGACTCATTGAGGAGACGCGGCAGGCGCTCGCGCGCAGCGCCGCCGCAGCAGGCACCTCGGGCGTGGCGGACGTGATCGCGGAGGTCTGGCAGGTGCAGGCGCTGGTGGAGGCGGTCGGGTCGCACCTGGCCATCACCGGCCCGCCGGCCGTCCGGGCGGAAGCCGTGTCGCTCAGTGAGGCGGGCATGCGCGGCTGCGTCACGCTGAGGCACGACGGGCAGGGCGCTGAGGGGGTCCGTGCCGCGCGCCTGACCAGGATGGACGACGTGCACGCGGCGCTCGGTGCGCTGGCGGTGCTGCTGGGCGGATCGGTCACCGCGCTGGTCGGCGTCTGCGTCTCGGCGGAGGAGGAGGGGCTGTACTGGCAGTGCGTCGAGGCCATCGACGCCGCAGACGTGTCCGCGGACCGCGTGACGGGCATACTTCGCGGGCTGGCCCTCCCGGAAAGGGGCCCGGCCGCCTGAGGAACCCTCCCCCCGGAGCGCGGTGCGGCCGTGCAGGATGGGGGAATGGACCTGCGCATCTTCACCGAACCCCAGCAAGGCGCCGACTACGACACGCTTCTCGCCGTCGCCCGGGCCACCGAGGACCTCGGCTTCGACGCGTTCTTCCGCTCGGACCACTACCTGGCCATGGGGGACGCCGACGGCATGCCCGGCCCCACCGACGCCTGGACAACCCTGGCAGGGCTCGCCCGCGAGACCCGCCGCATCCGGCTCGGCACCCTGATGTCCGCAGCCACCTTCCGGCTGCCGGGGCCGCTGGCCATCCAGGTCGCCCAGGTGGACCAGATGTCCGGTGGGCGGGTCGAACTCGGCCTCGGATCGGGGTGGTTCGAGGGGGAGCACACGGCCTACGGCATTCCGTTTCCGAAAAAGAAGCTGGCGCGGCTGGAGGAGCAGCTCGCCGTCGTCACCGGCCTGTGGGCGACACCGGCGGGGCAGCGGTTCGACTACGACGGCGCGTACTACCGGCTCGCCGACTCCCCGGCACTGCCCAAGCCGGTCCAGCCGAAGATCCCGGTGCTGGTCGGCGGACTCGGCGAGAAGCGCACGCCCCGCCTGGCCGCCCGCTACGCCGACGAGTTCAACCTGCCCTTCACCCACCCCGACGACAGCGCCCGACGCTTCGCCCGGGTCCGGGAGGCGATGGCCGAAGCCGGACGGCAGCCGAACGAGCTGGTGTACTCCAACGCGCTGATCGTCTGCGTCGGGAAGGACGACGCGCAGGTCGCCCGCCGCGCCGCCGCCCTCGGGCGGGACGTCGGCGAGCTGAAGGAGAACGGCCTCACCGGCACACCGGAGGAGGTCGTCGACAAGATCGGCCGCTACCAGGAGGCCGGATCGTCCCGGATCTACCTTCAGGTGATGGATCTGCAGGACCTCGACCACCTGGAGCTGATCGCGTCCCGGGTGCAGAGCCGGCTGTCGTGAGCCTCCCCGCGCTCCCGCTCGCCGACGCCCTCGCCCGCGGTCCGGTCGTCCTCGACGGCGGGCTGTCCAACCAGCTTGAGGTGCAGGGCTGCGACCTGTCCGACGCGCTGTGGTCGGCGCGGTTGCTCGCGGACGGCCCGCACGAGATCGTGGCCGCGCACCGGGCGTACGTGCGGGCGGGAGCGCGGGTACTCATCACCGCGGGCTACCAGGCGTCCTTCGAGGGGTTCGCCCTCCGCGGCTTCTCCCGCGCGGAGGGCGCCGGCCTCTTCCGCCGCAGCGTCGCCCTCGCCCGCGAGGCGGCCGGGCCGACGCCGGTGCACGTCGCTGCCTCCGTCGGCCCGTACGGCGCGGTGCAGGCCGACGGCGGCGAGTACCGCGGCCGGTATGGGCTCACCGTGCGCGAGCTGGAGCGCTTCCACCGGCCGCGGATCGAGGCGCTCGCCGAGGCCGCGCCGGACGTGCTCGCCCTGGAGACCGTGCCGGACATGGACGAGGCGGAAGCCCTGCTGCGGGCGGCGGAAGGCACCGGCCTGCCGGTCTGGCTCAGCTACACCGTCGCCGGTGACCGCACCCGCGCAGGGCAGCCGCTGGCCGAAGCCTTCGACCTGCTCGCCGGCCACGACCAGGTCGTCGCGGCCGGCGTCAACTGCTGCGCCCCGCGCGACGCGGCCGACGCGGTCGCCCTCGCCGCCGCACGCACCGGCAAGCCCGTGGCCGTCTACCCCAACAGCGGCGAATGCTGGGACGCCGACGGGCACCGCTGGCACGGCGCGGTCTCCTTCGACCCGGGCGCCACGGCCGGCTGGGCCGCGCACGGCGCCCGTCTCCTCGGCGGCTGCTGCCGCGTCGGCCCGGCCCTCGTCGCCCGCCTCGCCGCCGCGCTCCGGCCCCCGCCGGACCGCGACCCCGGCCACCCCGGCTAGATCGGCCCCCCACCCCGGCTGGACAGAACAACTAGACCCGTTCGCCCGGGGCCGCCGCGGCCGGTTCGGGGGAGGCGGCCGCGGTGCGGGCGCGGGCGCGGCGGGAGAGGACCGCGATGGAGGCCAGGGAGAGCACGGACAGGGCCATGATGTAGCCGCCGACGGCCAGCGAGGTGCCGGTCGCCTCGAGCAGCAGCACCATGAGGAAGGGCGCCAGACCGCCACCGATCACTGCGGCGATCTGGTACCCGAGCGACGCGCCGGTGTAGCGCATCTCCGCGGTGAACAGCTCGGCGAACAGCGCCGCCTGCGGGCCGTACATGATGCTGAGGAAGCAACTGGTGACGAACGTGCCCACGGCCAGCCACCACAGCGAACCGGTGTCGATGAGCAGGAACATCGGAATCGCCCACATCAGCAGTCCGGCCGCGCCGACGGTGTAGACGCGCACCCGGCCGACGCGGTCGGACAGGGCGGCCGCAGCTGGGATCAGGACGAACTGGGTGAGGCTGACCAGCAGGGAGACGGTGAGCACCGCCCCGTGTTCCATGCCAAGTTCGCGGGTGGTGTAGTCGAGCACGCCGGTGATCACGATGTAGAACGTGGCGGTGTTCACCGCGAAGGAGGCGGCGGCGAGCAGCACGGTGCCGAGGTGGTGCCGCAGCACCTCGCGCAGCGGGGAGCGCGCCGCGTCCGTCTGCTTCTCCTGTTCCGCCAGCGCCCGTTCGGCGGCGCGGAACTCCGGCGTCTCCTCGACCCGGGTGTGGATGTACCAGGCGAGTACGAGGACGAGCAGGCCGACGCCGAAGGGGATGCGCCAGCCCCAGGCGGCGAAGGCGCTGCCGCTGGTCGTGCTCTCCACGACGAGGAAGACCACGTTGGAGGTCACCACGCCGATCGGCACGCCGAGTTGCACCAGGCTGCCGTACAGCCCGCGCCGCCCCTCGGGTGCGTACTCGGTCGCCATCAGCATCGCGCCGCCCCACTGTGCGCCCACCGCGACGCCCTGAAGGACGCGCAGCGCCACCAGCAGGATCGGTGCGGCGACGCCGATGGTGTCGTAGCCCGGCAGCAGGCCGATCGCGGTGGTGGCGAGGCCCATCACGGTCAGCGCCAGCACGAGCATGGGCTTGCGTCCCCGCTTGTCCCCGAGTTGGCCGGCGACGATGCCGCCGAGCGGGCGGGCCAGGAAGCCGACGGCGAACGTCGCGAAGGCGGCGAGGACGCCCGCCACCGGACTGCTGGAGGGGAAGAACTCGTCGCCCAGCACGAGCGCGGCGGCGATGCCGAAGATGAAGTAGTCGTACCACTCCACGGCGGACGCGGCCGCCGCGGCGGAGGCGACCTTGCGGCGGTGGGTGGTCGGCGAGTCGGCGGGGGAAGGCGGCGTGTTCTTCATCTATGCACGCTCCTGAAGGCCGTGGCCGGTGCTTCGGCCGGGAAGGGGGACCGGGGAGAAGGACCCGAGCTTCGAGTTCCGGGGAACGTACCGACCGGACGGTACGGGGTCAACGGTTCGTGCGCGGACCGCTTCCGGCCGCGGGGAGAACGGGTGGTCGGCGACGGGTGGCAGGGCGATACTCGAGCGCGTTTCCTGACGCTCTCCACCACCGGCACCGTCGAAAGGCCTGCCACCGACCTCGGGTTCCTGCTGAACAAGCACCCCGGGAAGGCCCAGGCGTTCGACACCTCCTGCGGCACCGCGCACGTCCTCTACCCCGAGGCCGACGAGCATCGCTGCACCGCCGCCCTGCTGCTGGAGGTCGACCCGTCCCCCTGGTGCGTCGCGGCCGCGGCAAGGGCCGGGGCGGCGCCCGGACTCCGCTCTCGCCCAGTACGTCAACGACCGCCCCTACGCGGCGTCCTCGCTGCTCGCCGTCGCGCTCGGCGCCGTCTTCCGCAGCGCGATGGCCGGACGCTGCCCGCAGCGCCCGGACAGTCCCGGCGTGCTGCGCCTGGTGATGGGCATGGTCGAGGCGGGCACCGCGCTGTGCGTGCCCGGCAACCACGAGAACAAGCTCGGCCGCTGGCTGGAGTGCCGCAAGGTGAAGGTGGCACACGGGCTGGCCGAACCGTCGAGCAGATGGAGAAGGAGGCCCAGGACGACCCGGAGTTCGCCGGGCGCGTCGGCACGTTCATCGACGGGCTGGTCAGCCACTACGTGCTGGACGGCGGCGCGCTGGTGGCGTGCCACGCGGGCCTGCCGGAGAAGTACCACCGCCGTACGTCCGGCCGGGTGCGGGCCCACGCGCTGTACGGCGAAACCACTAAACCACCGGTGAGACGGACGAGTTCGGTCTGCCGGTGCGCTACCCGTGGGCCGAGGACTACCGCGGCCGGGCGGCCGTCGTCTACGGCCACACGCCGGTGCCGCGCGCTTCCTGGGTCAACAACACCCTCTGCCAGGACACCGGCTGCGTGTTCGGCGGCGCCATGACGGCGCTGCGCTGGCCGGAGCGCGAATTGGCCGATGTGCCCGCCGAGCAGGTCTGGTACGAGCCGGTCCGCCCGCTCGCCACCGACGCGCCCGGAGGTGCGGACGGCCGTCCGCTGGACCTCACCGACCTGCACGGCCGCCGCATCGTGGAGACCCGGCACGCCGGACGGATCTCCGTGCGGGAGGAGAACGCGGCCGCCGCGCTGGAGGTGAGCCGGTTCGCGCTCGCGCCCGGGCTGGTGCCGTATCTGCCGCCGACGATGGCGCCGTGCGCCACCTCCCGCGAGGAAGGCTGGCTGGAGCACCCGGCCGAGGCCTTCGCGGGCCATCGCGCCGACGGTGCGCGGGAGGTGGTCTGCGAGGAGAAGCACATGGGCTCGCGGGCCGTGGCGCTGGTCTGCCGGGACGCGGCGACGGCCCGGGAGCGGTTCGGTGCCCGGGGGGACGTGCCCGGCCCGCTCTACACCCGTACCGGCCGGCCCTTCCTCGACGACGACGGGCTGACCGCCGCCGTGCCGCGGCGCGTGGCGCGCAGCGCCGAGGACGCCGGGCTGTGGGCGGAACTGGACACCGACTGGATGCTGCTGGACGCGGAGCTGATGCCGTGGTCGCTGAAGGCGGGCGGTCTGCTGCGTAACCAGTACGCCGCGGTCGGTGCGGCGGCCGGTGCGGTCTTCCCCGACGCGGTCGCCGCCGTGGCGGCGGCCGCCGCGCGCGGAGTGGACGTCGGTGGGCTGCTGGACCGGCAGCACGGCCGGGCCGCGGACGCGGCGGTGTTCACCGAGTCGGAGCCGGTCGACCCGCGTCTCTGACGCCGCCCGGTGGGCGGGGCCACGCCTGGCCCCGCCCACCGAGGAGACGTGCCGGCGTGTGATTTCCCCGGAATCCGTGCACGGTACCGGGCGGGAGCCGTCCGGTGGGGACAGGATGGGTCCATGGGATTCCATGTCGACTCCGAGGCCGGGCGGCTCCGCCGCGTCATCCTGCACCGGCCCGATCTCGAGCTGAAGCGGCTCACCCCCACGAACAAGGACGATCTCCTGTTCGATGACGTGCTCTGGGTGCGGCGGGCCCGGCAGGAGCACGACGCCTTCGCCGACGCCCTCCGCGACCGCGGTATCCAGGTGCACCTGTTCGGCGACCTGCTCACCGAGAGCCTCGCGCTGCCGCAGGCGCGGGAACTCGTGCTGGACCGGGTCTTCGACGAGCGCGAGTACGGGCCGCTTGCCACCGACCACCTGCGGGCGGCGTTCGACGCCCTCCCCACCCCGGAACTCGCGCAGGCGCTGATAGGGGGCATGACCAAGCGGGAGTTCCTCGAGCACCATCCGGAGCCGACCTCGGTCCGCTTCCACGTGATGGATCTGGACGATTTCCTGCTCGCCCCGCTGCCGAACCACCTCTTCACCCGGGACACCTCGGCCTGGGTCTACGACGGCGTCTCCATCAACGACATGCGCTGGGAGGCGCGGCGCCGCGAGACCGTGCACTTCGAGGCCATCTACCACCACCACCCGCTCTTCGCCGACAACGACTTCCACATCTGGTCCGACGGCCGCGGCTCGGCCTACCCCTCGACGATCGAGGGCGGCGACGTGCTGGTCATCGGCAATGGGGCGGTGCTGGTGGGCATGAGCGAGCGCACCACCCCGCAGGCGGTGGAGGCGCTCGCCCGGGGGCTCTTCGACGCCGGTTCGGCGACCAGCATCGTGGCGCTGGACATGCCGAAAGCGCGCGCCTTCATGCACCTCGACACCGTGATGACGATGATCGACGGCCGGTCCTTCACCCAGTACGAGGGTCTGGGGATGCTCCGCTCCTACACGATCGAGCCGGGGGGCGGGCCGGAACTCAAGGTCACCGATCACCCGCCGGAGCACATGCACCGGGCGATCGCCGCGTCGCTGGGGCTCGACTCGATCCGGGTGCTCACCCCGACGCAGGACGTGCACTCGGCGGAACGTGAGCAGTGGGACGACGGCTGCAACGTGCTGGCGGTCGAACCCGGCGTGGTGCTGGCGTACGAGCGTAACGTGACAACCAACACCTTCCTGCGCAAACAGGGCATCGAGGTGGTGGAGATCCCCGGCAGTGAGCTGGGCCGTGGCCGGGGCGGTCCCCGCTGCATGAGCTGCCCCGTCGAGCGGGATCCCGTCCCGTAGCGAATAGACATGCGGGGCGTCGTATACAATTACAGCCCAGGCTGATGTACGCGACTGAGGAGCCCTCCCATGGCGACAGATCTCACGGGCCGCCACTTCCTCAAGGAGGTGGACTTCACCCCCGGCGAGCTCCGCCACCTCGTCGACCTCGCCGCCCGACTCAAGGCCGAGCGGAAGGCGGGCACCGAGCAGCAGCGGCTCCGCGGGCGCAGCATCGTCCTGATCTTCGAGAAGGCCTCCACCCGCACCCGGTGCGCCTTCGAGGTGGCCGCCTCCCATCAGGGGGCGGCCACCACCTGCCTCGACCCGTCCGGCTCCCACCTCGGCCGCAAGGAGTCCGTGCGGGACACCGCGCGCGTGCTGGGGCGGATGTTCGATGCGCTGGAGTTCCGGGGCAGTGACCAGGCCGTCGCCGAGGAGCTGGCAGAGCACGCCGGTGTTCCGGTCTACAACGGGCTGACGGACGCCTGGCACCCCACCCAGCTGCTCGCCGACGTGCTCACCATGACGGAGCACTGCCCGAAGCCGATCGAGGCGATGGCGTACGCCTACCTCGGCGACGCCCGGAGCAACATGGGCAACTCCTCCCTGGTCACCGGCGCGCTGCTGGGCATGGACCTGCGGGTCGTCGCCCCGCGCGGGCTCTGGCCGGACGACGCGGTGATCGCGCGGGCCCGCGAGGTCGCCGCCACCACCGGCGCCCGCCTCACCCTCACCGAGGACGTCGCCGCAGGCGTGCGCGGCGCGGACTTCGTCGGCACGGACGTGTGGGTGTCGATGGGGGAGCCGGCCGACCTCTGGGACGAGCGCATCGCGCTGCTGCGGCCGTACGCCGTGACGGCGGAGGTGCTGCGGGCCACCGGCAACGACGACGTCCGCTTCCTGCACTGCCTGCCGGCGTTCCATGACCTCGGGACGACGATGGGGCAGGAGATCCACCAGCGGTACGGGCTGGAACACCTTGAGGTCAGCGACGAGGTCTTCGAGTCCGAGCGCTCCGTCGTCTTCGACCAGGCCGAGAACCGGATGCACACGATCAAGGCTGTGCTCGTCGCGACGCTGGCCGGCGACGCCGGCTGACGGCCCAGGTCCGGGGCGGGTCCCGGAAGAGCCCCGGACGGGTGCAGGTGTCCGGCGCGGTGTATCGCGTACCCATGACGACAGTCACGGAGAGGTGATACGTTCGCAAAGTCGGTCACCCCTGGGAGGGAGAACGCCCATGAGCCCGTTCACCGGTTCCGTCCGCGCGGCGGAGCGCTGGTCGCACCTCCGCGTCGTGGAGGACGACGGCGTCGTCACCGTCACCCTCGACCGGCCCGACAAGCTCAACGCGCTCACCTTCGAGGCGTACGCCGACCTCCGCGACCTGCTCGCCGAGCTGTCCCGCGAGCGGCGCGCCCGCGCCCTGGTGCTGGCGGGCGAGGGGCGTGGCTTCTGCTCCGGCGGCGACGTCGAGGAGATCATCGGCGAGACGCTGTCCCTGGACACCGCGCAGCTGCTCGACTTCAACCGCATGACCGGCCAGGTGGTGCGGGCCGTCCGGGAGGCGCCGTTCCCGGTGATCGCGGCCGTGCACGGCGTCGCCGCCGGTGCGGGCGCCGTCCTCGCCCTCGCGTCGGACTTCCGCGTCGCCGACCCCACCGCCCGCTTCGCGTTCCTCTTCACCAAGGTCGGCCTGTCGGGCGGCGACATGGGCGCCGCCTACCTGCTGCCCCGCGTGGTCGGCCTCGGTCACGCGACCCGCATCCTGATGCTGGGTGAGCCGGTACGCGCTCCCGAGGCCGAACGCATCGGGCTGATCAGCACGCTGACCGACGAGGGCGGCGCCCGGCAGGCCGCCGCCGAACTCGCCCGCCGCCTGGCCGACGGCCCGGCCCTCGCCCACGCGCAGACCAAGGCGCTGCTCACCGCGGAGCTGGACATGGGCCTGTCCGCCTCGGTCGAGATGGACGCCGCCACCCAGGCCCTGCTGATGAACAGCGAGGACTACGCGGAGTTCCACGCCTCCTTCACCGAGAAGCGGCCCCCCAAGTGGCAGGGCCGTTGAAGCCACCGGGAGGAAGACCCGGCAGCGGCAGGCGCCCGCCCCACACCCCAGGAGTCCCCATGCGCATCGCGGTCATCGGCGGCGGTCCCGGCGGCCTCTACGCCGCTGCGCTGCTCAAGCGCCTCGACCCGGCCCGCGAGGTCACCGTCCACGAACGCAACGCGCCCGACGACACCTTCGGCTTCGGGGTGGTGCTCTCCGACGAGACGCTCGGCGGCATCGAGAGCGCGGACCCGGTGGTGTACGCCGCGCTGCGGGACGAGTTCGTGCGCTGGGACGACATCGAGGTGGTGCACCGCGGCCGGAAGCTCACCTCCGGCGGCCACGGGTTCTCCGCTCTCAGCCGCCGCCGGCTGCTGGCCGTGCTGCACGAGCGCTGCCGCGACCTGGGCGTCGACCTGCGCTTCCGCTCCGAGGCCCCGGCCGCCGCGGAACTCGCCGCGTCGCACGACCTGGTGATCGCCGCCGACGGCGTGCACAGCGCCACCCGCGAGGCGTTCGCCGACGCCTTCGGCCCGGACCTGACCACGCACCGCTGCCGTTACATCTGGCTGGCCGCCGACTTCGCGCTCGACGCCTTCCGCTTCGAGATCGCCGAGACCGAACACGGCGTCATGCAGCTGCACGGCTACCCCTTCTCGGCCGGCGCCTCGACCGTGATCGTCGAGATGCGCGAGGAGGTCTGGCAGGCGGCCGGCCTCGACCGGATGGACGAGGCCGCCTCGGCGGCGTACTGCGCCAAGCTGTTCCCCGACACGCTCGGCGGACGGCCGCTGCGCGGCAACAACTCGCGGTGGATCGCCTTCCGCACCGTCGCCAACGCGCGCTGGTCGCACGAGAACGTCGTGCTGCTCGGGGACGCCGCGCACACCGCCCATTTCTCCATCGGCTCCGGCACCAAGCTGGCCGTCGAGGACGCCCTCGCGCTGGCGGCCTGCGTGGAGGAGAACACCACGCTGCCGGAAGCGCTCGCCGCGTACGAGGCCGAGCGGCGCCCGGTGGTGACGTCCACGCAGCGTGCCGCCCGCGCCAGCCTGGAGTGGTTCGAGGACCTGGCCACCTACACCGCCCAGCCGCCGTACCGCTTCGCTTTCAACCTGCTGACCCGCAGCCGCCGCGTCACCCACGACAACCTGCGGCTCCGCGACCCGGGCTTCGTGGCCGCCGTGGAACGGGAAGCCGGCGTGCCGGAGGGCACGCCGCCGATGTTCACCCCGTTCCGCCTCGGCCCGCTGGAACTGCGCAACCGGGTCGTGGTCTCGGCGATGGACATGTACTCGGCCGACGACGGCGTCCCCGGCGACTTCCACCTCGTCCACCTGGGTGGGCGCGCCCTCGGCGGCGCCGGGCTGGTGATGACCGAGATGGTGTGCGTGTCGCCGGACGGCCGGATCACGCCCGGCTGCACCGGCCTGTGGAACGACGCGCAGGCCGCTTCCTGGCAGCGGATCGCCGACTTCGTGCACACCCGCTCACCCGGCACCGCGCTCGGCGTGCAGCTGGGTCACTCCGGGCGCAAGGGCTCCACCCGGCTGATGTGGGAGGGCATAGACGACCCGCTGCCGGACGGCAACTGGCCGGTGGTCGCCCCGTCCCCGCTGCCCTACCGCGACGGCGTCAACCAGGTGCCCCGCGCGCTGGAGGTCTCCGAACTCGCCGGTCTGCGCGACCAGTTCGTCGACGCGGCGCGGCGCGCTGTCGAAGCGGGGTTCGACCTGCTGGAGCTGCACTGCGCGCACGGCTACCTGCTGTCGAGCTTCCTCTCGCCGCTGACCAACCGCCGCACCGACGCCTACGGCGGCGACGTCCGGGGACGGCTGCGGTTCCCGCTGGAGGTCTTCGACGCGGTCCGCGAGGTGTGGCCCGAGGACCGCGCGCTCACCGTCCGCATCTCCGCCACCGACTGGGCCGAGGGCGGCACGAGTTCCGAGGACACCCTGGCCGTCGCGCGGGCGTTCGCCGAACACGGCGCCGACGCGATCGACGTGTCCACCGGACAGGTCGTCTCCGAGGAGAGGCCCGACTACGGGCGCTCGTACCAGACGCCGTACGCCGACCGCATCCGCAACGGCCTCGGCGTGCCCGTGATCGCGGTCGGCGCGATCTCCTCCTGGGACGACGTCAACTCGCTGCTGCTCGCCGGACGTGCGGATCTCTGCGCGCTGGCCCGGCCGCACCTGTACGACCCGCACTGGTCGCTGCACGCCGCCGCCGACCAGGACTACGCCGGGCCCGGCGCGCCCTGGCCGCAGCAGTACCGGGCTGGTAGCCGCAAGCCGCCCACCGGACGCACGGACGCGCCGAAGCAGCGGCTCACGCTGTGACCCCCCGGCGAGGTCGTGCGAGGCGTCCGGCCGGAGGTCACTCGTCCTCGTCCCACCAGCGCTCGCCCGGCTCCCGCCGGTTGCCGACGATCACCGCGGCCGGCGGCAGGGCCATCGCCACCACGCACAGGGCGATCGCGGCCGGCACGGACCACAGCCGCACGAACGCCCACGCGCTGACGAAGAGCACCAGCGCGGCCGTCATCATCGCGAAGTAGCGCCGTCTGCGCCGTGTCGCCGGGTCCACACCTCCACTCTCGCACCGGCCCGCCCGGCGCGGAAACCGGACACCGCCGGGCCCGCGCGGGGGTCCGTTACGCTGACGTGCGCACGGCAGGACGGCGGGAGTGACGGCTGCCGGACCACGGACGGGGCGCACCGGGTGAGGACGCGAGAGGGCGGCACGGGGGCGGCGACCCGCGGCACGGGGGCGTCGATCCGCAGCACGGTGCGCCGGGTCGCGGCCGGACTGCTGGGCCTGCTCGTCCTCCTCCTCGGCCTCGGGCTCCTCGCCGCCGGATATCTGGAGGGGCCCGCGAAGCTCGACGGCGGCACGCCGGGCACCGTCACGGTCGAGCGGTGCGATCCCCGTTCCTTCGAGGACGCGGTCTGCACCGGCGTCTTCCGCTCCCACGACGGCGAGGTCCGCCACCGGGCCGAGGACTTCCGGCCGGGCGCCCCGCACGACCCCGGGGAGGAGGTGGAAGCGGTGTCGCTGTCCCCGGAGCGGTTCGCACCAGCGGCACGCGTCCTCTGGGCCCAGGCGGCCAATCTGGTGTGCTTCGGGGTGGCGCTGTGCGGCGTGGCGCTGTTCCTGCTGAGCGGCGCGTTCCGCCCGGTGGGGCGGGCCCGCAGCCGCGCCACTGGCCTGACCGGGCGCGTCCTGGTGGTGGGCGGTCTGGCGGGCACCGGCGTCGGCGCGATCGTCGCCGCCGTCCTGGCCTGAGGCGGTCCTGCCGCGGCCCGGGGGAGCGTCCCGCGCCCGCCGGACAGGCCCTAACCGCAGGCGCGGAGGACCGAGGCCGCGTACTCCGCGCCCGGCCCGCGCAGCTTCGCGTCGAGGGCGTGGAAGACCTCTGCGGCACGTTCGCCCGGCCAGTCCTCCGGGAGCAGACCGGAGGGCAGGCCCGGGTCGGCGTACGGCAGCCGCCGCCAGGCGTCCAGCGCGGGAAGGTAGTCGCGGTACGCCTCCTCCGGCGCCACCTTCCGGCGCCGCGCCCACGCGTGCAGCACCGGTTCCTGGGCGTGGAGGAAGTCGCGGTGCAGGGACGCGAGGGCGTCCAGGTCCCACCATCGCGCCACCGCCTCGTGCGTCGGCTCGAAGCCGGTGTGCACGCCCCGGAAGAGGTCGACGTACGCGGTGAGGCCGAGCCGCTCCAGGGTGTGCCGGGTCTCCTCCTCCAGGTGGGCGGGCGCGATCCAGATGCCCGGTGCGGCGTTGCCGAAGCCGAGCCGGGCGAGCCGCGAGCGCAGCAGGTGCCGCCGCTGCCGTTCCCGTTCGGGGACGGAGAACACCGCGAGCAGCCATGCGCCGTCGGCGGCCGGGCAGGGCCGGTCGTAGATGCGCCGGTCGCCGTCGGCGAGCACCTGGCGTGCCGCGTCCGAGGGCGCGTACGCCGCGGCGCGGCTGCCCGCGCGGTCGGCGACCAGCAGCCCGCGCCGTTTCAGCCGGGAGACCGCGGACCGCACGGACGGCGCGTCCACCCCGACCGTGGCGAGCAGCCGGATCAGCGCCGCGACGGGCACGCTGCCGGCCGGGGCGCCGCCGTCCGGTTCCTCGCCGTTTCCGGGGGTGCCGGAGCCCCCGGCAGTGCCGGGCCGTCCGTACGCGCCGAAGAACGTCAGGATCAGGGAACCGGGGGAGGAGGGCTGGGCCACGCCTTCACTCTAGCCAGCCCGCTCCTGCGCCCGCTCCTCCGCTCTCCCCTCCGGCTGTGCGGGAGCCTCCCGCAGCCGGAAGCGCTGGAGCTTCCCGGTCGGAGTGCGCGGCAGCGCGTCGGCGAAGACGATCTCCTTCGGGCACTTGAACGGGGTCAGCTCCTCCTTGGTGAAGGCGCGCAGCCGGTCCACGGTGTCCGTGCCGCGCGGCACGCCCTCCCGGAGCACCACGTGGGCGACCACGGTCTGCCCGCGTTCCTCGTCCGCGCGGCCGACGACCGCGACCTCCTCCACGTCGGGGTGGCGCAGCAGGGCGCCCTCGACCTCCGGACCGGCGATGTTGTAGCCCGCCGAGATGATCATGTCGTCCGCCCGGGCGACGTAGCGGAAGTAGCCGCCCGCCTCGCGCACGTAGGTGTCGCCGGTGAGGTTCCAGCCGCCGCGCACGTAGTTCTGCTGCCGCGGGTCGGCCAGGTAGCGGCAGCCCACCGGGCCGCGCACGGCCAGCAGCCCCGGCTCGCCGTCCGGGACGGGGGTGGTGCCGTCCTCGCCCACGACCCGCGCTTCGAAGCCGGGCACCGGGCGGCCGGTGGTGCCGGGCCGGATGGCGTCGTCGGCCGCGGAGATGAAGATGTGCAGCATCTCCGTGGCCCCGATCCCGTCGATGAGCCGCAGCCCGGTGCGCTCCCGCCATGCCTCCCAGGTGGCCGCGGGCAGGTGCTCGCCCGCCGAGACGCAGCGGCGCAGCGAGGTGACGTCCCAGGGCTCGCCGCGCGCCTCGCCGTCCGCGAGCTTCCCCAGGATCGCCCGGTAGGCGGTCGGCGCGGTGAACAGCACCGACACCCGGTGGCGTTGCACGGCGGCGAGCATCTGGTCGGGGCCGTTCCACTGCTGGAGCAGCGCGGCGGCGCCGACCCGCAGCGGGAAGAGCACCAGGCCGCCCAGGCCGAAGGTGAAGCCCAGTGGCGGACTGCCGGAGAACAGGTCGTCCGGCTCCGGGCGCAGCACGTGTGCGGAGAAGCTGTCGGCGACGGCGAGCACGTCGCGGTGGAAGTGCATGCAGCCCTTGGGGCGCCCGGTGGTGCCGGAGGTGAAGGCGATGAGCGCGACGTCGTCCGCGGCCGTGGCCACCGCGCCGTAGGGCCGGCCCGCCCAGGGCCGGGTCAGCCGGTCCAGGTCGTCGGGGGAGCCGCCGCCGAAGGGGGTGACGCGCAGGCCGGGCACGTCCGCCTTGACCAGGTCGTCCAGCGTGGCGGCGTCGCACAGGGCGTGACCGACCTCGGCGATCTCGCAGATGGTCCGCAGCTCGTGGGAGCGCTGTGCGGCGAGCACGGTGACGGCGACGGCTCCGGCCTTCATCACCGCCAGCCAGCAGGCGGCCAGCTCGGGCGTGGTGGGCCCGCGCAGCAGCACCCGGTTGCCGGGTACAACGCCGAGGTCGCTGGTCAGCACGTGGGCGATGGCGTCCACCCGGTCGCGCAGCTCGCCGTAGGACCAGGAGGCGTCGTCGGTCATGAAGGCGCGGCGGTCGGCGCCGAGCCGTTCCACCGTGCGGTCCAGCAGTTCGGCCCCGCAGTTCAGGCGGTCCGGGTACCGCAGCTCGGGCAGGTCGAAGACGAGCTCCGGCCAGTGCTCCCGGGGCGGCAGGTGGTCGCGGGCGAAGGTGTCGACGTGGGCGGACGGGATCGGTTCCATGACGGTCGTGCCCCCTTGCGGCGGTCCCCGAAGGTGGTGGGTCAGGGCTCCCCGCGGGCCTGTCACGGGCCTTCTCACGGTGGAGCACTGGCGTGCCCGGATGCGGATGAGCGTAACGTGTGCGTGACGACAGTCAACGGTCCGCGATAAAGGAGGCGTCGCCGATGCGGGCGTTCGCGCTGGAGCCGGAGCAACAGCAGTGGTGCGAGGAGCTGCGGGCGCTGGCCGCGGAGCGGCTCCGGCCGCTGGCGGCCGAGCACGGCGAGCGGCCGGGGGTGAACCGGGCGCTCGTCGCCGCCCTGGGCGACACCGGCCTGCTGGAACGGGTCTTCCCGGCCGACGGCTCCCCGGCCCGCGCGATGGACCTGTGCCTGCTGCGCGAGTCGCTCGCGCACGGCTGCACCGAGGCCGAGACCGCCCTCGCCCTCCAGGGGCTGGGCGCCTACCCGCTCGCCCTGTCCGGCACGGACGAGCAGCGGGCGCGGTGGCTGCCCGATGTGGCCGCCGGGCGCGCCGTGGCGGCCTTCGCGCTGAGCGAGCCGGGCGCCGGCTCGGACGCCGCAGCGCTGTCCCTGGCCGCGGTGCCGGCCGGTGACGGCTGGGAGCTGCGCGGCACCAAGACCTGGATCTCCAATGCACCCCATGCCGACGTCTACTCCGTCTTCGCCCGCACCACCGACGGTGCCGGCGCGCGCGGCGTGACCGCGTTCCTCGTCCCGGCCGGGCGTCCCGGACTCACCGGCGAGCCGCTGCGGATGCTTTCCCCGCACCCCATCGGCACCCTCACCTTCGACGGGGTGCCGGTCACCGGCGCCGACGTACTGGGCACGGTCGACGAGGGCTTCGGCGTCGCCATGCGGACCCTCAACCTCTTCCGCCCCAGCGTGGGCGCGTTCGCCGTGGGCATGGCGCAGTCCGCGCTGGACGCCGCGGTCGCGCACGCCGGTAGCCGTACCGCCTTCGGCGGCGCGCTGCGCGAACTCCAGGCCGTGTCCCACCAGCTCGCCGAGATGGCCACCCGGATCGAGGCGGCACGGCTGCTGGTGTACGCCGCCGCGGCCGCGTACGACCGCGGCGAGGAGGGCATCGCGCGCCGGGCGGCGATGGCGAAACTGCTGGCCACCGAGACCGCCCAGTACGCCGTGGACACCGCGGTCCAGATCCATGGCGCCGCCGCCCTCCAGCACGGACATCTCCTGGAACACCTGTATCGCGAGGTGCGTGCCCCGCGCATCTACGAGGGTGCGACCGAGGTACAGCGCTCGATCATCGCCAAGGAGCTCTACGCATGACACTCGAACGTGTGAACCCCGGCGAGCTGGCGCCGCCCACCGGCTTTTCGCATGCCGTGGCCGTCACCGGCTCCCGCCTGGTGTTCCTCGCCGGTCAGACCGCCCTGGACGGCACGGGGAGGATCACCGGGGACGACCTGCCCGCGCAGTTCCGGCAGGCCCTCGGCAACCTCCTCACGGCGCTGCGCGCCTCCGGTGGCACGCCCGCCGGCCTGACCCGCGTCACCGTCTACACCACCGACGTCGGCGCCTACCGCGCCCACGCCCGCGAACTCGGCCGCATCTGGCGGGAACTGGCCGGGCGCGACTACCCGGCGATGGCGCTGATCGGCGTCGTGCGGCTGTGGGACGAGGAGGCGCTGGTCGAACTGGACGGCATCGCCGTCCTCGACTGACAGCCCGAGCCGACGGCCCGGGGCCCCGCCGCCCCGGCCGTCACCCCGTCGCCGGCCCGGGCACTCCGCCCGCCGGGGCCGCCCCGCGCGTCAGCTCGGCTCCACGGCGGCCGCGTCCATCCACATGACCTCCCACTGGTGGCCGTCCGGGTCCTGGAAGCTGCGGCCGTACATGTACCCCTCGTCCATCGGCTCGTTCGCCGGGCTGCCACCGCTCGCCAGGGCCTTGTCGGCGAGTTCGTCGACCGCGGCGCGGCTCTCCAGGCCCAGCGCCACGATCGCCTCGGTGGTCTTCGTCGCGTCGGCGATCTCCTTCTTGGTGAATCCCTTGAAGTAGGGCTCGACCAGCAGCATCGCGTAGATCCCGTTGTCCTTGTCGATCTCCATCGCGGTGGCGTTCTCGTCGGTGAACTGCTTGTTGAAGGTGAAGCCCAGCTTGCCGAAGAACTCCACGGACCGGTTCAGGTCCTTCACCGGGAGGTTCACGAAGATCATCTTGCTCATGGTGGACGCCCTCTCTCCTGCGCTGCCCGGCCCCGGACGGGCCCGGCACAGGTAGAGACGGCCGCTCCGCGGAAAACTCATCGCCTGCCGGGAGGAAGCGCTGCGGCACGCACGGAAGCACGGCCGAGAAGCCCCTCCGACCTGCGCATGCGCCGAGTGAGAAGGAAATGAGCCGGAAAGGAGACCTGCCGCTCACCATCGCAGTGCCACCGCCCCACATCACGCGGAGACCACTGCGGAGGAGCACACCATGCAGGAGCCACAGGACAGACCCGTCGGCCACCCCGGCACGGACGCCCGCCCCGACACGAACGTCACCTCGCGCATCGACCGCCGGCTCTTCCTGGGCGGAGTCGGCGCGGCCACCACCGCCGCGATGCTGGCGAACACCTCGGGGACCGCCTACGCCGCCGAGGAGCCCGCGTTCGCCCCGCTGCCGGCCGAGATGCAGCCCCCGGCCTCGGCGTCGCTGATGGCGCTGAAGACGTTCAGCAGGATCGACGGCACGCCCGTCTACTACTGGCGCGGCAACCGCGGGAACACCACCCTGCGCGACTGGCGCTGCACCCCCGCCTTCTACGACCGCCTGGTGGTGTGGATCCGCGACCTGCGCCGGCTGTCCGAGGACGGCGGCTTCGGCAACGTCAAGTTCCTCGTCTCGGCGGGGTTCTACGTCAACCGCAGCGGCCAGCACGGCAACGGCACCGCGATGGACCTGGACCTGGTCCGCTGGGGCGGCGGACGCCAGTCGTCCCCGCTGGACGGCCACCACGCCGGCGACCGCACCCGCCGCCGCCGCTACCTGGCGGTCGACGCCACCTGCCGCCGCCGCTTCCGGTACGTGCTCGACGGCTGGTACAACGCCGACCACCGCGACCACATCCACGCCGACTTCGGCGGGCTGCCCACCAAGTGCTCCAAGGGCTCCAGCAGCGACACCAAGTTCGTGCAGGCCATGTCCAACAACTTCATGGGCGCGGGCATCGCGGTGGACGGCATCTGGGGACCGCAGACGGAGAAGTGGTTCAACCGTGCGCGCAACCGGCTGAGCATCGAGGGCAACCCGCACGCCAGCATCGACTCCTGGCGGACGATGCTCGCGCGCGTCGCCCGGCACGGCTTCCGCAACGAGGCGTTCTGACCCAGCCCGGCACGGCACGGGAGGCGCCCCCACCCGTGCCGTGCCCGCGCCCCCGGCGGGCACCGGCGCCGTCAGACGGCCTCCTCCGCGAGCGGCGGCAGGCGCCGCACGTGCTCCGGCAGCCGCAGGCACGCGGGCGTCAGCCCCAGCCCGTGCAGCACCCGCCGGTACGCCCCGGCATGGTTTTCGGCGCCGGCTACGTCGCCGGCCAGCCGCAGGGTCACGGCGAGCCGCGCCTCGGTGCGGGCCACCTCCACCGGTGCCGCCATCCGCCCGAACACCGCCGACGCCTCCCGCAGCCGGTCCCGCGCGGCCGACGCCTCGCCCGCGCCGATCGCCGCGTCCGCCAGGCTCCGCAGCACCAGCGCCGTGCCCGACCGCTCGCGGTTCCGCCGCAGCGTCGCCAGCGCCGCCTCCAGGCGTTCCCGGGCCCGGGCCCAGTCCCGCGCGGCCAGATCCACCTGGCCGCGCACCCGTTCCACGTGCGCCGCGCCGACCTCGTCGCCGATGCCGGACACGATCCGGGCGGCCTCGGTCAGCGACTCCAGCGCCCCGGCGGTCTCGCCCCGGTCCGCCAGCGCCTCCGCGAACCGCAGCAGCACCACCACCCGGGTACGGTCCGCCGCCTCGTGCCGGTGCAGGGCCCGCCGGTAGTGGCCGGTCGCCGCGCCCGCGTCACCCAGGTCCGCGAGGGCGTTGGCCAGCCCGGTGCGGGCGTACACCTGGGCGCGGTCCGACAGTCCGAGGCGTTCCGCGTCCCGCGCGGAACTCTCGTAGTACGCCGCCGCGTCCGCCAGCCGTCCCTGGAGCGCCGTCGCGCGTCCCACCTGCCACGCCGCGTCGGCGACCACCTCCGGGTCGCCGAGGTCGGTGGCCACCTCCCAGCAGCGGCGGGCCGCCTCGCCCAGCTCGGCGTACCGGTCCTGCTGGAACATCGCCCAGCACAGCGCGAAATGGAGCCGGGACAGCCGCCGGTCCCCGGCGGGCTCCCCGCCCCAGGCGTCGATGGCCGCTCGCAGCGCGGCCTCCCGCTCCGCCTCGTGGAAGCGGATGATCAGGTAGCCGTCGAGCTGCAGGGCCAGGTCCGTGGCGAGGGCGGGCAGCCGCAGCCGGCAGGCGAGGCGTACCGCGTCGGCCAGGTTCGCCCGCTCGGCGGCGAACCAGTCCGCCGGATGCTCCCGCGCCGCCGCGGACGCCTCGGCGGGCAGCGCTTCGCCGCCGGTGGCGACCGCGTCGAGCACCCCGCCGTGCCCGAGCTGCCCGGCCGCCCGGGAGGCCAGCAGCAGCCAGTGGCGCAGCACCCGCCCGACGGCCGCCTCCCGTTCGGCGGGCGGGTCCTCGGCCACGGCGCGTTCGTACGCGAAGTCGTGCACCAGGTCGTGCAGCCGGAACCGCGGCTGTCCGGCCGCGTCCGTCCCCGCCGTCCGCAGCAGGTGCCGGTCGACGAGCTGGTCGGGCAGCAGGTCGTCGTCCGCGAAGTCCGGGCCGGCCAGCGCGCCCACCACCCACCCCGGCACGCTCTGCGCCGCCAGCAGCCCCAGGCGGCGCAGCGCCGTCCGGAGCACCGGAGGCAGCGCCCGGTAGCTCAGCGCGATGCCCGCCCGTACGTCCAGGTCGCCCGTGCTCAGCTGGTCCAGCCGCTGACGGTGTCCGGCCAGCCGGTCACGGAACCGGCCCAGCGTCCAGTCCCGGCGCGACGCGAGCCGTGCGCCCGCGATGCGCAGCGCCAGCGGCAGGTGCCCGCACAGCTCCGCCACGTCCCTGGCGGCATCCGGCTCCCCCGCCACGCGTTCGGGCCCCACCAGGCGGGCCAGCAGAGCCCGCGAGTCCGCCGGGTCCAGGGTGCCGACATCGAGCGCGACGGCGTCGTCCAGCGCGGTGAGACGGCGCCGCGAAGTCACCAGGACCGCGCAGCCCGGCGTGCCGGGCAGCAGCGGCCGCACCTGCGCCTCGTCCCGCGCGTCGTCCAGCACAAGCAGCACCCGTCGTCCGGCCAGGCGGGTGCGGAGGGCGGCGGTCCGTTCGCCAGCGCCCGCCGGGACGTCCTGCCCGTCCACGCCCAGTCCGCGCAGGAAGGCGGCGGCCACCTCGTGCGGGTCCGCGGGCTCCGGCTGCGCGCCGCGCAGGTCGGCGTAGAGCTGGCCGTCCGGGAACTCCTCGTCCAGCACGTGCCCGGTACGCAGCGCCAGCGCGGTCTTCCCGGCGCCGCCCTGGCCGCTCAGCACGACGACGGGCACGGTGCCGTCCTCCCGCAACGCCTGCCGGGCGTACGCCAGCAGCTCCTCGCGGCCGGACAACACCCCGGGCGCGGGCGGCAGTTGGCGCGGCGGCGTACCGGCAAGCGCCTCGGCCCGCCGCGTGGCGGGCTCCGGTCCGTCCGGCCGTCGCGCAGGGGGCTGCGGCGCAGGCGAGGAGCGGGTCCGCACGCCCGTCTCCGGTCCGGCGCCCGCGCCCGGTACGACGGCCGCGCCGCGCAGCACCTCCTGGTGCAGCTCCCGCAGCTGCACGCCCGGTTCGACCCCGAGGTCCTCCTCCAGCCGCCGGTACGCCCGCCGGTAGGTGGCGAGGGCGTCGGCGGTCCGGCCCATCGCGGCGAGGGCGAGCATCTGACGCCGGTACAGGTCCTCCCGGTGCGGGTGGTCCGAGAGCAGCGGGCCGACGGTGGCGAGGACCTGTGCGTACCGGCCGAGGTCGAGTTGTGCGTCGGCCAGACCCTCCAGGGCGCGGTGGCGTTCCTCGTCCAGGTCGCGCCGGGCGGCCTCCGCGAAGGGTTCGGTGCACCCTCCCAGCGCGGTGCCCCGCCAGCAGTCCAGGGCGGCGGCGAACTGCTCGGCGGCGTCGGCCGCTTCGCCGATGGCGGCGGCCTTGCGTCCGGCCGTGCTCGCCGCCCGGAACTCCAGCAGGTCCACCGGATGAGTTCCCGGGACGAGCAGGTAGCCGCCGTCGGCGGTCCGCAGCATCGCGCCGCGCGGGTCGGAGAGGTGCTGCCGCAGTCTGCTGACCAGGTTGTAGACCTGGGCGCGTGCACTGCCGGGCGGGTCCGTCCACAGCAGGTCGACGAGCCGGGCGGGCGTGAAGACGCGTCCGGGGTGCAGCAGGAGCAGCCCGAGCAGGGACCGTTCACGACCGGAGCGGAGCCGCTGTCTGGCCCCGTCGCGCCGGATCTCCACCGGCCCCAGGATGCCGAAGCGCACGAAGTCCCCCTTCACGCCCTCGCGCCGCCCGCCTTCGTGTCACGTCGGCGGCAGCGGTCCACTTCCCCCCTCTGCGGACATGTACACGCCGAGGTGTGGGCGTTCCGGGGGACTCCCGGGACGAACGGACTACGGCAGGCGGGCCGCGACCTGCGCTGTGAAGGCTGCCCAGGCGTCGCCGGAGACCGTCAGGGCGGGGAGATCCGTGTCCTTGGAGTCCCGCACGAGAACGGCGGACTCCGCTGCGGCGACCTCCACGCAGTTTCCGCCGCCACCGCCGCTGTAGCTGCTCTTGAACCAGGCCGGTCCCGTGGTGCTCATAGCGCTCCTCGCATCTGCGTCAGCAGGCTCGCGGTCGCCCTTCGGCTCAGAGCCTGGGAGCGCAGTGTCCCATAGCGGCTGAGCATGGCACTTGTGGATTTCGGGTCGGTCACCAGCATGCTGTTGTCGTGCGCTTCGACGTACCCCACCCACCTGTTGTCAGGAGTCTCGGCGAGGTACATCGGCCCCTCGAATCCCGAGTGGTCCTCCTGCCGCAACGGCATCACGGAGATCTCCACGTTGCGGCGGGAGCCCATGTGCAGGAGGTGGTCGAGGAGCGCTCGTGTGACCTCGGGCCCACCGAAGCCACGGGCCAGCAGCGCTTCCTCGATGACGAAGCAGAACGTGGTGTTGGGGCGCTCGGTCAGGAGCTGCTGCCGGGCCAGGCGGGCGGCCACCTGATTCTCCGACTGCTCGTCGGTGAGGGGTGGAAGCCGCCGCGCGAAGATCTCCCGGATGTACTTCTCCGGCTGGAGCATGCCCGGCACGACACCGCACTCGTACGCGTAGAGGGACACCGCCTCCTCCTCGATGGCGGCCCAGTGCTGGAACCACGAGGCCAGTCCCACTCGGCGGGTGAGGCTGCGCGCCGCGGCAGCGAGGACCCGGGCGGCGAGGGGGCCGAGCACGTCCTCCGAGCGCTCCACCAACTCCCTCGGCGGGAAGCGCTTTCCCTGCTCGATCTTCGCGATGTAGGCGGAGGAGTAGCTGACCCGCGGCGCGAACTCCTCCTGGGTGAGGCGCGCTTCGTCGCGCAGCGCCTTCAGCACCGCGCCGAAGGTCCTGAGGCTGTCCGACAGCTCCGACGCACTGGTGGTGCAGTGGTCGATCGTCCCCATCGCGGCCCCGCCTCTCCGTGCCCTGCCCGGTACTCCGTCAACCCACTCCGGAGTCCCATGGTTACGGCACGTCATCGACAGGGTCCAGTCGCGCCACTGGTACAGCGTCAGCTGTATGGGCGCCGTCCCGGTGGACCTCCCGGTGTGCCGGGCCCGGCCGCAGGACGTGAGGGCCTGCGGCCGGGCGGCGGTCACCTGCCTGCTTGCAGGGCGCCCCAGGTCCCGCTGCCGACGATCCCGTCGACCCCGAGCCCGCGGCTGCTCTGGTAGTCGCGGACCGCGTCGTCGGTGTTCGGCCCGAAGGCGCCGTCGGCATCCACGGTGCGTCCGAGCGCGGCCGTCAGCGCGCGCTGCAGCCGTTCCACCGCCGCGCCACTGTCGCCCTGCCGCAGGACGGGCTTGCTGCCTGCGGAGAGGAGCGCGGTCCAGGTCTTGGAGCCGACCACGCCGTCGACGGACAGGCTCCGGCTCTGCTGGAAGGCCCGCACGGCACTCTCGGTGTTGGGCCCGAAGGCGCCGTCGACGGCGCCCGCGTCGAATCCGTTCGTGTTCAGCAGGTGCTGGGCGGCGCTCACCTGCGGGCCGCTGGAGCCGTCGCGCAGGGTGCTGTAGGAGGGGAAGCTCAGCTGAGGGGTGCCTCCGCCGCCGTCGGTCCACAGGTAGGTGACGGTGACCCAGCCGTTGTTGTTGAGGCCGACGTTGTAGAAGGTGCCGTCGGCGAGGTCGATGCCCGCCGGGTTGGCGACCTGGCGGCCGAACTCGTCGGCGCCGCCGTTGTAGTTGTCCTGGTAGGCGGCCTGCGCCTCGGGCTTGCCCTGGGGCAGGTCCTTCCACATCTCCCGCACGGAGGACGGGTTCCAGTAGTCGTCCTTGGTGTTCCACGGGCCGACGTCCCACACCGGCGCCGTCTCGCAGCGCGCCGGGCCGCACACCCGCACCGAGTACTCGTGGCTGCCCTTCGGCGACAGACCCCGCCGCGAGGGCAGCGCCACGAAGTGGTCGTTGGGCTGGATGACATGACCGTTGGCCGTGGTGTGCCCCACCAGACCCTCACGGGTCGCGAACACCGTCGCGGAGAACGCCGCAGCCGCCCGCGGCCGCTCCTTCGCCCGCTCCGAGGCCGGCACCGCCTCCGCCGACAGCCGCAACTCCTCCACCACCGGGCTCACCCCACCGCCGGCCACCCCGAACAGGGTCACCCGCGCCTGCACCGAGGACGCCGCACGCGGCAGCAGCGCCGGCGCACCGGCCGCCGCCTCCCGCCACTCCGTCCACACGCCGCCCGCGCCGCGCCCGCGCACATCGACCGCGACCCGCGTGCCCTGCGGCGTCCGCGCCTCCAGATCCACCGACACCCGGTGCACCGCACGGCCCAGGTCGCGCACGGGCAGCACCGCCGCACCCTGCGCGCCCTCACCCCCGGCCGACGCCGGACGCACCCCCTCCGCACGCAACCGCAACGCACCGTCCGCGAAACGCACGCCCACGTCGTCACCGCCCCGCACACCCAACTCCGCACGCCAGGAGACCCCCTGGCCCGGAGCCTTCCCCGCAGAGCTCGCGTCGGACGCGGTGGCCGCTCCGGAACCGGTGGTCACGCCGAGGGCGACCAGGAGTGCCAGGGCGCCTGTCAGGACCGGACGTCTGCGTCGTCTCCCACGCATACGTGTTCTCCTTCCGTGAGGTCTCGTCCACTCCCGCCGGGTGGACCGGGGGAGTCGACCGGGATGAGCCCCGCAAGGAAAGCACGTAGGCATGTACGCGACAACCAGGAGATGCGCTGAACCGCGGTGAGGCGCGCTTCTGTACGCAGTGGCTCCGTGCGAGGCTGGCGGAGTGTTGACCGATGACGTGCTGGGACGGACCTCCGCGATCGGCCCCTACTTCGCCATCGGCACCGGGCCGCGGGCGGACGCCGCTGGCTTCCTGCCGCTCGCCCGGCTGTACGCCGATCCGGTGCTCCTGGCCGAAGCAGTGGCCGACGTGGGGCGGCGGATGGGCACCGGTGACGTCCGGGTCTCGGCCTCCACCCTGCATCTCGGGCTGGCGTCCCGGCTGTGGTCGGTCGCGCTGGGCACGGCCGCGCTCGCCGGCCGGGTGCCCGACCTGTCCCCCGAACGCCTCTGGTGGCGGGCCGTGCCCTCCGGGCCGCTCGCGCTGTGGCTTGTGGACCCGGTCGCCGCCGTCCCGGGCGACCCCGCCGACACGCTCCACGAAATCGTGGTGGAGGGCCACCTCGCGCCGCTCGCCGACGAGATGCGGCGCGTCTTCCGGCTCTCCCCCCAGGTCCTGTGGGGCAACGCGGCCTCGGCGCTCGTGGGCACGCTGCGCGTGCTCCACGCGCAGCTGCCGCACCCGGACTTCCCTCCGCTGACCTGGGCGCGGGCGCTGCTGGACCGCGAGCCGCTCGCCGGGACGGGCCGGCTCGCCACCCGCGGCGGCGAGGTGGTGGCGTTCCGCCGCCGCAGCTGCTGCCTGTACTACCGCGTCGGCGGAAGCACCTGCGGCGACTGCGTGCTCGACCGCTCCACCGCGTAAGCCCGGGTGCCCTGGGGTGCCCGGGGGTCGTGGACGGAATCCCGCCGGGGCCCTCCGGCGACGGCGCTTCTGGACAAGAGGGTCGAACCGGCTGCATGCTCCACAGCGCCGCGACGATCCGGAAGGCGGAAACGTGCGGCACCCCCGGATTCCTCGGTCCGTTTAGGTGAGGCTAGCCTTATCTGCGTGAAAGCTGGTGAAGAGACCCCCGAGGCCCCGTCCGTCCGCGGTCACGCGCTGTCGGCCGCGGACCTGACCGTCGCCTACGACGCCGTCGACGTCGTGCACGACGCGTCGGTCGCTCTGCCGCTCGGCGAGGTCACCGTCCTGGTCGGCCCGAACGGCAGCGGGAAGTCGACGCTGCTGCGGACCCTCGCCCGCCTGCAGCGGCCCCGGCAGGGCACGCTCACCATCGACGCCGACACCGACGGCTTCGCGCTGAGCCCCCGCGAGTTCTCCCGGCAGGTGGCCCTGCTCACCCAGGGCCGCGCCGCGCCCAGCGGCCTGTCGGTACGGGACGTCGTGGAGTTCGGCCGCTACCCGTACCGGGGGCGCTGGGGCAGGGCCGACCCGCGCGGCCGGGCGGCCGTGGACCGGGCCCTCCGGCTGACCGGCGTCGAGGAACTCGCCGAACGAGGCGCCGAACACCTCTCCGGAGGACAGCTCCAGCGCGTCTGGCTCGCCGGCTGCCTCGCCCAGGAGACCGGCGTCCTCCTGCTCGACGAACCGACGACCTACCTCGACCTGCGCTATCAGGTCGAACTCCTCGACCTCATCCGCGACCTCGCGGACGTCCACGACATCGCCGTCGGCGTCGTCCTGCACGACCTCGACCAGGCGGCCGCGGTCGCCGACCGGATCGTGCTGCTCCACGAGGGACGGATCGTCGCGGACGGACCCCCCGAGGACGTCCTGACCCCCGAACGCCTCACGGAGACCTACGGCATCCGCGTCGAGGTCGCCGCGGACCCCCTGACCGGCCACCTGCGCACCCGTGCCGTCGGCCGCCACCACACCCGAAGCGAAAGGCTCACCACACCCTCATGAGACGCCTCCTCCTCGCCGCGGCGGCGGCCACCGCCGCCCTCACCCTGACCGCCTGCGGCACCACCGAGCCCGCCGCCGACGACGCGAAGAAGTCCGGCGAGTCCCTCGTCCTCACCGACGCCCAGGGCAAGAAGGTCATCCTCGACGGCCCCGCCGAACGCGTGGTCGGCACCGAGTGGAACGTCGTCGAGCACCTCGTCTCCCTGGGCATCGACCCGGTTGGCGTTGCCGACGTCAAGGGCTACAACACCTGGGACACCGTCGTCCCGCTGGAGAACGACCCCAAGGACGTCGGCGTCCGCGGCGAGCCCAGCATGGACGGAATCGCCTCGCTCAAGCCGGACCTCATCGTCGCCACCACCGACCTCCAGCCGTCCGCGGTCAAGCAGCTGCGCGAGGTCGCGCCCGTCCTGACGGTGCGCTCCGCCGACGCCTCCGGTCAGATCGACCGGATGACTCGGAACCTCGACCTCATCGCCAAGGCCACCGGCACCACCGACAAGGCCGACACGCTCAAGGCCGACTTCGAGGCGAAGATCGCCGAGGGGAGGAAGGCGCTGGACGAGGCCGGACTCGGCGGCGCGTCCTTCGCCTTCGCCGACGGCTACGTGACCTCCAACCAGGTCTCCGTCCGGCCGTTCACCTCCCGCTCCCTCATCGGCGAGGTCAACGAGAAGGTCGGCCTGGAGAACGCCTGGAGGATGAAGGGCGACGAGGCCTACGGACTCGGGGCCACCGACGTCGAAGGGCTCACCACGCTCGGCGACGACGTGCACTTCGCCCACATCGGCAGCGACGGCGACGAGGCCAGCACGCCCTTCACCGACGAACTCGCCGACAACGCCGTCTGGAAGGCCCTGCCGTTCGTGAAGGCCGGCAACGTGCACCGGCTGCCCGACGGCATCTGGATGTTCGGCGGCACCGAGTCGATGGAGGCGTACATCGACGCCCTCGTCGAGGCGCTGACGAAGTAGCAGCATGGCCGTCACCGCAACCCCTCCCGCCACCCGCACGCCCCCCGGCGACTCGAAGACCCGGCGTACGGGCACGGCCGCGGTGACGGCCGCGCTGGTCCTGACCCTCGCCACCCTCGCGCTCGCCGACCTCACGCAGGGCACCGCCGCGGTCGGCCCGGCCGAAGTCTGGAAGGCGCTCACCGGCCGTGCCGAACCCGGCGACGCCTCCGTCGTCATCGCCTCCCGGCTGCCCCGGATGACCGCCGGCCTGCTCGTCGGCGCCGCCCTCGGCGCGGCGGGCGCCGCCCTCCAGGCGATCAGCCGCAACGTGCTCGCCTCACCCGACACCCTCGCCGTCAACGCGGGCTCCTACCTCGCGCTCGGCGTGGCCGCCGCCACCGGCCTCACGCTGCCGCTGTTCGCCTCCTCCGGGGTCGCCTTCGCCGGCGGACTCCTGGCCGCCACCGTCGTCCTCGGCCTGTCCGGCCTCGGCGCCGGCACCGTGCGGCTCGTCCTCGCGGGCAGCGCCCTCACCCTCGGCCTCATCGCCCTCACCGAGGCGCTGCTCCTGCTCTTCCCCGAGCAGACCGCCGGCCTGTACGCGTGGAACCAGGGCAGCATCGCCCAGAACGGCTTCGACGGCGTGGTGCAGATGGTGCCGCTCGTCCTTGTCGGCCTCGCCGGGCTGCTGCTGCTCAGCCGCCGCATCGACGCCCTCTCCCTCGGCGACGACGCCGCGCGCGGCCTCGGCGTCCCCGTCCGTGCCACCCGCGTCACGACGGTGGTGCTCGCGGTGCTGCTGGCCGCCGCCTCCGTCACCCTGGCCGGAGCCATCGGCTTCGTCGGCCTGTGCGCCCCCGCACTGGTCCGCCTCCTCGGGCGCCGGTTCCGCTCGTTCAACCGGCCGTGGACGAGCATGCCGGTCGCCGGACTGGTCGGCGGCGTGCTGGTGCTCGGCTCGGACGTGGCGCTGCGCGCGGCCGTGCCGGGCGACCTCGCCGTCGCCGTCCCCACCGGCATCGTCACCAGCCTCCTCGGCGCCGCCTTTCTCGTCGTGATGGCGACGCGCGGCCGCGACACCGGCGGTGCCACCGAGGTCGACCGGCTCCGCATCCGCAGCCGCACCGCCTTCCTGGCCACCACGACCGCCGCGGTGGTGGTGCTCGTCGGCGTGACGCTCGCCGCAGTCCTGCTCGGCGACAGCAAGCTGCTGCTGGGCGACGTCGCCAACTGGCTGCAGTCCAACGCCGGCCGGACCCTCACCTTCGTCCTCGACACCCGCGTGCCGCGGGTCCTGGCGGCCCTCCTCGCGGGCGCCGCCCTCGCCCTGTCGGGCACCCTCGTCCAGGCCGTGACCCGCAACCCCCTCGCCGAGCCGGGCGTGCTGGGCGTCTCCGGCGGTGCCGCGCTGGGTGCGGTGGCCCTGGTGACCACGCTGCCCATGGCCGGTTCGTGGAGCGTCGCCGGTGCGGCGTTCGCCGGGGCCGCGCTCACCGCCGCCGTCGTGTTCGGGCTCTCCGCCCGGGGCGGGTTCCAGCAGAACCGGCTCGTCCTCGTCGGCATGGGCTGCGCGATCGGCACCGCCGCCCTCGTCGCCCTGCTCATCGTCCTCACCGACCCCTTCAACGCCGTCAAGGCGCTGACCTGGCTGTCGGGCTCCACCTACGGCCGCACCTTCCCCGACGTGCTGCCGCTCGCCGTCGTGCTCGCCGTGGGGGCGGCCGTCGCCGTGTCCCGGCGCACCGAACTCGACCTCGTCTCCCTCGACGAGGACACCCCGCGGCTGCTCGGACTCGGCCTGGCCCGGGGGAGGTTCGGCTTCCTGGCGCTCGGCGTCCTGCTCGCCGCCACGGCGGTGGCGGCGGCGGGCACGATCGGCTTCGTCGGCCTCGTCGCCCCGCACGCCGCCCGCGCCCTCGTCGGACGGCAGCACGTGCGGGTCGTGCCGGTCGCGGTCGTCCTCGGAGCCACCCTGGTCTGCATCGCCGACCTGCTGGGCCGGACCGTCATCGCCCCCGCCCAGCTCGGCGCCGGGCTCATGACGGCCGCCGTCGGCACCCCGTACTTCCTCTACCTCCTCGCCCGCAGCCGCCGGTAGGACACCGAAACGGCAGGGCGGGCGCCTCACCGCGGCCGGGTGGCGAAGCCTCCGCCCGGCCCCGGCCCCGGCCCCGGCCCCGGCCCCGGCTCCGGCCCCGGCGCGAGGACGCCGGCACCGTCGGCGAGCGCGTCCACGACGGCGTCCGCCGCCGCCTCGGCCGGCACCCCCGCGGGAAGCGCAGGCGGCGTTCCGGCGACCGCACGTCCTGCGAAACCGGTGTCCAGGTGGGGCAGCCGCGCGTCGAGGACCTGGACGCCGCGGCGCCGTTCCTCCGTCCGCACGGCCGTCAGCCAGTGGCTCAGCGCCGCCTTCGCCGCCCCGTAGTCCGCCATGGACGGTTGCGCACGCTCGACCAGGACCCCGCTCACCGCGCCGATCGCGCCACCCCGGCCGAGCAGGGGCAGCGCGGCACGCAGGACGGCGAGGGGACACAGCGCGTTGACCGTGAACAGGTGCTCGGCCACCGCGTCCTCCGTCTCCGCGGCGGTGCCGAAGCCCGCCACACCCGGCAGCGCCAGTACGGCGTCCAGTCCGCCGAGTTCCTCCGCGGCCCACGACGGCAGGGCGCCGCAGCCGGAGAGGTCGTAGGCGTCGAACGTACGGGACGGGGGTGGTCCGCCACCGTCAGGTGAGAGGGCACCCGTGACCCCGGCGAGCCGGTGCGGGTTCCGGCCCGCGACGGCGAGCCGCGCGCCGCGCCCGTGCAGCGCGGTACACACGGCAGTGCCCAGCACACCGGTCGCACCGGCCACCAGAACGCGTGCCCCGTCCACTCGCACGGCCGTCCTCCCTCCCGCTCACAGGGCCAGGACCAGCCTGGCGATGAAGAACCCCGCCACGAGCAGGCAGAAGACCGCGATCACGACGAGCGGTGCCGCCGCCCAGCCACGTGTCGGGTTGTACGTCTCACGCGGCCCGGTGTCGAGCGTGCCGCCCTCGGTGGGCGGCGTGTCGCCCTGCCGCATCTCACCCCGGGGCGACAGGCCGGGCGTGTTCTCCGGGTCCGGGTCGGCGCTCTCCGACCCGTCGCTGTGGCTCACCGCTTCGCCTGCCCTGCCACCGCACACCTCTCCCGGCTCGTCCGTGACCTGGCGGAACGCCGCGCTCCGCCGCTCGTCCCAGTCGACCACCCCTCACGGGCGTCCGCACGGCGGTCCGGTGCGGCCCGGTCCGCCGGTCGGGTGCAACGCGCCGCCCCGCCGGGCAGGTCACGCCCGGACCGGCGGGCCGTCCGGCCAGCCTGGGGCGCATGGTCCCGCCGCCCCTCGCCCGCCCCGCCGCCGTGGCACGTCCCGGTCGTGCACCCCGGCGTGCACCCGGCCGCTCACCCGGTCGGGTGGGGGCCCTGGTGCCCTGACCCGTCCTCGGGGAACAGGCGTCCAGGCCGTGGACGGAGCGCGACGACGACGAAAAGGGCGAGGTGCCGTGGCTGCCGGACGCAGGGCGAGAACCAGGGCGGCGCAGCGGGCGGATCGCCTCGACAGGGCCGTGACCGCGCTCGACAGCAGATTGCCGGTCACCGAGGGCGGTGGACTGCTGCGGAAGGCCTTCCCCGAGCACTGGTCGTTCCTGCTGGGCGAAATCGCCCTCTACAGCTTCGGCGTCCTCCTGCTCACCGGCGTCTACCTGACGCTGTTCTTCGAGCCCAGCCTGGAGGAGGTGGTCTACGACGGGTCCTACGCCCCGCTGCAAGGCGTGCGGATGACGGCCGCCTACTCCTCCACCCTCGACATCAGCTTCGACGTGCGCGGCGGACTGCTGATCCGCCAGACCCACCACTGGGCGGCGCTCGTCTTCGTCGCCGCGATCGGCGCCCACATGCTGCGCGTCTTCTTCACGGGCGCCTTCCGGCGGCCGCGAGAGGTGAACTGGATCATCGGGCTCACGCTGTTCGTTCTGGCGATCTTCGAGGGGTTCGCCGGCTACTCCCTGCCCGACGACCTGCTCTCCGGAACCGGCCTGCGGGTCGCCCAGGGAATCGCGCTGTCCCTCCCCGTCGTCGGCACGTACGTCGCGCTGTTCCTGTTCGGCGGCCAGTATCCCGGGGAGGAGATCATCCAGCGCCTCTACAGCGTCCACATCCTGCTGGTGCCCGGCCTGCTGCTGGCACTGGTCACCGTCCACCTGATCCTGGTCTTCCACCTCAAGCACACGCAGTGGGCGACCCGCGGCCACACCAACCGCAACGCCGTCGGCATCCCGATGTTCCCCCAGTTCGCGGTGCGTTCGGCCTCACTGTTCCTGCTGGTCTCCGGCGTGCTGGTGGCGATGGGGGCGCTCGCCCAGGTCAACCCGATCTGGGCGTACGGCCCCAACGTGCCTTCCCAGGTGAGCAACGGTTCCCAGCCCGACTGGTACATCGGCTTCCTCATCGGCGGCCTGCGCCTGATGCCGCCCTGGGAGACCAACCTGGCCGGGCACACCGTGTCCTGGAACGTCTTCGTCCCCGGCCTCGTCCTGCCCGGACTGCTGTTCACCCTGCTCTACGCCTGGCCGTTCCTCGAACGCTGGCTGACCGGCGACCGCGGCGAGCACCACCTGTGCGACCGGCCGCGCCACCAGCCCACCCGCACCGGGCTCGGCGTCGCCGGGTTCACCTTCTACGCCGTCCTCCTCGTCGCCGGCGGGGACGACATCCTTGCCTACGTATTCGGCACCTCCGTGAACACGATGCGCCAGGTCGAACGCGTCGCCCTGATCGTGGCGCCGGTGCTCGCCTTCCTGGTCACCAAACGGCTCTGCACCGCGCTGCAGGACCGGGAGCGCCACCTGCTGGCCGACGGGATCGAGGGCGGCGGCGTCAGCCAGACCGTCGAGGGCGGCTTCACGTCCCGCCACCTGCCCCTGCCTGCCGACCGCGTGTACCGCATCCTCGTCCGGTCCGGCACGGCCCCGCTGACCCCCGGCACCTTGCACACCGCTCCCGGCCGTCCGCCGCGCCGGGTCCGGGCCCGGGCGGCGCTGAGCCGCTGGTTCCACGGCGGGCAGGCCGAGCCCTGCGTCACCGAGGGCCGCCGCAAGCAGATCGAACGCGCGGCCGCGGGCCCGTCCGACCGCCCCACGGACCAGGACAGCTGACCCGGCGTCGCCGGGCGGCGTGCCGAGTCCCGGCACGCCGCCCGGCCCCGGAGCCGTGCGGACCGGTCAGGACGAGGACAGCTCCCCGCGGACCGTGCGAGCTGCGGACACGAGACTCTCCAGGGAGGCCCGGGTCTCCGGCCAGCCGCGGGTCTTCAGGCCGCAGTCCGGGTTGACCCACAGCCGTTCGGCCGGGATCGCCTTGAGGCCCTTGCGCAGCAGCGAGGCGGCCTCCTCGGCGGAGGGGACGCGGGGCGAGTGGATGTCGTAGACCCCCGGCCCCGCCTCGCGCGGGTAGCCGTGCGCGGCCAGTTCACGGGCGACCTGCATGTGGGAGCGGGCGGCCTCCAGGCTGATGACGTCGGCATCGAGGTCGTCGATGGCCTGGACGATGTCGCCGAACTCCGCGTAGCACATGTGCGTGTGGATCTGGGTGTCCGGCCGCACGCCGCTCGTGGTGAGCCGGAACGTCTCCGTGGCCCACGCCAGGTACGCCTCCCGGTCGCCGGTGCGCAGCGGCAGGGTCTCCCGCAGCGCGGGCTCGTCGACCTGGATGACGGCGCTGCCGGAGGCCTCCAGGTCGCACACCTCGTCGCGCAGCGCGAGGGCCACCTGCCGGGCGGTGTCGGCACGCGGCTGGTCGTCGCGGACGAACGACCAGGCGAGCATGGTGACGGGGCCGGTGAGCATGCCCTTGACGGGACGGCCGGTGAGCGACTGGGCGTACTCCGTCCAGCGCACCGTCATCGGCGCCGGGCGGGAGATGTCCCCGGCGAGGATCGGCGGCCGGACGTAGCGCGTGCCGTAGGACTGCACCCAGCCGTGCTGCGTGGCGAGGTAGCCGGTCAGCTGTTCGGCGAAGTACTGCACCATGTCGTTGCGTTCGGCCTCGCCGTGCACCAGGACGTCCAGGCCCGCCTTCTCCTGGAAGGTGACGACCTCCTGGATCTCGGCCCGGACGCGGTCCTCGTAGCCGGCGGCGTCGAGGCGCCCGGCACGCAGGTCGGCGCGGGCGGCGCGCAGTGCGCCGGTCTGCGGGAAGGACCCGATGGTGGTGACGGGCAGCAGCGGCAGACCGAGCCGGGTGCGCTGGGCCGCCGCCCGGTCGGGATACGCGTGCGAGCGCCGGGAGTCGGCCTCGGTGACGGCCGCGGTGCGGTCCCGGACGGCCGGATCACGGGTGAGCGCCGAGCCGGCGCGGGAGGCCAGGTCGGCGCGGTTCGCCGCGAGTTCCGTGGCGATCGTGTCGGTGCCGTCGGCCAGGCCCCTGGCGAGCGTGAGTACCTCCGCGGTCTTCTGCCGCGCGAAGGCCAGCCAGCGCAGGATCTGCGGGTCGATGTCCCGTTCCGGAGCCGTGTCCAGGGGGACGTGCAGCAGGGAGCAGGAGGGGGCGACGTCGACCCGGTCCGCGAAGCCCAGGAGGGTCCCGAGGGTGGTCAGCGACTTCCCCAGGTCGTTCACCCAGATGTTGCGGCCGTCCACGACACCGGCGACCAGGCGCTTGCCGGGGAGCCCGCCCACTTCGGCGAGTGCGTCGAGGTTGCCGGCGCCGGCGCCGGTGAAGTCCAGGGCCAGGCCCTCGACGGGCGCGTTCGCGAGCACCGGCAGGGCCTCGCCGAGACGGTCGAAGTAGCTCGCGACGAGCAGCTGGGGACGGTCCGCGAGACCGCCGAGCTCACGGTAGGCGCGTGCGGCCGCGTTCAGCTCGGCCGGGGTGCGGTCCTGGACGAGCGCGGGCTCGTCCAGCTGCACCCACGCGGCACCGGCCGCCCGCAGGTCGGCCAGGACCTCCGCGTACACCGGCAGCAGCCGGTCGAGGAGGGTCAGCGGGTCGAAGTCCGCGGCGACGCCGGGGGCGGGCTTGGCCAGCAGCAGGTAGGTCACGGGGCCGACGAGGACCGGACGTGCGCTCAGGCCCAGGGCCAGCGCTTCCCTCAGCTCGGCGACCTGTTTGCCGGAGTCCGCGGCGAAGGCGGTGTCCGGGCCCAGCTCGGCGACCAGGTAGTGGTAGTTGGTGTCGAACCACTTGGTCATCTCCAGCGGCGCGACGTCCTGTGTGCCGCGCGCCATGGCGAAGTAGCCGTCGAGGGGATCGGCGGCGACGGCCTCACGGTGCCGCTCGGGGACGGCGCCGACCATGACGCTGGTGTCCAGCACGTGGTCGTAGAGAGAGAAGTCTCCCGTCGGCACCTCGTGGATGCCGGCTGCGGCCAGCTGCCGCCAGTTGGCGGCGCGCAGTTCGGCGGCCGTGCCACGGAGGGCGTCCGCGGTGACGCGGCCCTTCCAGTAGCCTTCGACGGCCTTCTTGAGTTCACGGTTCGGACCCTGGCGCGGGTAGCCGTACACGGTGGCCCGTGCTGCCGCGGCTGCGGACTTCGATGTCACGGAGTTCTCCTTCGCGAGACGTCCCTATGAGTCCCGGAGGGGACGAGGGTGCGAAGGTGACGGACCGGACGGAGACGACCCCGCGCGGCACGGCGCGGTCGTCCGCCTGGTATGTACGCCGACCCGCCCTCGAGGTCACCGGGATGTCCGTGCGCGGTTCGGCCGTGCACGGGCAGTGGCAGGTCTTCGGACTCGCGGGCGCGTCCCGTCAGGACACCTACAGGCCGTCGCTTCCCAGGTCCGTTGCCGGGCCCAGTGCGTGTGACGGCGGTCGTTCCCGCTCACCGCTGCGGGGCAGTCCCGGATTCCCACCGGGTTCCCTCTTGCGACGCGTCCCGCCTGGCGGACGGGGGCGAACCAGCTGCTCCTGCCGAGCCTACGCGCCCGCCGCGGGGACCGCCGATCACGTCCACGATGTGGAGGGTGACGTGGGACACGCGTCGGCGGGCAGGACCCGTGCCGCCCGAGCGCACGACGGCGCGACCCGCCGCCTTCCGTGTCGGGCCCGGGACCCCTCGTGACCCCTCGGCTACGCGACGACCTGCGGATTCCCAAAGGGTGGGAAGACGGTTGTCGGGCCGTGACACGTGTTGCAGGGTCTGGCGCATGTTCGACCCGGAAGACCTCGACGCGGACCTCTCCGTGACCGGCCACGTGGTGACCTCCCAGCGGGAGTACCCACGCGGCGAGGTCCGGGTGCGCGACGGACGCGTCCTGGCCGTGCGCGAGACGCCGAGCGACGCGCCCGCCGCCGAGCGCGTCGACGCGGGCGGGGCGTACGTCCTGCCGGGCGTCGTCGACCCGCACGTGCACTGCCTCAGCCATGCGGGGGAGGGTATCGAGGCCGCGACCCGCTCCGCGGCCGCGGGCGGCGTCACGACGCTGCTGGAGATGCCGTTCGACGAGGCCGGGCCGGTCTGGTCGGTGGACGCCTTCCGCGACAAGCGGGCGGCGGTGCTGCGCGAGGCGCACGTCGATGTCGGAATGTACGCGACCGTCGAGCCCGGCGGGCAGGGCATCGCCGAGATCCCGAAGCTCGCGGCCGAGGGCGCGGCCTGCTTCAAGCTGTCCACCTTCCAGACCGACCCCCGGCGCTTCCCCCGGACTCCGGACGGGGAGATGCTCGACGCGTTCGTCGAGATCGCCCGGACCGGACTCCGGGTCTGCGTCCACGCCGAGAACGACGAGATCGTGCAGCGGAACCTGGGGCGGCTGCGGGCGTCCGGCGCCTCGGGGCCGCTGCTGCACGGGGTCTCCCGGCCGCCGGTCGCCGAGACGGCCGCCGTGGCGGCCGTGCTCGAGTTCGCCCGGGCCTCCGGCGTGCACCTGCACTTCTGCCACGTCAGCACGCCGCACGCCGTCGACCTGGTGCAGTGGCACCGACGCACGGGCACCTCGGTCACCACCGAGGTCTGCCCGCACTATCTGACCCTGACCGAGCAGGACATGGTCCGCGGCGGCGCTCGGCTGAAGTACAACCCGCCGCTGCGCACCCCGGCGGAGACCGACGGGCTCTGGCACCGGCTCCGCAGCGGCGCGCTCGACATGGTGGCCTCGGACCACGCCCCGTGGCCGCTCGCCCTCAAACAGCGCGACCACGTCCTCGACAACGCCTCCGGCGGGCCGGGAGTGGAGACGCTGCTGCCGCTGGTGGCCGACGCGGCCCTGCACGAGCGCCGGATGACGCCCCGTGAGCTGGTGCGCAGCCTCTCCACGCGGGCGGCACACGCCTTCGGCCTCGGGGACCGCAAGGGCGACCTGCGGCCTGGGCTGGACGGCGACCTGGTGATCCTCGACCCGGACGCGGAGTGGACGGTGGACGGCTCCCGGCTGCGGTCGAACGCCGGCTGGAGCCCCTTCGACGGCATGCGGGCCCGCGGCAGGGTGCGGTGCACCGTCTCCCGCGGCGAGGTGATCTGGGACGGCGACTCCGTACGCTCCGCGGCGGGACGTGGACGCTTCCTCGCCCCGGCGCCCTTCCCCGCACCACCGGAAGAGGGCGGCTGATGCCCGGCGAACCGCGTTCCTCCTCGTTCGCGAGAGGGCTGAACGTCCTCGCCGCCGTCGTCGACGGCGGGCCGCAACGTGCCGACGAGGTGGCCGCGCGCACCGGGCTCTCCACCAGCTCCGTCTACCGGTTCGTCCGCAGGCTCGTCGACGACGGATTCCTGGAGGCCGACGGGCACGGAACGTACCGCGTCGGCCCGCGGCTGTCCCGTCTCCAGGACGGCCCGGGCACCGGCCAGACCCTCCGCTCCCTGGCCCTCCCCTTCCTGCGCGACCTGGTGACCGAGACCTCCGAGACCGTGCTGCTCACGGTGCCCGCCGGCCTCTCGGCGCTGGTCGTGGAGAGCCTCGACTCCCCGCACTCCATGCGCCTGTCCTTCGCGCCCGGGACGCTGCGGCCACTCCACGCCGGAGCCTCCGCGAAGGCCCTGCTCGCCTTCGCGCCGCAGGACGTGATCGACCGGGTCCTCGGCGGGCGCCTGGAGCGGTTCACACCCGGTACGCCGGCCAAGGCCACGCTGCGCACGCAGCTGGCCCGGATCCGCGAGCAGGGCTATGTCGTCAGCCGTGGCGAGGTCGACCCGCACGCCGTGGCCATCGGCGTACCCGTCCTGCCGCAGGGGCGGCTGGCCTGCGCCCTCAGCATCGCCGGGCCGGAGCACCGTTTCGACGGGAACCGCGCGCACACCGAGGTCCGGGCCCTCACCGCCGCCGCCCGCGCCTTCGCGTCCCGGATCGAGCAATCGGCCCGGACGCTCCCCGCACCTCCGTACAGCACCACCTGAAAGGCCCCTTCATGTCCCACGGACCGGTCCCCGCAGTCCCCGCCTGCTCGGTGGAGCGGCTGCGCGCCGACTTCGATCGCCTCGCGGAGTTCCACGACCCCGAACGGCCGGGATGGACGCGCGGCGCGTTCTCCCCGTTCTACGCGGCCTCCCGCGACTGGATGGCCTCCCGCATGAGTGCGGCGGGCCTGACGGTACGCCGGGACGCGGTCGACAACCTCATCGGCACCCTCCCCGGAGCGCGCACCGACGCTCCCGCACTCGTCACCGGCTCGCACACCGACACCGTCGAGGGCGGCGGACGCTTCGACGGCATCATCGGTGTGCTCGGGGCCCTCGAAGCCGTACGGACCCTCGCCGACGCGGGCATCGCCCTGGAACACGAGCTGCGGGTCGTCGACTTCTTCAACGAGGAGCCGAACCAGTTCGGTCTCAGCTGCGTGGGAAGCCGTGCCCTGGTCGGCGAGGTGACGCGGAAGCACCTGGACCTGGACGACGGTGCGGGGGAGACGCTGCGCGACGCCCTCGCCCGGGTGGGCGGTTCGCCTGATGACCTGCCGGAAGCCCGGTGGTCCGGTGACGACGTCGCCGCGTTCCTCGAACTGCACATCGAACAGGGGCCGGTGCTGGAACACGAAGGGCTGCCGGTGGCCGTGGTGAGCGCCATCGCGGGCATCGACCGCTACCGGGTCGAGTTCACCGGGCGGCCGGACCACGCGGGCGCCACCCCGATGGACTATCGCTACGACGCCTCCTGCGCGGCGGCGGAGACCGTTCTGGCCGTGGAGCGGCTCGCTGCCGACGAGGGCACCGGCGTCGCCACCACCGGGCGGATCGAGATCGAGCCCGGCGCGCCGAACGTCGTCCCGGGGCGCGCCCGCCTGTGGGTCGAGTTCCGGTCCGGGGAACGGGAGTGGCTGGACGACTGCGGCCGGGGGCTTCACGAGGCGGCACGGGCCGCCGCGGAGCGACGCGGCGTCCAGGCGGACGTCCACAGCCTCTCCGCCTCCGACCCGGTCGCCGCCGACACGCGGATACGGGAACTCCTCGAGCGGGGCAACACGCGCCTGGGCCTGCCGCATCGCACGATGTTCTCCGGCGCCGGGCACGACGCCGCACACATGGCCCGGCTGGCGCCCATGGGCATGCTGTTCGTCCCCTCCCACGGCGGCCGCAGCCACTGCCCCGAGGAGTGGACCGACCTCGAACAGGTAGCGACGGGAGCCCGTGCTCTGGCACAGGGCCTCGTCGAAGTCGACCGCGCACGACGCCGCGACGCGGCACCCGGAGAGGACGGCACCGTCCTCTGACCCCCGCTCAGCGGACCCGGTGTCTCCCGGAAACACCGTCCCCGAGGGTCCGCTCATCCGAAAGTGAAGGTTCCCATGCCGCTCACCTTGAGAAGTCGCGCCAACGATGTCTCCAGCAGGATGCTCGGCGGCATCGAACGGGTCGGCAACAAACTCCCCCACCCGTTCATCCTGTTCGTCTATCTCGCCCTCCTCGTCATCGTCGCCTCCGGTGTGACGAGCCTGTTCGACGTCACCGTGGAGAACCCGGAGAGCGGCGAGACCGAGCCTGTCCGCAGCCTGCTCACGGGTGACGGCCTCGTCTACATGCTGACGTCGGCGCTCGACAACTTCGTGCAGTTCCCGCCGCTGGGCCTGGTGGTGGTCATGATGCTCGGCATCGGCCTCGCCCAGCAGGTCGGACTGATCGAGTCGGCCGTCAAACGGGTGATCCTGGCCGCGCCGCCCCGCCTGGTGACGGCCGCCGTCGTCCTCACCGGCATTTGCGGAAACCTCGCG